>NZ_JBIWNL010000034.1:0-96605 GCF_044767225.1 Kitasatospora sp. NPDC101447
TCTGTTTGCTGTCGGCTGTCGGCTGCCGGCCGTGAGCCGCCCCCACCCCCACCTCACCCCGCGAGGACGTCCCGCAGTGCCCGGGCCTCCTTGACCAACCGGCTCGACCCGGCGCGCTCCGCCAGCGCCGTCACCTCGGCCAGCGGCCCGCGGGCCCCGGTGCGCCGGGCGCAGTCGGCGGCCAGCGCGACCAGGTCGCCCAGCCCCCGCAGGGACGGTTCGGCCCCGCCCAGCAGACCCGGCAGGGCCGGACCGAGCACCGACCACACCGTCGCCCGGGCACCGGTCTCCGCCGCCAGGGTGAGCGCCGCGCCCAGCCGGGTGGCCAGGACCGTACCGCAGGCCACCAGCCCACCCAGCTCCCGCCCGAGCAGGTCGCCGTCGAGCTCCCCGCGCGCGGCGAGCACCAGGAGCGCGTCCACCGCCGCCGTCCGGTCCTCGGCGTACCGGGCGCCCAGGCCGTACGCCAGTGCGAGGTGCAGCGCCGGCCCGGCCGGGCCGCCCGACTCGGCGAGCAGCGGCAGGTAGCGGCCGGTGCCGCGCTCGTCCCGGTCGGCGCCCGCGGCGAAGGGGTCGAGCCAGCGCGCGGCCAGCTCCTCCCGGTGCCAGGGCAGCATCGCGAACCAGTGCGCCAGGGGCCGCCGGCTCCAGTCGTACACCTTGCGGGCGCGGGCGACGCTGGGCTCGGTGGCCTCCAACAGGGCCCGCAGCTCGGGCCGGAGGCGCTCGCCGTCCGGCCCTGCGGGCCCGGTGCCGATGCCCGGCTGGGCGACGGCGGTCCGCTGGACGTCCTCCCACCAGCGGTCCCCGTACACGTTGGCCCGCCGCACACCCCGGCCGGGGGCGAACACGACCCGCTCGGACGGCTGTCCGGGCAGGCCACCGGTGCGCAGCCAGTGCGCCAGCCGGCGTCCGGCCGGGGAGGTGAGCGCGTCCGCCGCCCTCACCACCGCCCCGTCCGTGCGCACACCGACCCGCAGCAGGGCGGCGGACAGGTCGACCTGCCCCGGCGCGACGCCCGCCGCCTCGTACCCGGCGAGCCGTTCGACCAGTACGGCGGCGTCCAGCGCGCCGGTGGCGTCCGTCGGGGTGGCCAGCAGGTACGGCGGCCGGGTGGCGGTCACCTGCCAGGCCGCCTCCTCCAGCCGGGCGGCGATGACGGTGCCGTGGACGGTGACGTGCGCGCCGCGCAGCGGGGAGCCGCCCCGTCCGCGCAGGGCGTCCCAGAGCCGGTGCGGCGGCGTCTCGCCCGCCACCGCGGCCACCACGAACAGGACGTCCCGGGGCTCGCAGTCCCCCCACTGGTCGGTGCCGCTCCACGGGTGCGCGCGCCGGACCGGTTCCAGGGCCTCGATCAGCGCGGCCCGGTCGAGGTGGGACTGCCGGACGAGCCCGTCCAGCACCCGTTCGAAGGCCGCGACGCCGGGCTCCCGGGACGCGAGCAGGGCGGACAGCTCCTCCGCGAGCTCGGCCGCCGAGGCGAGCGGCGCGCCCAGCGGGCTCGGCACGGGGACGGGCGGGAGGACTTCGGTCCACCCGGTGTCCGGGGCGTCGTCCTCGCCGCTTCCGACCGGTGCGCCGAACAGTTCGCCCGCCCGGCGGTGGTGGACCGGGTTCAGGGCCTCGGCCGCGGACCGCAGCTCCGGCAGCACCTCCCCGCCCGCCGCCCCGAGGTGACGGGCCACCACGTTCAGCGCCCGCTCCTGGATGCCCGGGTCCGCGTGGCCGAACGCCCGGGCCGCCGCGAGCACCACCGGCCCGGAGCGCTCGGGGGCCCGCCGGGCGGCCCGCTCCAGCCGGCCGAGCTGGGCCCGCACCAGCTTCTTCTCCGTCCGGAACAGCACCACCTCCGAGGCCTCGTGGAGCACCTCGGGCTCGATCAGCCCGGCCTCGTCCAGCTCCGCGAGGACCTCCTGGGCGTGCCCGGCGATCACCGACGGCCCGTCCAGCAGGGCCACCACGTCCCGCACCCGGGCCGCGTACTCCCCCGGTGTCGGGGCGAGCGCCCGCAGCACGTCCAGGAAGGCCCGCTGGTCTGCCGGTTTGCCCCCGCGCAGCAGCCGGGCCACGCAGCGGTCGAGCACCGCCGCCCGGTCCAGCAGCCCGGCCGCGGCCAGCTCGCCGAGCGCCTCCGTCCAGACGTCGCCGGGGCGCGGGCTCAGCCGGGACATCAGCGGGTGGCCGACGTCGGCGAGTTCGAACAGCTCGGGGAGCAGCACCGGGGCGAAGGGGTCCGTGCGTGCCTTGTCGGCCAGGGTCGGACGGGGGCCGCCGGTTTCGAGGGTGCGGTTCAGCCAGGCCCGGACGAAGGCCTCGCCGCGCGGCACCGCGCAGCCGGTGCGCCGGACCACCGCCTCGATGAGCGGGTACATCGACCAGCCCCACC
This sequence comes from Kitasatospora sp. NPDC101447, assembly GCF_044767225.1. Classification (NCBI taxonomy): domain Bacteria; kingdom Bacillati; phylum Actinomycetota; class Actinomycetes; order Kitasatosporales; family Streptomycetaceae; genus Kitasatospora; species Kitasatospora sp. NPDC101447. The sequence continues at coordinate 2,387 of NZ_JBIWNL010000034.1, forward strand.
GGTGCGCCGGCCGGGCGGCCAGCCGGGTGACGACCTCGACCTGCCACTCCTGGGGCTGGGCCTCGACGACCGCGTTCAGCACGGGGTCGCGGGCCCAGTCGCGGACGCCGAGGTCGGCGGCGCCCAGCCAGACGGCGGCGCCGGCCGGGCCGGCGTGGCAGGCGGCCCCGGCCACCAGCAGTCGACCCTTGGTCTCGGCCGCGTCCTGCGACCAGTCCTGGCGCAGCTCCTTGCGCAGTTCCTTGAGCCCGGGCAGGCAGGCCCGCCGTTGCGCGGCGTCCAGCCCGGCCAGCAGCTCCGGTATCCGCGCCGACCGCCCGGACCGCACGGTGGTGAGCAGTTCCTCGACCGGGCCCGGCCGCCCGGTGTCCGTGGTCGTCCTCACGCTCCGGCCCCCTGCGTCTCCGCGGCCTGCGCCCCCGCCGGCTGCGCCACCTGCGACGCCCGCACCATCCCGACCGCGAGCGCGTGCTTGCACGGCCCGCGCCCGCCGCGGTACTTGCCCCACCACAGGCAGGTGCAGCCGGTCCGCCCCGCCTCGTCCGTCCGGACCCGCTGGATGTGGTCGTCGACCGTGACCACGGCCGTCGCGCCGCCCTCCTCCAGTCGCACCGCTCCCGCCTCGACCAGCGCCCGGGCCGCCCGCAGCCGCGGGTTGGCGGCCTCGGCGTGCCCGGCCTCGTAGGGGAGCTGACGGTGGAAGTACGCGGCTTCGGCGGTGTCGTACCCGATCTGCCCGCCGGTGCCGAGCCTGGTGAGCGCCGCGCGCACCCGCTCGGGGCTCAGACCGGACTGCTCGGCGAGGTCCCCGACCTCGATCCGCGGCTCCCAGGCGAGCAGGACCGACACCAGCTCGGCGTCCCGCTCGGCCGTACCGGTGGCGAGCGCGTCCAGCACCCCGCCCTCGCCGGAGAAGCCCCGCGAGGCGTCGGGCGACAGCGTCAGGGTGAGCCGCATGCCGGGCAGCACCACCTCCCAGGCGGAGGCGGTCGGCTCCCCGGTGGCCACCGGCGCGTACACCCGCAGGGCGAGCGCGTGCCGCAGCACCCTCCCCCCGCCTCCGGCCGGCGCCCCCAGCAGTGCCGCCAGCCGCTCGGGCCCGGGCAGGCAGACCGCGCCGGGCACCGGCCGGGTGGTCGGCCGCAGCGACCGCCCGGCCGGGACGACCCAGCCGACGCCGCCGCGCCCACCGCGCGGCAGCGAGCGCAGGAACCGCACCGCCTCGGCAGCGGGCAGTTCGGCGCGCAGCTCGAACCCGGCTGCGACGACCTGGGTCTCGGCGAAGCCGCGCAGCCACCGCTCCGGCAGCGGCACCTTCTTCTCGACCAGCGGGCCGTCGAAACTCGTGACCTCCAGCGCGTCCGGCCCGACCGCGAGGTGCAGCGGGTCGGCGGGGCCGATCCTGGTCAGCGCCTCGCGCAGCGGGTTGTTGACGTCCACGTTGGTGGTGCCGTGCCCGATCTCGCCGCCGTCGAGCCCGGCCTGCAGCACGTCGAGCCGGGCGTAGACGCCGCAGCAGCCGGAGAAGGACTCGAAGCGCAGCCGGTCCCCGTTGGCCGTCACCACCGGGTCGAGCGAGGCCCGCAGCTGCGGCTGGTGGTAGCGCGCGGCGGCGACGTCCGCGACCGCGAGCAGCGCCGCGGCGGCCGGCGCCGGATCGGCCAGGAAGCCCGCGAAGAAGCGCGGGTTGGCGGTGGCGCCGAGCGGGGTGGCGCCGCCGGAGGTGGCCAGGTCGAGGCGCCGGCCGTCGGCGCCGTCCAGGACGGCCGACGGACGCAGATAGGCGTACGCGTGTGCGGATTGCGTCATGGCGAACACGCTAGGTGAGGGGTCTGACAGTCCGGCGGGGCACGGCCGGACTGGAACGTGTTCTACACCGCCTTCGGGGTCGGCCGAGTTATCCAGGTCACACCACGGCACGGTTGGCTTCTGCCACTATGACCTCGTGACCGACCTGACCGCACCGCCCGCCCCGGCCGCCCCGGACACCCGACCGACCTCCCCGTTCGCCGAGCTGCTGGAGCTGGAGCAGCTGGACGAGAACACGTTCCGGGGCTACTGCCACGCCGGTGCCCCGATGCGCGCCTTCGGCGGCCACGTCGCCGCACAGGCGATCGTCGCCGCCGGGCGCACCTGCGAGGACCGCCGCCCGGTGCACTCGCTGCACGGCTACTTCCTGCTGCCGGGCACCCCGACCCGCCCGATCGACTACGTGGTCGAGCGGGTGCGCGAGGGCGTCTCGTACACCACCCGCCGGGTGACGGCGGTGCAGAAGCGGAACGAGATCTTCTCGCTCACCGTCTCCCTCAAGCACCCCGAGCCGGGCGCCGACCGCCACCGCGAGATGCCGCCGCTGCCCGGCCCCGAGTCGCTGCCGGACGCCGTCGCCAACGCGCCCGAGGAGGTCCGCCGGACGGTCGCCCTCACCGGCGGCTTCCGCGACCTCGACGTCCGCTTCGTCCCGCCGGGCGCTCCCGGGGTGCCGCCGTCCGTCCCCGGGCTGCTCCAGCACTTCGTCTGGATGCGCACCGCCTCCCGGCTGCCGGACGGCGACCCGCTGCTGCACGCCGGCGCGCTGGCCTACCTGTCGGACCTCACCCTGGCCTCGACCGCCGGGCTGGACGAGCAGCCGAACTTCTTCCAGCGCACCGAGCCGCCGACACTGCTGATGGCCTCCCTGGACCACGCGATGTGGTTCCACCGCCCGTTCCGGGCCGACGAGTGGCTGCTGTTCGCCCAGCGCAGCCCGTCCTCCTCGGACGGCCGCGGACTGGCCATCGGCGAGTTCTACGACCGGGACGGCCGACTGGTCGCCTCGGCCGTCCAGGAAGCGCTGATCCGCCGGCAGGACTAGGGCCCCAACGCCGCCCCGCAGGCGAGGGTTTGAAGACGGGCCCCGGCCCTGCCGCACCCGGGTGACCCCTGGGCGAACGGAAGGGGGCCGGTCGGCGTCATACTCCTGAGCGGCCCCGGCCCGTATCATGGTGCGGGTGACCAAGGTTGACCTGTCACCACGGCCGGTGGAGGCGATGTCTCCGCGTCAGCTCGAACGCCGCGAAAGCCTGATCGCGGCCGCGCTCGCCCTGGTGAACGAGATCGGCGTCGAGCGGCTGCAGATGAAGCAGGTCTGCGAGCGGTCCGGAGTCGCCCTGGGGACGGCGTACCGCTACTTCTCGTCCAAGGACCACCTCCTGGCGGCGGCGATCGCCGAGTGGCACCGCCTGCTGCTGGCCGACCTGGTGGCCGAGCTGCGCGGGCCACGGGCCGGGCTGGGGGACACCGACCGGGCGGTCCGGTTCGTCCGGGGCGGGATGCGGGCCTACCAGCGGCAGCCCGAACTCGCCCGGCTACGGGTGGCCGTCGCCGCCTCCACCGATCCGTTCGCCAGCGAGGCGCTGCAGGGCATGGCCCGGGCCGACAGCACCGCTCTACAGGCGGTGACGGCCGACGTGCCGGCCGCGTCCAGCGACCTGGTGCGGCACATCGTCGCCCATGCCTGGCAGGGCGAGCTGACCGCCTGGGTGACCGGCCGCACCACCCTCGGGGACGCCCGGCGGCGGCTGGAGGACGTGGTGCGGCTGGTGCTGACCCCGTACGAGACGCAGTACCCGGCCCCGTACGAGGTCCAGTCCACCGGCTGATTCCCGCCCGGCCCTGGCCGGACCGCCGACCGACCCTCAGGCGGGTCGGGTCGGCGCTCCGAGCCCGGGAGCGGGCACGGGCACGGGCACGGGCACGGGCGCGGCCGGACCGGGCAGCCGAAGCGCGCGGTCAGACCACCGTCACGGGGTGGGCCACCACCGCGCCGAACAGGTAGCCCTCCCGGTTGAGGACCGCCCGCTCGGGCTGGCCGTTGCCCCGGCGGTCCGTCGCGCGGGCGCGCAGCTCGTACCGGCCGGGCCGCCCGGGGCGCCAGTCGAAGCTCCAGCGCGTCCAGTCGTCGGCACGCGACCCGCCGTGCAGCACGGCGCGCCGCCAGGTCCGGCCGCCGTCGGTGCTCACCTCGACCCGGCGCACCGCCGCCGTGCCGGACCACGAGCGCCCGTGCAAGCGGTGGACGCGACCGGCCTCCAGCACCGCGCCCCGGGCCAGTTCGAACGCGCTCCGGACCACCTGCGCGGTGAGCGGCGCGCCGCCGCCCGGCGGGTGGTCGGGGCCGAACATCCGGTAGAAGTCGGTGTTCCACGGCGAGTGGAGCGGGTGGTCGGCGACCTCGATGCTGCCGACCCACTTGATCGAGGCGATGCCCACCCAGCCGGGCACCACCAGCCGCAGCGGCGCACCGTGGTCGGGGGTCAGCGGCTCGTCGTTCATCTCGTACGCGAGCAGCGCGTCCTCCAGCGCCTTGGCGATCGGCAGCGGGCGGCGCACCGGGCCGTGGTCGACGCCGTCGACGACGTAGTGCGCGTCCAGGCCCGTCGGCAGCACGTCGACCGCCTCGCCGGTCAGTCCGGCCGCCCGCAGCACCTCGGCCAGCCGGACGCCCCGCCAGAGCGCCGAGCCGATCGCACCGAGCGTCCACGGGGTGCCCGGAGCGCGTCGGCCCTGCTGGCGGCGGAAGTAGTCACGGCCGTTCCCGGCGCACTCGATCACCGCACTGATCCGGGTCGCGGGCAGCGCCCGCAGCGCCGCCAGGTCGAACTCCACGGGCCGTTCGGCCGTCGGGGCGCCGCGCAGACCGCTGCCGAACAGCCGCAGCCGCCAGGTGTCGGCGTCGATCAGCGGGGTGCCGGTGTGGTTGCGGACGAAGAACCGCTCCACCGGCACGTGCCGGCCGACGGTCGGCCGGCCCTCGGCGTCGCGCAGCGCCTCCCAGCGCATCTCGGCGTTGGTGCCGTGCGGGACGAACCACTCGGCGGGCAGCGGCTTGACGATCCCCGACCTGGCGTCACCGGGCGTCGCATCACCGGACGTGGCATCACCGGGCGTGGCACTGCCCGACACGGCATCACCGGGCGTGGCATCAAAGGACGGAACGCTGCCGGACGTGGCACCGCCGGACGCGGCGTTTCCGGACATGGGGCCTGGCACCTCCTCGGCGACCACCCGGCCCGGGGCAACACCGGCGCGGCCGACGCGGGCACGGTGGGCGCCCCGGCGGCGGAGAGCGTTCGTACGGTGCCCGAACCGCGCTCCGTGCTCCCAGCGTAGGCGTTCCTGCGCGGTACGTAACCACGGCGGGGGCGGCCGGCCCGCTTCCGGCGCGCCCCCGCGTCCGGCGCGCCTCCCGGCGTACCGCGCGCCCCCGGGCGTACGGCGCGGTCCCCCGGCGCCGGTCCGGTGCCCGCGCTTGACCTTCCCACCGGTGTGAACACCTACCGTCCTCGCTGTCGAAGGAATCCACCGCCCACCAAGGAGCGCCGTCATGCCGTCCACCCCCGCCCCGCTCGCCCGGATCGTCCAGGGCTCCGGCCCCGGCCTGCTGCTCGCGCACGGCGCCGGCGGCAGCGCCCGCGACAACTGGGGCCCGCTGCTGCCCGACCTGGCCGTCCACCGCACCGTCGTCGCCCCCGACTACCCCGGCTCCGGCGACAGCCCGTTCGAACCCGGCGGCCCCACCCTGGACGACTTGGCCGAGCGGCTGGTCGCGACCGCCGACGCGGAGGGCCTGGACACCTTCGACCTGGCGGGCTACTCGCTCGGCGCCGCCGTCGCCGTCCGGATCGCCACCCGCCACCCCGAGCGGGTCCGTTCGCTGCTGCTGCTCGCCGGCGTGGCCGGCGGCTCGGCCCGGATGCGGCTGCTCTCCGAGCTGATCGTCGACCTCGGCGAGCGGCCCGACGACCTCGCCCGCCTGGTGCTCACCGTCGTGCTCGGCGGGACCTGGGTGGACGCCCTGCCCGCCGAACAGCTCGCCGGGCTGCTGGAGGCACTCAAGTCCCCACTGTCGGACGGCTTCCGCCAGCAGTTCCGGCTCGCCGCCGAGGCCGACGTGCGGGCGGAGCTGGGCGCGATCGCCATGCCGACCCTGGTCGTCGGCACCGCCGAGGACATGCTCGTCCCCCCGTCCCAGCACCGTCTGCTGGCCGAGGGCATCCCCGGCGCGCGCTACGTCCGCCTCTCCAGCGGGCACCTGCCGGTGGTCGAGGCGCTGCCCGAACTGCGCGGCGTGGTAATGGAGTTCGTCAAGGGCCTGGACGAGGGCTGACCGAGCGGGCCGGGCCGCGAGAGCCGGGCCGCGAGAGCCGGTCCGCGAGAGCCCGTCCGCGAGGGCCGGGCGGGCGGGAACACCCCGACCGACCGCGACGTTCGCCCGATCATGCGCATCGGAGAACTCGCCAGCCTGACCGGGGTGTCGACCCGGCTGCTCCGCTACTACGAGGAGCAGGGCCTGCTCCGGCCCGCCCGCACGACGGCCGGCTACCGCGAGTACGGCGAGGAGGACACCGTACGGGTGTGGCAGATCCGCAGCCTGCTGGCGGCCGGACTGACCACCCGGGTCATCGGGGAACTGCTGCCCTGCGCCACCGGCCCGGTCCCGGTCCTGGAGGCCTGTCCGGACCTGCTCGCCACGCTGCGCGGCGAGCTCGCCGAACTCGACGCCCGGATCGACGACTTCACCGGCAACCGCGTCGCCCTCTCCCACTACATCGCCACCGCGCACGGCCCTGACGCGGAACACGCAGCCTGACGGGACACCCCTCCGCCGTCCCGGCCGGCCTCCGGGAAGTCGCCACCCGGGTCACCGCCCGGGTCGGCGCCCGAGTCACCGCCCGGGTCGCCGTCGGCGATCGATCGACACGGCGCTGACCAGCGCGTACGCCCCGCTCGGGAGGGGTGGGGCGTACGCGGCCAACCGACGCCCAACCCCCGTCCGGACTTCACCCGCGCGTACCGACCGTTCACGCCGCAATGGCAACCTCCGGGTCATGAACGCCAGCCCTCAGGCGCCCTACCAGGAACCGCGCTTCCCGCTCCCGCAGCGGCACCGTCGTCTGCTCGCCTGCACCGCCGTCCTCGCCTCCATCGCCCTCGGCACCCTGGGCGTCGGCGCCACCGTGGAAACCGTCGAACACGGCTCCCTCGTCAGCGCCACCGCCACCGCCGGCAAGTAATCGCACCCCGGCTCCCAGCACCGCCGCCCGCAGTCCGGGCGCGGTGCTTCCGTCTTCCTGGCCCCCGTCCTCCCGGCCCCGTGACGGAGCCGCCGTCCACGGCAGCCGTCCGCCGGCACCGTGCCATGCTGGGCCGAAACGTTCCGGTCGGGGGAGGACAGATGGTCGAGGACGGACTCCGGGGCAGTGGCAGCCCGACGGATGCCGGGCGAGCGCCGCGCTCAGGCTTCGACGTGGCCCGGCGGGGCTACGACCGGGCCCAGGTCGACGAGTACTTCGCACTGCCGGCGCAGCGGCGCCCCGACCGCCCGCAGTTCGACCTGGTCCGCCGCGGCTACGACCGGCGCCAGGTCGACGAAGCCATCACGCTCGCTCGCGCAGCCGGCCCCCATCCGCCCACCCCGTAGCCAGGCCCCATAGCCGGGCCCCGTAACCGGGCCACGTAGCCGGGCCCCGTAACCGGGCCACGTAGCCGGGCCCCGGAACCGGACGGAAGCCTCGGTCGCACCGGGCCGGCACCCACCGACCCCTGCTCGGCACCGTGCCGACCGCTACCGCCCTGCCCGTGCCGGCCGCCGGACGGATGAAGGGCGCCGGGCGGGCGCTACGCGCGCTGCCCGGCGCGGGGCCCCGGGGGCGACGGGATGAACGGGGCCGGGCGGGAGTGGCGGCCGGTGCCGGGGGTGGGCTGGAGGTCCGGGGCGGGGGCGAAGCGGGCGGCGTGGGGGCGCAGGTGCCAGGTCGGCGGGCGCTTGGGCTGGGGGGTCGGGGTGATCAGGCCGAGCCGGTGGAGGAGGTCCAGGGCGTCGCGACGCAGGGCGGTGCGGTCGGAGAGGTAGCGGGCCGGGAGGCCGTACTCGTCGGTGATGTCGCCGAGGACGCCGTCTATCAGCGCGTCGGCGATCGGCACGTCGCCCTCGCTGGTCTCCGCGGGCAGCGGGCGGACCTCCTCGACCAGGCGCTCGACCAGCAGCAGGGTGGCCTGGGCGAGGGTGCCGGCGCCGGGGAGGGCGAGGTCGGTGAGTTCGGCGGCCGGGTCGAGCAGGGCGACGCCCTCGGCGCGCAGTTCGGTCTCCAGGCCGAGGAAGTCGGCGAGCGCGGCGGGACCGCTGAGCCGGTGCTCGTGCAGCCAGGTGCGGCAGTCCTCGGGGAGGTCGGCGGCGAGGACGGCGGGCGTCTCGGCGAGGAGGCGGCGGACGGCGGTGGCGGGTTCGGCCTCGGCGGCGCGGCGGACGAGGTCGGCGGCGTCGGCGGCCAGGGCGGGCGGGCCGACCGGGACGGCGCGCGCGAGTTCGCGGTCCACGGTCAGGACGAAGGTGTCGGCGGAGGGGTCGGCAGGGGCATCGGCGGCGGGGGCGGTCGGCAGCTCGCCGAGCACCTGCCATCCGGCCAGCGCGGCCAGCGCCATGTCGAGGTCGGCCGGGTCGGCGGTCAGCCCGGGGGCGGCGGCCCGCATCGCGTCGAGCAGCCTCCGGTACTCCAGCTGCTCGGGGGCGTCGACCAACAGGGCCAGGGCGAGCGTGAGTTGGGCGTAGCCGCCGGGGGTGAACGGCGCGCCGGTGACGGGGTGTTCGAGGCGGCGGGCGGCGCCGAGGCCGAGGCCGGCCTTGCACAGCCGGGCGTGCCAGGGGCCGACGTCGAGGCGGTAACCGAGCAGCGTGTCGAAGCGTTCGGCCAGCCAGTCGCGGTGACGGCGGATCAGCGGGAAGCCGTCGGCGTGCGGACCGGAGGCGGTGACCAGCGGGTGCGCCAGCAACAGCCGGGCGGCGATCCGGCGTTCGGCGGCGGGGAGCTCCTCGCCGGAACGATCCTGCGCGACCACGGGCGGAGGCGGGCCCGCACTCGCGGCTTCCTCCGGCATCAGCGGGATGCGCTCGGGCTTGCGGTGCCTGCCGGGCCTGCCCGGCTTGGCGCCTGACCGGACGACGGGCAGCTCGGCGGAGTCGCGCCGGGCGCGGCGCAGTCCGCCGTCGGCGCGGCCCTCACGGGAGCGCGCGGACGCGAAGCCGTGGGCGGTGGGTCCGTGCCACCAGCTGACGTCGGGGTCGGCGGGCTCGGCCGGCGCGCCGAGGTGGCGGGCGGGGTAGAGACCGAAGGAGGCGGTGCAGAGGTCGTCGGCGGCGGCGGGGGTCGCGGCCGCGAACCAGTGGGCCAGCCGCAGCAGCCCCGGGTCGGGCGAGAGGGCGACATCCCGGGCAGCACCGTGGGCGCCACCGGCGGCCTGTGCGTCGTCGGCACCGTCCGCGGCGCCGGTCCCGGGTTCCACATCAGCGGTGTCGGCGGCGCCGGCGGCATCGAGGGCGTCGGCCGCATCGGCCCGCGCGGCTTCGCGTACGGCGAGGACGGCGGCGGCGGTCCCCCGACCTGCCCCGCCCGTACGTCCGTTCGGCCGACCGGCCGCCACCCGGGTGGCACCGACCGCGTACTCCTGCTGATCCATGTCGGAGTCCAGAGTAGACGGTGCCCGGGTCACCCGGTGGCAGCAACCGCCCTCCTGAGGAAGTCTCCGCAAGAGCCCTGGAATCGGCCGCTGCCCCTCCGCTCCGCGGCCCACCGCTCCCCGGCCGCGCCGTCACCCGCCCGACGCCGCCCGGGTTACGCACCGGTAACCTACCCTTCCGGCCCCCGTTCGGCTCCCTTAGGGTCGGTACGGACCCGCCACCACCGGTACGGATCCGCCACCGCCCGAGCCCCGGAGGCCACGCCGGCATGAGCGAGCCCCGCAAGCGATTCACCAAGAGGTGCACATGAGCATTCGTACGACCACCCGTGCCGTCCTCGGTGCACGCCTGCGGTCGGCCGGCGGCCTGCTGGGCGGATTCGCAGCCACCTCGGCGGCGCACCTCGGCTCGATCCTGTCCGGCGCGTCGGTGCTGCAGAACGCCACCAAGCCGGCGCTGATGCCGCTGCTGGCGGCCCACAGCGTGGCGGCGGCCAGGACCGCCGAGCGGGAGGCGCCGAAGCTGCTGGCACCGGCGCTGCTGCTGAGCGCGGGCGGAGACGTGCTGCTCCAGCTGAAGAACGACCCCGCGTTCCTGGCCGGCATGGGCTCCTTCGCCGCCGCACACGTCTGCTACGTGACGATGTTCGTCCAGCGCGGGGCACTCACCGACCGCCGGCGCGCCCTCGTCGTCGCGGCCGCGTACGCGACGGCCTGGGTGGCGCTGGTCGGTCAGCTCTGGCCGGACCTCGGGGACCTGCGGGTCCCGGTGGCCGGCTACAGCCTGCTGCTGACCTCGACGGCCGTCACCTCGGCCGGACTGGGCTGGCGGACCGGACTGGGCGGGGCGCTGTTCCTGCTCTCCGACACGCTGATCGCCACCAAGCTGGCGAAGTGGCGGGAGCTGCCGGGGCATCAGTTCTGGATCATGGCCACCTATGTGCTGGCCCAGTACCTGCTGGCCAGCGGCCTGCTCGCGCACGAGGAGGGACGCGCCCAGGAGGACGGCACCACCGAATGGAGCGGACTCGCCCGGCGGACCGGAGTCGCGCCGCTGGAGCCCCGGACCGTCTGAGCCGTTCGACCCGCCCGAACTGCGACCCGTCCGAACTACGGACCCGGCGGACCCGGCGGACCTGCCGACCCGGCGGACCGCCCGACACCGCACCGCACCGCCGGTCCCGTCAGGGTCCGGCGGTGCGGCACAGGGGTATCGGGGACGCCATCAGGCACCGCGCCTCCGGAGCAGCCAGAAGCCGCCGACGCCTCCCGCGACCAGGGCGAGGCCACCGGCCAGCTCCGCCGGGTTCTCCGCGACCGAGCCGCCGAGGCCGGTCTGCACGGCGCCGTGCGGGGCGACCTGCTGGCTGCCGGCGCCGGACTGCCCGAGCGAGCCGGCCCACTCCCCCGCCGCCTTGCCCCAGTCGCCGAGACTCTTGTCGGGGGTGGCGGGGGTGGCGGGGGTGACGGAGGTGACCGTGGCGACGGTCACCGTGGTCGAGAAGGCGCCGCCGTCCGGGCAGGTGCCGTCGACCTTGCTGTCCCCGGACTGCTGGGAGGCCAACCGGGCGGAACCGGTGTGCTTGCCGTCCTGGCCGAGGGTGAGGGTCGCCGGGCCGCCCTCGAAGGCGGCGGAGTGGGCGGTGATGGTCTTGGCGTCGGGCTTGTCCGACTTCTCGCAGGAGACCGTGACCGTCACGGTCTGGCCCGGTGCGGCCTGGGACGGGCTGACCGAGGCCGAGCCGTCCCTGGCGGAAGCGAGGGGGGCCGTCAGGCCGGTCAGCGCCGTCGCGCCGATCAGGGCGGCGGCGGCCGTACGCATGGGGCGCATGCCGGAACCTCCGGGATTCTCGGGCGCAGCCGGGGACTCCCATGTCCACGTGGTCGATCAACCGCACCCGGTCATTCACCGACGGTAGGCACCCGCCCCGCACTCAGCCAGCGCTCAGGACCGTTCGGGTTACCGCGCCGCTACCGGAGGTCACCGGCGGGCGGCCCGGCAGCCCCCGGCGATCGGGTGTTCACAGGTCGAGGTCCACCACGACCGGCGCGTGGTCCGAGGTGCCCTTGCCCTTGCGGGCCTCGCGGTCGACGTAGCTGTCGGTGACGGCGTCGGCGAAGGCCTTGTTGGCGTACGTGAGGTCGATCCGCATGCCCCGGTTCTTGGGGAAGGCCAGCTGGCGGTAGTCCCAGTAGGTGTACGGACGGTCGTACTTCAGCGGGCGCGGCACGACGTCGTGCAGGCCGATCTCGCCGAGGGCCTCCAGGGCGGCGCGCTCGACCGGGGTGACGTGGGTGAGGCCCTCGAAGGCGGCGACGTCGAAGACGTCCTCGTCGGACGGGGCGATGTTGAAGTCCCCGAGGACGGCGAACGGACGGGCGCCGGCGGCGTCCTCGACGGAGGCCTTGCGCAGCGCCTCCAGCCACTCCAGCTTGTAGTGGTAGTGCGCGTGGCCGACCTCGCGGCCGTTGGGCACGTAGACCGACCAGACCCGGACCGGGCCGCAGGTGGCGGCGATGGCGCGCGGCTCGACGTCGGGCAGCAGGGCGCCGTCGGCGAGGTAGCCGGGCTGGCCGGGGAGGTCGCGCACGACGTCCTCCAGGCCGAGCCGGGAGACGATGGCGACGCCGTTCCAGCGGCCGGTGCCGTGCGCGGCCGTCTCGTAGCCGAGCTCGCGGACCTCGTCGTACGGGAAGGCGTCGGCCGCGCACTTGAGCTCCTGGAGGCAGAGCACGTCGGGCTTGGCGCTCTCCAGCCACTCCAGGAGCTTGGGCAGCCGCGCGGTGACGGAGTTGATGTTCCAGGTGGCGATGCGGACGGTCACGGCGGGCGGCCTTCCCGGTGGTTCGGTACGGACGGGGTGCTGACGAGGTGCTGGCGGGGTGCTGACGGGGCGGGCCGACCCTCGTGAGGGAGGCCCACCCCGAACATACCGTCCGGCACTGACAATCCGGACGGCCCCGGCGTGCGGCCGCCGACCGGGTCACCGGCCGAGCCACCGCGTCACCGGCCGCACCACCGACCGGTCGGCGTTCGCACGGCCGGGTCAGCGTGCGGGCCGGACCACCGCGGCCGAGCCGCCGCCGCGCCGCACCGGTTCGGCGGCGGCCACCCAGCGCCCGTCCGGCAGCCGTTCCACGCCCGTGGCGGCGCCGATCTCCGCCACGCCGGCGAAGGCGTGCCCGAGCGCTTCCAGCCCGGCCCGCTCGGGCAGCGCCAGGAAGGCGGGCTCGGCCTGCGTCGCGGCGGTGTTGCGCTGGCTGGCGCGCGGCGCGGCGATCGCCTGCTCCAGGCTCAGGCCGCGGTCCAGCCGCCCGAGCAGCACCTGCAGGGTGGTGGTGATGATGGTCGCGCCGCCGGGGCTGCCGGTGGCGAGGAAGGGCTCGCCGTCGCGCAGCACGACGGTCGGCGACATCGACGAGCGCGGCCGCTTGCCCGGGCCCGGCAGGTTGGGGTCGGGGACGCCGGGGGCGAGCGGGGTGAAGTCGAAGTCGGTCAGCTCGTTGTTGAGCAGGAAGCCGCGGCCGGGGACGGTGATGCCGCTGCCGCCGGTCTGCTCGATGGTGAGCGTGTAGGAGACGACGTTGCCCCAGCGGTCGGCGACCGTCAGATGGGTCGTGTTGGGGCCCTCGTACGGTTCGGCCACGGCCTGGCCGGTGTCGGCGCAGTCGGCCGGGTGGCGCGGGTCGCCGGGGGCGAGCGGGCTGGTCAGCGCGTGGTCGGGGCTGATCAGGCAGGCCCTGGAGGCGGCGTAGCGCTCGGACAGCAGTTGCCTGGTGGGAACGTCGACGGAGGCCGGGTCGCCGACCCAGCGGTTGCGGTCGGCGAAGGCGATCCGGGAGGCCTCCAGGAAGTGGTGGTAGTACTGCGTGCCGCTGTACGCAGAGACGTCGCCGCCGTCCTCCAGGATGTTCAGCGCCTCGCCGACGGTGGTGCCGCCGGAGCTGGACGGGGCCATCGAGTAGACGTCGTAGGCACCGTGGGCGACGTGGGTGGGGGCCTGGTCGCGGACCCGGTAGGCGGCGAGGTCGGCGGCGTCCACCTTGCCGGGGCGGGCGTTGCGGCCGGAGGCCGGGTCGACCGGCGGGTGCTGCAGGGTGTTGACGACGTCCTCGGCCAACTTCCCCCGGTAGAAGGCCTTCACGCCGTCCTTGGCGAGCAGCCGGTAGGTGGCGGCGAGGTCCGGGTTGCGCAGGACGCTGCCGACCTCGGGGGGCTTTCCGCCGGGCAGGTAGAGCGCGGCGGTGGCCGGGAAGTCCTTGAACCTGGCCTGGTTGTCGGCGGTCTGGCCGCGGAAGGTCTCGTCCACGACGAAGCCGTTGTCGGCGATCCGCTCGGCGGGTTCGAGGGCCCGGGCGAGCGAGCGGGTGCCCCACTGGCGGAGCGCGGCGTCCCAGGTGGCCGGGGTGCCGGGGACACCGACGGAGAGGCCGCTGGTGACGGCGTCGGCGAAGGGCAGCGGCTTGCCGTCCTCCAGGAACAGCCCGGTGTCGGCGGTGCGGCCGGCGGTCTCCCGGCCGTCGATGGTGTGCACCCGGCCGGTGGCGTGGTCGTAGTAGACGAAGTACCCGCCGCCGCCGATGCCGGAGGAGTACGGCTCGGTGACCCCGAGGGCGGCCGCGGCGGCGATCGCCGCGTCCACGGCGTTGCCGCCGTTGCGCAGCACCTCGATCCCGGCGGCGGTGGCGTCGGCGTCGACGGTGGCCACCGCTCCGCCCCAGCCGACCGCCTCGGGCACCTTCGGCGGCGGGGCCGCGGCCCCGGCCGGCAGCGCGGTGGACCAGACCAGTGCGGTGGTGAGCAGCAGTGGTGGTGCCAGACGGGTCAGAGCCCTCATCCGAGTCCTCCTGAGTCGACGTCAACTCAGTTGTTCCACAGGAGGGATGATCCGACAACCACACGGTGCCGCTACCGGCGGGTAGTTGACGAGACGGAAGCACGGACGACAGAGTTCGGCGAACAAAGTTCAGCGGACAAAGTTCAGCAAACAGAGTTCAGCGAACAGATTTCATCATCTGTCCGCTGAACTCTGTCGCCCCCGGGCAGCACCCGGCATCCCCCACCACCGCCCCGCAGCCCCCACCACCACGGCGCACTACAGCGCGCTGCGCTCCACCCGCCGCCGCTTGATGGTGCGGAAGCGCCGGGCCACCTGCCGGGCGAGGTCGGCGGCGCCGACCAGGCCGGCCTCGTTGCCGAGGGCGGCGTGCACGATGGCGGCCTCCGGGCGGAAGCCGCGGCCGGTGAGGGTGCGGCGGAAGGTGTCGCGGGCCGGCCCGAGCAGCAGGTCGCCGGCCTCGGAGACGCCGCCGCCGATGACGAAGCGGCCCGGGTCCAGCCCGGCGGCCAGATTGGCGATGCCGACGCCCAGCCAGGTGCCGACCTCGTACAGCAGCTCGATGGCGGTCGGGTCGCCGTCCTGCGCGGCCTCGGTGACCAGCGGGCCGGTGATGCCCTCGACCGTCCCGCCCGCCCGGGCCAGCAGCGGCTGCACCACCGGGGACTCCTCGGCGACCAGTTCGCGCGCGTCACGCACCAGCGCGTTTCCGGAGGAGTACTGCTCCCAGCAGCCGCGGTTGCCGCACGGGCAGCGGTGGCCGCCGGGCAGCACCTGCATGTGCCCGAACTCGCCCGCCAGCCCGTACTTGCCGCGGTCGACGTAGCCGTCCCGGACCACCGCGCCGCCGATGCCGGTGCCCAGGGTGAGCATCACCATGTGGTCCTCGCCGCGCCCGGCGCCGAAGCGCCACTCGGCCCAGGCCGCCGCGTTGGCGTCGTTCTCCACGATCACGGGGAACCGCAGCCGCTCGCTGAGCGCCTGCTGCAGCGGCTCGTTGCGCCAGTTGAGGTGCGGGGCGAACAGCACCCGGGAGCGGTCGGCGTCGACCCAGCCGGCCGCGCCGATGCCGACGGCGTGGACGTCGTGACGGTCGGAGAGCTGCAGCACCAGCTCGACGATGACGTCCTCGACCACCTTGGGGCTCTTGCTCTTGTCCGGCGTGTCGGTGCGCAGCTTCTCCAGCACCTTGCCCTCGCCGTCCACCACCCCGGCGACCACCTTGGTGCCGCCGATGTCGACGCCGATGGTGGGCAGTCGCAGTATCCCCGCGGGCAGGGCACGGCGGCGGCGCTCGGCGCGCGGACCGAGGCCGAGCAGGGTGGGCAGGACGGGCGGCCGGGTGCTGCCTTGAGGGCTGGTCACGGCTGCGGACGCTCCTCATGGGAGTCGGGGACGGAGGGACGGGCCAGCTCGTGCGAGAGCTCGGCGAGGTCGGAGCCGCCGGCCATCTCGGTGGTGAGCTGTTCCAGGCTGATCTCGGCGCGCGGGTGGCTGCCCGCCATCCGGCCGCGCTTGAGCAGGGTGAAGTGGTCGCCGACCAGGTACGCGTGGTGCGGGTTGTGGGTGATCAGCACGACCCCGAGCCCGGCGTCGCGCGCCGCGGTGACGTACTTGAGCACCACTCCGGACTGCTTGACGCCGAGCGCGGCGGTGGGCTCGTCCAGGATCAGCACCTTGGCGCCGAAGTGCACGGCGCGGGCGATCGCCACGCACTGCCGCTGGCCGCCGGACAGGGTGCCGATCGGCCGGTCGACGTCGTGCAGGTCGATGCCCATCCTCGCGAGGGCCTCGCGGGTGGTGGCGCGCATGCCGTCGGCGTCCAGGCGCAGGCCGCCCCAGCGGCGCGTGCCCCGCTCGGAGCCGAGGAAGAAGTTGCGCCAGACCGGCATCAGCGGGACGACGGCGAGATCCTGGTAGACGGTGGCGATGCCGCGGTCCAGGGCCTGGCGCGGGGAGTCGAAGGCGACCTCCTCGCCACCCACGGTGTAGCTGCCCGCGTCGTGCCGGTGCAGTCCCGAGATGATCTTGATCAGGGTGGACTTGCCGGCCCCGTTGTCGCCGAGCACGCAGCTGATCTCGCCGGTCCGCAGGGTCAGCGAGACGTCCTGCAACGCCCGGACGGTGCCGTAGCTCTTGCCGACGCCGTCGAGGGAGAGCAGTTCGGTGCCCGCCGGTTCGGTGCTCGTCACGTGTTCGGTGCTCATCGCGGCCCCCGCTCGGCCCGGCGCTTGACGTAGGCGTTCAACAGCGCGGCCAGCAGCAGCATCGCGCCGAGGAAGAACTTGAACCAGTCCGGGTTCCACTCCGCGTAGATGATCCCCTTGCTGGCCATGCCGAAGATCAGCGCACCGAGCGCGGAACCGACCACCGAGCCGTAGCCGCCGGTGATCAGGCACCCGCCGATGACGGCCGCCACGATGTAGATCAGCTCGTTGCCGACGCCCTCGCCGGACTGCACCGTGTCGAAGGAGAACAGCAGGTGCTGGCCCAGCACCCAGGCGCAGAAGCCGACGCCCAGGTACAGCAGGGTCTTCGTCCGGGCGACCGGCACGCCGACCGCGCGGGCGGCGTCCGCGTCACCGCCGACGGCGAAGATCCAGTTGCCGAAGCGGGTGCGCAGCAGCACCCAGCTGCCGACCACCAGCAGGCCCAGCCACCACCACACGGTGGCCTTGACGGTCAGTCCGCCGATGGTGACCTCGGAGGCGAACAGCCAGCGACAGGACTCGAAGCCCTCCATGTCGGCGATCGGCTTGGTGGAGACGGTGCCCGAGACCGCCTTGGTGACGCCCAGGTTGGCGCCGGTCAGCATCAGGAAGGTGCCGAGGGTGACGATGAAGCTGGGCAGCCTGGTGCGGCCGAGCATCCAGCCGTTGAACCAGCCGATCGCCAGCGTGGTCGCCAGCGAGACCACGACGCCGACCCAGGTCACCGCGGTGAACTGGTACGAGACCATCGAGGAGGTCAGCGCGGCGGTGGTGACCAGCACGCCGGCCGAGAGGTCGAACTCGCCGCCGATCATCAGCAGCGAGACCGGCACCGCCATGATGCCGATGGTGGACGCCGCGTAGAGCACGGTGCCCAGCGAACCGAGCCGCAGGAAGGGCCCGGCGGCGACGGCGAAGACCGCGAACACCGCGACGGCGGCGATCAGCGAACCCAGCTCCGGGCGGGCGAGGAGCCGCCGCAGGGCCGCCGGACGGTCCTGCAGCAGGCCGTCCTGGGCGAGGAGGTCCGAGCTGCTCACCGGGTCCCCCTCGCGACGTACTCGGCGAGCGCGTCGGCGTTCTCCTTGGTGAGGATCTGCGGGCCGGTCTCGACCGGCTTGCCCCCGCCGAGCATGTCCAGGTTGGACTTGTAGAGCCAGAGCAGGTCGACGCCCTCGTAGCCCTGGAGGTAGGGCTGCTGGTCGACGGCGAAGCCGACGCTGCCGGACTTGAGCCCGGCCACCACCTGCTGTCCCAGGTCGAAGGTGTCCAGCTCCACGGGGCGGCGGGCGTCCTGGATGGCCTGCAGACCGGTGGCCGCCATGGGGCCGGAGAGGGTGAGCACGGTGTCGATGCTCGGGTCGGCCTGGAGCTTGGCGGAGACCGCGGCGCGGGCGTCGGGCATGTCGACGCCGTTCACGTAGAGCACCTGGAAGGACCCGCCGGCCTTGGACTGGGCGCCGGAGCAGCGCTGCTCCTGACCGACGTTGCCCTGCTCGTGGATGACGCAGAGCACGTTCTTGCGCCCGCGCTTGGCCAGCTCGGCGCCGGCCGCCTGGCCGGCCGTGGACTCGTCCTGGCCGATGTGGGTGAGCGCGCCGAACTTCTGGGAGTACTCCTGGCCGGAGTTGATGGTGATGACGGGGATGCCGGCGGCCTTGGCCTTGGCGAGGACGTCGGCCATGGCGTCGCCCTTGGCGAGGGTGACCAGCAGGCCGTCGACCTTCTGGTCGATGGCGGCCTGGACGAGCTGGACCTGGTTCTGGGTCTGCGCGTCGTTGGAGTACAGGAAGGTGATGTTGTCCTTGGCGGCGGCCTGCTCGGCCCCCTTGCGCACGGTGTCCCAGAAGGCGTCGCCGGCCCCGGAGTGGGTCACCATGGCGACCTTCCAGCGCGGGGTGGTGACGGCGCTGCCGCCGGCGGCCGCGGCCTTGGCGCGGGCCTCCTCGGCGCGTCTGCCTCCGGTACTGCTGCAGCCGGCCGCCGTGACCGCGAGGGCCAGGACGGCGCACACGGGCCAGAGGCGTCGGGACGGGCGAAAGCGGGTGATGCTCATCCCCATAGTCTCCCTGGCCCGCCCGTGCGCGATCGCACCGCCTCGCCCGGCGGCCGGAACGCCCTGGGAGGTAAGGTGCCCCGGGGGACCTTTCCTGGAAGTTCGCTGAACATCTGGTCCGGACGACCTTCGTCCGGATGACAGACTAGGCGCCGATCCGAATGGGGTTCATCACGCGAACGTGATGTTCCTCTCAGGTTCCGCACAGATTCGGACGGCAACCGATCCCCGGTTCTCCCCGTCTGATGACATTGACGTGCGTTCGGGCGACTGGGGCCCGGGCGGCGAGCGACCCGGATACGAGAACGCGATGGAACTGACAGGTACGCCATTCCTCATCCTCACCGTCATCCTTGTGCCGGTGTCCATCACAGTGGCGTTGCTGTTCTGGGGGAAGGTCGGCGGCCCGCAGCCGGTGAAGGCCCTCACCCGGATCGTCATGATCATGTTCTGCCAGGTCACGGCCGTGCTGATGGTCTTCGTGATGGTCAACAACGCCAACCTGATCTACGGGAGCTGGGACGACCTGCTCGGCACCGGCAACCACGTCCGCGCGGTGCCCCCGGTGCCGCCGGCGGACGCGGCCGGCGCGGGCGGGAGCGGTGACGCCGCCAAGGAACCGCCGAAGGTGAAGCAGAGCTTCGGCGGCGTGAACGACCCGGCGGTGCCCAACGACGTGCAGAAGACCACCCTCAAGGGCCAGGTCTCCGGCGTCGACGGCGAGGTGCTGGTCTGGCTGCCGCCGCAGTACAACGACCCGGCGTTCAAGGACAAGAAGTTCCCCGTGGTCGAGCTGATCCCGGGCTTCCCGGGCTCCTCCTCCACCTGGTACGGCACGCTCAAGGTCTCCGAGCAGCTCAAGCCGCTGATGCAGCAGGGCAAGGTCGCCCCGTTCATCCTGGTCTCGCCGCGCACCCTGCTGCTCGGCCAGAGCCAGGACGCCGGCTGCACCGACATCCCCGGCAAGATCAACGCCGACGCCTGGATCACCCGCGACGTCCCGCAGATGGTGCTGGACAACTTCCGCGCCGACCCGTCCGCGGACCGCTGGGCGATCGCCGGCTACTCGGCCGGTGCGCACTGCGCGGCCAAGCTGTCGCTGGCCCACCCCAACCGGTACCGCGCCGCCATCGCGATGTCCGGCTACAACGACCCGGCGACCGAGAAGGACTCGCTGGTCGGCAAGGACCCCAAGCTGCGCGAGGCCAACAACCCGGTCACCATCCTGAAGGCCGCCCAGCAGCCGCCGAAGGTCGCCATGCTGATCAGCGGCGCCAAGGGCGACGGCTACGAGGACGGCGAGGCGATCCGCGGCGCCGCCAAGGCCCCGACCACCGTCCAGGTCGAGGAGGGCACCGGCCCGCACACCACCGAGATGTGGAAGAAGATGGTCCCCGGCGCCTTCCAGTGGCTGACCTCGATCATCCCGGCCCAGTAGCGGCCGACCGCACGACCACCGGACGACCGGACCGCCCGGCGACCGCACGACGAGGGCCCGCCGCGACATCGATCGCGGCGGGCCCTCGCACGTGCCGGAGCCCCCGTCAGGCCAGTTCGAGCGCCAGGTAGAAGTCCACCCGGTCCTCCAGCCGGGAGAGGTCACGCCCGGTCAGTTCCTCGATCCGGCCTATCCGGTACCGCAGGGTGTTCACGTGGACGTGCAGCTGCGCGGCGCAGCGGGTCCAGGAGCCGTCCGAGCGCAGGAAGGCCTCCAGGGTGCGGACCAGGTCCGCCTGGTGCTCGATGTCGTACGCGATCACCTTGTCCAGCAGCCGGCTGCGGAACGCGCGGCGGACCTCGTCCGGGACGGCCGCCAGCAGCAGGACGTGCGAGGCGAGTTCCTCGGGGCCCGCGACGCAGACCCGGCCGACCCGGGAGGCGGCGATCCGGCGGGCGTGCCGAGCCTCCTCCAGGGCGCCGCGCAGGCCGCCGGCCTCGGAGGCGGGGGCGGAGACCCCGAGGGTGATCCGGCCCTCGGAGCCGAGCCCGGCCTCCAGCGGGGCGAGCAGGTCGCGCAGGGCGTCGGCGGGCACCGGGCTGTCCGGGGCCGGCAGCACCACGACGGCGCCGGCGCCCGTCCCGGCGACCAGCGCGCGGTCGGAGGTGGTGCCGAGCGCCTCCTCCAGGACGGCCCGGACACTGCCCTCGGGCAGGCCGGTGCCCTCGGCGCTGAGCACCAGCCAGGAGGCGTCCTCCGCCGGGGACTTGGACTCGGGGCCCTCGTAGCGGGCGGCCATCGCCGAGGAGGCGTACAGGGTGCGGCTGATCTCGGCCGGGTCGGCGTCGCGGCGCAGCAGTGCGAGCACCTCGTCGGCGAGGCGGCGGCGCAGCCGGCGTCCCTCGTCGCGGCGGTGGCGCTCGGCGGCGACCAGCCGGGCCAGGTTCTCGGCGAGCTGCTGGCGCTTGGTGGTCCACTCGGTGATGTCGCCGGCGACCGCGAGCATCCAGTCGGCGAGCGGCACCTCGTGCTCGGCGGAGGCCGCGGCGGGCAGCAGCGAGTAGGAGCCGGCGGCCAGACGGACCCGGTGCGGGGGGCGGCGGCGCTGGCGCTGGGCGGCGAGGTGGGCGCGCACCAGCTGGTCGCGGTCCTCGGCGGAGAGCCGGTCGGCGGGGCCGGCGATCACCGCGCCGGTGGGGGCGAGGACCCAGCAGTCGAGGTCGAGGTCGCCGCCGAGCAGGTCGAGCACCGCGTCCAGCCCGCCGCCGCCGGCCGCCGAGACGAGCAGCCGGTGCCGGTCGACCAGGGCGGCGAGGTCGGCGGCGCGGTCGGCGGAGACCTGACGGCCGATGAACTCGGTGACGGTGCCGAACGCGATGTCGTCGGGGACGGCCAGCAGCGGCATCCGGTGGCGGCGGCAGGCCTCGACCAGGTCCTCGGGCACCGGGCCGACCTCGGCCTCGCCGGCCGCGAGGG
Source organism: Kitasatospora sp. NPDC101447 (assembly GCF_044767225.1). NCBI lineage: Bacteria > Bacillati > Actinomycetota > Actinomycetes > Kitasatosporales > Streptomycetaceae > Kitasatospora > Kitasatospora sp. NPDC101447. The sequence goes on from NZ_JBIWNL010000034.1 coordinate 23,900, forward strand.
CGACCGCGCCGCCGGCCGCGAGGGTCCGCACGAAGCGTTCGGAGTCGGCCGGGACCGTGCGCCAGAGCATGCCGGTGAGCACCAGCTCACCGCCGTGCAGGTAGCGGCCGGGGTCCTGCAGGTCCGTCGTCATCACGCCGCTGACCTGCCGGTCCAGCTCTTCCTCGGCCGCGAGCAGGCGCAGTCGCGGGGCGCCGGGGGCGAGCAGGTCACGGACACGCATCCGCGGACTCCTTAGGGGCTGGATCGAGGGGATCGAGAGGGGGGATCAGGGGGTCGAGCGGGGGGATCGGCAGGGGGTTCGGGCGGGGGGATCGGGGGGAAGGGGGCACCGGACCGTCGGTCCGGGGGTCACAGTGTGCCCGAACATCCGTGCTCGGTGTTACGCACCAGCGGGCGGCCGGATCACGGGCCCGTAGCCCGTCCGTCACGGCCGGATTACGGTCGTAGGTAGCACCCGGCGAACACCTGGGCTGCGAGATTCTGCTCCTTAGAGGAACGTACAGGATGCCGGGCGGGACCACAGCCGGGGCTTCATGCCATCGGTGACTGCCAGTGGGCCGCGTCACAGGGGTTCACTGGGCGACACGCCGCCGGACACCCGGCGGGCGACGACTTGAGGAGACACCCGCATGGAGTTCCTTCGGCCCGCCACCTGGGACGAGGCACTCGCGGTGAAGGCTGAGTACCCGACCGCACTGCCCATCTCGGGCGGGACGGACGTCATGGTCGAGATGAACTTCGACGTGCACCGGCCATCCGCGATTCTCGATCTGAACCGCATCACCGAGCTCACCGAATGGTCCAACGACGGCAGCGTCGTCAAGCTCGGCGCCTCGGTCCCCTACACCCGGATCATCGACGAGCTGTCCGGGCCGCTGCCCGGCCTCGCCCTGGCGGCCCACACCGTCGGCTCGCCGCAGATCCGGAACCGCGGCGGCGTCGGCGGCAACCTCGGCGGCGCCTCGCCGGCCGGTGACGCGCACCCCGCGCTGCTGGCGGCCGGACGGGACGTGTTCGTCGAGGCGGCCTCGGTGCGCGGCACCCGGATGATCCCGATCGACGAGTTCTACGTCGGCGTGAAGCGCAACAGCCTGGAGGCCGACGAGCTGATCCGGGCGGTGCACATCCCGGTGGCGGACGGCCCGCAGCAGTTCTCGAAGATCGGCACCCGCAACGCGATGGTGATCGCGGTCTGCGCCTTCGGCTTCGCCCTCCACCCCAGGAACGGCACCGTCGGCACCGGTATCGGTTCGGCTGCCCCCACGCCGCGCCGCGCCGTCGAGGCCGAGGAGTACCTGCAGGGCGTGCTCGCCGAGCGCGGGCTCTGGGAGTCCGGCGAACTGCTGGGCGCCGAGGTGATCCAGCGGTTCGGCGAGCTGGTGAAGGACGCGGCCTCGCCGATCGACGACGTCCGGGGCACCGCCGACTACCGGCGCCACTCCCTGGCCGTGATGGCCCGCCGCACCCTCACCTGGTGTTGGAACGACTACGGCAAGCAGATCAGGAGCGCGGCATGAGGGTCACTTTCACCGCCAACGGCAAGCCCGTCGAGGCCGACGACGTGTGGGAGGGCGAGAGCCTGCTCTACGTGCTGCGCGAGCGGGTCGGCCTGCCGGGCTCGAAGAACGCCTGCGAGCAGGGCGAGTGCGGCTCCTGCACGGTCTACCTGGACGGCGTCCCGGTCTGCTCCTGCCTGGTCGCGGCCGGCCAGGTGCAGGACCGCGAGGTCCGCACGGTCGAGGGGCTGAGCGAGGAGAACGGCGAACTGGGTCTGGTCCAGCAGGCGTTCATCGACGCCGGCGCCGTCCAGTGCGGCTTCTGCACCCCCGGCCTGCTGGTGCAGACCGACGCCCTGCTGGAGCACGACGCCCAGCCGAGCGACAACGACATCCGCGAGGCGCTGTCCGGCAACCTGTGCCGCTGCACCGGCTACGAGAAGATCATGGACGCGGTGCGGCTCGCCTCGGCCCGCAAGTGCGCCGGGAAGGGTTCGGCATGACCACCAGGACCATCCAGGGCCAGAAGAACCTGCAGAACATCAACCAGGCGTCCAAGGACGGCATCGGCGGCTCGCCGCTGCGCCCGGACGGCAACCTGAAGGTCAAGGGCGAGTTCGCCTACTCCTCGGACATGTGGCACGAGGACATGCTGTGGGGCATGGCGCTGCGCTCGCCGCACCCCCGCGCCAACATCCTCTCGGTGGACATCTCCGAGGCGCTCAAGGTGCCCGGCGTGTACGCGGTGCTGACCCACGAGGACATCCCCGGCTCGAAGTACTACGGCCTGGAGATCCAGGACCAGCCGGCCCTGGCGATCGACAAGATCCGGTACCACGGCGAGGCGATCGCGCTGGTCGCCGCCGACCACCCGGAGACGGCCCGCCGCGCGGTGAAGAAGATCGCGGTCGAGTACGAGGTGCTCACCCCGATCGTCACCGAGGAGCAGTGCCTCGACCCGGAGACGCACGGCTACGTCCACGAGCCGCACGAGTACAAGTCGCACGCGTACGGCAACATCTGCCACGAGCAGCGGCTGGTCTCCGGCGGCGGCGTGACCGACGAGGTACGGGCCCTGGCGGACGTCATCGTCAGCGGCGACTACGAGGTCGGCATGCAGGACCAGGCCTTCCTCGGGCCGGAGTCCGGCCTGGCGGTGCCCGCCGAGGACGGCGGCATCGACCTCTACATCGCGACCCAGTGGCTGCACGTGGACCGCGAGCAGATGGCCCCGGTGCTGGACCTGCCCGAGGAGAAGGTCCGGCTCACGCTGGCCGGCGTCGGCGGCGCCTTCGGCGGCCGCGAGGACATCTCGATGCAGATCCACGCCTGCCTGCTGGCCCAGCACACCGGCAAGCCGGTCAAGATCGTCTACTCCCGGGACGAGTCCTTCTACGGCCACGTGCACCGCCACCCGGCGAGGATGCACTACGAGCACGGCGCGACCCGCGACGGCAAGCTGGTCTTCGCCGACTGCCGGATCGTGCTGGACGGCGGCGCCTACGCCTCCGCCTCGCCGGCCGTGGTCGGCAACGCGGCCTCGCTCGGGCACGGCCCGTACGTCATCCCGAACGTCCGGATGCACGCCATCGCGCTCTACAGCAACAACCCGTCCTGCGGGGCGATGCGCGGCTTCGGCGCGGTCCAGGCGGCGTTCGGCTACGAGTCGCAGATGGACAAGCTGGCGGCCGAACTGGGCATGGACCCGGTGGAGTTGCGGCAGCTGAACGCGATGTCGGAGGGCGACTTCATGCCCACCGGCCAGCAGATCGACTCGCCCGCTCCGGTGGCCGAACTGCTGCGCCGGGCCAAGGAGATGCCGCTGCCGCCGCCGCTGGACACCGAGCACCTGGACGTCCGTGCGCTGCCCGGCGCGCTGTCCAACACCTCGCACGGCGAGGGGATCGTGCGCGGCGTGGGCTACTCGGTCGGCATCAAGAACGTCGGCTTCTCCGAGGGCTTCGACGACTACTCCACGGCCCGGGTGCGGCTGGAGGTCATCGGCGGCGAGCCGGTCGCGATGGTGCACACCGCGATGGCCGAGGTCGGCCAGGGCGGCGTCACCGTGCACGCCCAGATCGCCCGCACCGAGCTGGGCGTCGAGCAGGTCACCATCCACCCGGCCAACACCGAGGTGGGATCGGCCGGTTCGACCTCGGCCTCGCGCCAGACGTACATGACCGGCGGTGCGGTGAAGCTGGCCGCCGAGGCGGTCAAGCGGGAGCTGATCGACAAGGGCCGGCGGCGCTACGGCTGGAGCCACAAGGACATCGTGCTGGCCGGCGGCAAGGTCGTCTCGGAGAGCGCCGGCGTCCTGGTCTCCATGGTGGACCTGCTCGGCGACGAGGCCATCGACCTCACCCGCGAGCACCACCACCGGCCCACCCAGCCCTTCGACAAGGAGACCGGCCAGGGCTTCGGCCACGTCCAGTACACCTTCTGCGCCAACCGCGCCGTGGTGGACGTGGACGTGGAGCTGGGCCTGGTCAAGGTGGTCGAGCTCACCGCCGTCCAGGACGTCGGCAAGGCGCTCAACCCGCTCTCCGTGGTCGGCCAGATCCAGGGCGGCTGCACCCAGGCGCTCGGCCTCGCGGTGATGGAGGAGATCATCGTGCGGGACGGCAAGGTCCGCAACGCCTCCTTCACCGACTACCTGATCCCCACCATCCTGGACACCCCGCCGATCCCGGTGGACGTCCTCGAACTTCCCGACCCCCACGCACCGTACGGGCTGCGCGGGGTCGGTGAGGCGCCGACCGTCTCGGCGACGCCGTCCATCGTGGCCGCCATCCGCAACGCCACCGGTCTCGCGCTCAACCGGATCCCGGTCCGCCCGGAGCACCTGACCACCGAACAGCCCGGCTGATCCCGGCAGTTCACGCTTCCCCGGGGCGGCGACCGTCTTCCCCGCCGCCCCGGGGGCACCACCCCCCACCCGCTGCCCTGCCCACGCCGGGGTCAGCAGCGGTGCGCACCACCCTCCAAGCACCGCCGGCACTCCCCCTCATTTCGAGTGCCCCCCAGTGAGTCGATGCGTCCCCCTACGCCGCTTCGTTGACCGGCAGTCAGGTCGGCTCGCCCACCCCAACCCCCTTTGACACTTGGGAGTGGACATGACCAGGATCCCCACGGAGCCCGGCACCACCGAAGACAGACCCGCCGGGGGCGACACCCACCCGTCGTCCCCGGCCCCCCGCCCGTCGAGCGCACTGGACGCCTACTTCAAGATCTCGGCCCGCGGCTCGACACTCGCCAACGAACTCCGCGGTGGTCTCACCACCTTCATGGCGATGGCGTACATCATCCTGCTCAACCCGCTCATCCTGAGCGGCGCGGACGTCACCGGCGTCAAGCTGGACCACGCCGCACTGACCACCGCCACCGCGCTGGCGGCGGCCGTCACCACCATCCTGATGGGCGTGGTCGGCAACGTGCCGCTCGCCCTCGCCGCCGGCCTCTCGGTCTCCGGCGCGGTCTCCGCGCTGGTCGTCCCCCACACCACCTGGGCGCAGGCCATGGGCCTGTGCGTGATCTACGGCCTGCTGATCGTGCTGCTGGTGGTCTCCGGACTGCGCGAGAAGATCATGAATGGCATCCCGCTGCCGCTCAAGCACGCCATCACCATCGGCATCGGCCTGTTCGTCACCGTGATCGGCCTCTACAAGGCCGGATTCATGCACACCGGCGGCCCCACCCCGCTGTCCCTCGGCCCGACCGGCGAACTGGCCGGCTGGCCGGTCCTGGTCTTCTGCGTCACGCTGTTGTCGATCTTCGTCCTGATGGCCCGCGGCGTCCGCGGCGCGATCCTGATCGGCATCGCCGGCGGCACCGTGCTCGCGGTGATCGTCAACAAGGCCGCCCACGTACCCGCCGACGCCTGGAAGAACTCCGTGCCGGTGTGGCCCGGCAGCCCGGTCTCCGCGCCCGACTTCAGCCTGTTCGGCCACGTCGACCTGTTCGGCGCCTTCGGCGCCCGGGGCATGGGCGCGATCAGCGCCTCGGTCGCGGTGTTCACCCTGGTGCTGGCCGGCTTCTTCGACGCGATGGCCACCATCATCGGCGTCGGCACCGAGGCCGGACTGGCCGACAAGCAGGGCCGGATGCCCGGTCTGTCCAAGGCGCTGTTCATCGACGGCGCCGGCGGCGCGGTCGGCGGCCTGGCGGGCGCCTCCGGCCAGACCGTCTTCGTCGAGTCCGCGACCGGCGTCGGCGACGGCGCCCGCACCGGCCTCGCGTCCACCGTCACCGGCGGGCTGTTCGCGCTGATGCTGTTCTTCTCGCCGATCGCCGGCATCGTCCCGGTCGAGGTGGCCTCCGCCGCCCTGGTCGTGATCGGCTCGATGATGATGAGCCAGGCCCGGCACATCGACTGGTCCGACCGCGAGGTGGCCATCCCGGCCTTCCTCACCTGCGCACTGATGCCGTTCACGTACAGCATCACCGCGGGCGTCGCGGCCGGCGTCATCTCGTACACGGTGATCAAGGCCGGGGTCGGGCGCTGGCGCGAGCCCGGGGCGCTGATGTGGATCCTCACCGGGGTGTTCGTGCTGTACTTCGCGCTCACGCCGATCAAGTCCTGGCTCGGCGTGCACTAGCCGGCCCGCCGGCCCCGTTTCGCGGCCGGCCCCGCCGGTTCCGTGGGTGCGACCGGCCCCTCGCAACACCGCCGCCGTACGGGATCGTTTCCCGTACGGCGGCGTCCACCGCTACTGTCGAACCGTGTAAGGAGCCTCCGCCATGCAGGACATCGCCGAGCAGCTGCAGGCCTGGCACGCGGCCGGGCGTGCGTTCGCCGTGGCCACCGTGGTCGGCGTCTCCGGCAGCGCACCGCGCGATCCCGGGGCGGCGCTGGCCGTGGACGCGGGCGGCGAGGCGATCGGCAGCGTCTCCGGCGGCTGCGTCGAGGGCGCGGTGTACGAGCTGTGCCAGGCCGCGATCGAGAGCGGCGAGCCGGTGCTGGAACGCTTCGGCTTCAGCGACGAGGACGCCTTCGCGGTCGGCCTGACCTGCGGCGGAGTCCTGGACGTGTTCGTCCAGCCGGTCGTGCCGGGGGCCGACGCCGGACTGGACGCGGGGATCGCCCACATCGCCGCCGGGACACCGGTCGCGCTGGTGCGGGTGATCGCCGGACCGGCCGCGCTGCTCGGCGCCACCCTCGCGGTCACCGCCGACGGCCTCTCCGGGGCGCTGTCCGTCGGGCCGTCCACCGTCGGCGGGCTGGAGCGGGCGATCGTCGCGCAGGCCCGGGCGATGCTGGAGGCCGGACGCACCGGCCGGCTCGTCCTCGGCCTGGACGGGCGCCCCTGCGACGAGCACGAGCTGGGCACCGTCACCTGCTTCGTCGAGTCCTACGTGCCCCCGCCGCGGATGCTGGTGTTCGGGGCGATCGACTTCGCGGCTGCGGTGGTACGGATCGGCAAGTTCCTCGGCTACCACGTCACCGTCTGCGACGCCCGGCCCGTCTTCGCCACCACCCGCCGCTTCCCGGAGGCCGACGAGGTCGTCGTCGACTGGCCGCACCGGTACCTGGACTCCCAGCTCGGCCGGATCGACGGACGCACCGTGCTCTGCGTGCTCACCCACGACGCCAAGTTCGACATCCCGCTGCTCGAACGCGCCCTGCGACTGCCGGTCGGCTACGTCGGCGCGATGGGCTCGCGCCGCACCCACCGGGACCGCGAGGCGAAGCTGCGCGAGGTCGGGCTCACCGAGGCCGAACTGGCCCGGCTGCGCTCCCCCATCGGCCTCGACCTGGGCTCGCGCACCCCCGAGGAGACGGCGGTCTCGGTCGCCGCCGAGATCATCGCCCACCGGCGCGGCGGCAGCTGCCTGCCGCTGAGCACCGGCGACGGACCGATCCACCACGACACGGCCCGGGCCGCGGCGGACGACGGCGCCCGCACCGGTGCGGAGGAGGCGCGGCCGTCGCGGACCCACGCCGCCTGAGCGTGACGTTGCGTGCCCACCGGGGCGGCGGGACATTGGAGTTGCGGACTCGCCCCGAGCCCGGGGAAGGAGCGGGGACCATGCGCGCCCTGCTGGAAATCGAACTCGACACGGCCACCGCCAACCAGGCCATCACCAGTGGAGAGATGGCGGACGGCCTCCGCGAAGCACTGGCCGAACTCAAGCCCGAGGCGGCCTACTTCTTCGCCCGCAACGGGAACCGCGCCCTGATCGCCGTGATCGACGTCGCGGACGAGGCCGCGGTGCCGTCCATCGCCGAGCCGTTCTGGCTACGCATGAACGCCAAGGTCGACCTGCACATCTGCATGAACGCCGACGACCTCATGACGGGCCTGCAGCGACTGGCCTCCTGACGCCCCTCGGCCCCGCCCCCGGGCCCCGCCGGCGGGCCCCCGGTCAGTCGCCCAGCGCCAGCTTCACGCCGAAGCCCACCACGACCGCACCGGTCACCCGGTCCATCAGCCTGCGGGTCGCCGGCCGGCGCAGCCAGCCCCGCAGCACCCGGGCGAAGCCCACCAGCACCGTCGACCAGAGCACCCCCTCCACGACGTGGACGCAGGTCAGCGCCACGCCGGCGGCGAAGTGCGGGGCCCCGGCGGGGATGAACTGCGGGAGCACGGCCACGTAGAAGACCCCGACCTTGGGGTTCAGCAGATTGGTCAGCGTGCCCCGCCGCCAGCCGTGCCCGAACCCGCCCTCCGCCGGCTCGTCCTCGACCGCCACCCGGGCACCCCGGTCGCGGAGCATCCCGATGCCCATCCACACCAGGTACGCCGCGCCCGCCCAGCGCAGGACGTCGTACGCCAGCTGCGAGGCGGTGAGCAGCGCCGTCACCCCCGCCGAGGTCAGCGTCCCCCAGATCAGCGTGCCGGTCTGGATGCCGAGCACGACCCCCCACGCCTGCCGCCGCCGCCCCAGCGCCGACGTCCGCAGGACCAGCGCGGTGTCGATCCCGGGCGTCAGCGTGAGCAGCCCCACGACGAGGGCGAAGGACCACAGCGCGGTTGTCATCTCCATGGCCCTGGATGCTCTCACAGGGCCCGGACACCGCCCCGGGCGGCGTCAGTCCGCGGCACCGGACGGCACGACCCACCGGGTCGGCCGGCCGGTGAGACCGGGCAGCCCGCCCGCGGCCGACCGGTCGATCCGTTTCGGCGACGTTCACCCGGTCAGGTGACGTTGAGGCGGGCGGCGAGGCGCAGCAGGCCGGGGCTCAGGCGGGACAGGAAACGGGCCGCCTTGGCCTCGGGGGTGACGGGGACGACGGGCTTGCCGGTGCGGACCGCGGCGAGGACGGCAGTGGCGACCTTCTCCGGGGGGAAGCCGCGGCGGGCGTAGAGCTTGGCGGCACGGGCCTGCTTGGCGGCCTGTTCGGCGGCGGTGGTGGCGGAGAAGGTGGAGGTGCGGGTGATGTTGGTGTTGACGATGCCGGGGCAGATGGTGGAGACGCCGATGCCGTGGTCGACGAACTCGGCGCGCAGGCAGTCGGAGAGCATGAACACCGCGGCCTTGCTGGTGGCGTAGGCGGTGAGCGCCTTGGAGGGCAGGTAGGCGGCGGCCGAGGAGACGTTGACGATGTGGCCGCCCTGGCCGCGGTCGGCCATCAGGGTGCCGAACGCGCGGCAGCCGTGGATCACGCCCCAGAGGTTGACGTCCAGGACGCGCTGCCACTCCTTCTCGGTGGTCTGCAGGAAGGTCCCGGAGTGGCCGATGCCCGCGTTGTTGACCACCACGTCGGGCACCCCGTGCTCGGCGGCGACGGTCTGCGCGAAGGCGTCCACCGCCGCGCCGTCGGAGACGTCCACCCGGTAGGCGTGCGCCGTAGGGCCGACCAGCGAGGCGAGTTCGGCGGTGCGCTCGGCGGACGCGAGGTCCAGGTCGCAGACCACCACCCGGGCACCCTCCTCGGCGAAGGCCAGCGCGGTGGCCCGGCCGATGCCGCTGCCGCCGCCGGTGACGACCACCAGCCGGCCGTCGTCCAGGGCCGGTCGCTCCCCCGCGGCCTCGCCGGCGCGGCGGGCCTCCGTGCGGGCGGTGAACTCGCGGACCATTCCGGCCACGGTGGCTCCCTTCTCCAGCAGCGCCGACCAGTGGCCGGCGTGCAGCGTCCTGCGGGTGAGGTCGGGCACCCAGCGCTCCAGGCCCTCGGAGAGGTAGGTGCCGACGTAGCGGTCCCGGGTGAGGGTGATCAGCTGGACCGGCACGAGGGTCGGCCGCTCGCGCGGACTTCCCATGGTGGGGCGGAAGTTGGCCCGGTACAGCTCGATGCCGCGCACGGCGTCACGGCGCAGGCTGCGCTGCGGGTGGTCGGCGCGCGGGGTGACGTGCTCCAGGTCGCGCAGCACCCTCGGCCAGGCCCGGGCGAGGCCGAGGCGCCAGACGCCGGGGGCCAGGTAGGGCAGGTGGAAGGCGGTGATGTACCAGGAGTGCAGGCCCTGGTGGAGCAGTTGCCGCAGGTGGCGCGGGGTGGGGCGGCGCAGCCGGTGGCGCAGCCAGTACCCCATGTGGTCCAGGCTGGGGCCGGACATGGTGGTGTACGACGCGATCCGGTGCTCGGCGCCCGGCGCGGTGACGGCTTCCCAGGACTGTATCGAGCCCCAGTCGTGGGCGACCAGGTGGACCGGGCGGTCCGGGCTGACCGCGTCGGCGACGGCGAACAGGTCCTCGGCCAGCCGCTCCAGGCGGTAGCCGTCACGGTCCGCGGGGACGCCGGACTCGCCGGCGCCGCGGACGTCGTAGCGGACCACGTGGTGGTCGCGGGCGAGGTCGGCGGCGATGTCGTCCCAGACGGCGTGGGTGTCGGGGTAGCCGTGGACGAGGAGGACGGTGGGGGCGGCCGGGTCGCCCTGCTCGAAGACGGCGAGCGGCAGGCCGCCGGAGTGGACGGTCCGGCGGCGGGTCGGGGTCGTCATCGGGTGGCCTCCAGGGTGCTCGGCTCGGCGGTCGTTGCGGCGGGCGCGGGCGCGGCGGCTCCGGGCCCGGCGGGCGCGGGCGTCGAGGTCGAGGTCGCGGTCGCGGTCGCGGTCGCGGTCGCGGTCCAGCGGCGGACGTGCGGCAGGTCGTCGTCCAGCCAGTAGGCGTCGTCCTCGGTGACCACCAGCAGCTCCTCGAACTTGATGCCCACACCGCGGAAGCCGATGTGCGGCTCGACCGCCCACAGGCCGGGGGTGGGCGCGTGCCGGGACGACCGCCCGTCCGCCCAGAGCGGTGAACGGCCTTGCAGGCGCTCGGAGATGAGCTCGCGGCCGAGGGTCTGCAGGGTGCGCACGCCGAAGCCGAAGACGTTCACCCCGGCCGGGCCGCGGGCCACGGTCCGGGTGACCTGGTGGCCGATCACCCGACCCGGGTAGACCTGGTGGCGGTTGTCGTAGCCGTGCGCGGCGAGCTGCGCGTCCACCGCCGCGTACACCTCGTCGAGGGGCTTGCGGGCCCGCACCTCGGCGAGGATCAGCTCGCGGTAGACCCGCAGGTCGGCGGCGAGCCGGTCCCAGACCCGGTTCTCGCCGACCTTGCCGCCGTAGCCGATGTCGGCGGTGTAGCCGTCCACGACCGGCGCGCAGTCCAGGACGTACGGCATGCCCTCCTCCAGGCGGCGGTTGCCGGCGAAGAACTGCAGCGGGGTGTGGAAGTACCGGAACGCCGTGCGGTCCCCGAACCAGGCGAACGGGACGTGGAAGAAGTCCTGTACCCCGGCGGCGACCAGACGGCGGCGCAGCTCGGCGGTGGCCTGCCGCTCGGTGACGCCGGGTTCGATCCAGGCGGCGACCTGTTCGGCGCAGTGGTAGGCGAGTTGCTGGGTCTCGCGGAAGCGGGCGAGGTCGCGCTCGGTGTAGCGGAAGGCGGGGGTCGCTTTCGCCATGGCGGGGGCTGCTCCTTCTAGAGGTCGAGCACGAGGGTCTCACCCTCGGCGGCCCGGGAGACACAGGGCAACAGGGCACCGGCGGCGCGCTGCTCGGGGGTGAGGCGGCGGTCCCGGTGGTCGGGCGAGCCGGCCAGCAGGCGGACCTCGCAGGTGCCGCAGAAGCCCTGGTGGCACGAGTACGGGAGGCCCGGGCGGGCCTCCCGCAGCACGTCCAGGGCGGACCGGTCGGCGGGCACGGCGAGGGTCGGGCCGTCCGTGCCGAGGCGGACGGCGAAGGACTCGCCATCGGTGATCGGGGCGGCGCCGAAGCGCTCGAAGTGCAGCGCACCGCTGGGCCCGTCGGACCCCTCCGGGCGGCCGTCCAGGGCCCGCTGCACGGCGGCGAGCATCGGCGCCGGGCCGCAGCAGTAGACGGCGGCACCGCGCGGGGCGTGGGCCAGCAGCTCGGCGCCGGTGGGGACGCCGCCGTGCTCGTCGTCGGTGCGCAGGACCACCCGGCGCGGATCGAGGGCGCGCAGCTCGTCCGCGTACGGGAGGGTGTCGGCACTGCGGCCGACGTGCACCAGGCGCCAGTCCAGGCCGTGGCGCTGCGCCTCGCGGGCCATCGGGAGCAGCGGGGTGATGCCGATGCCGCCGGCCAGCAGGAGGACGGCGGGTTCGGCGCAGAAGGCGAAGCCGTTGCGCGGGCGGCGGGCGGTGAGGCGGGCGCCGGGGTGCAGGGCGTCGTGGATCTCGACGGACCCGCCACCGCCCCCGGGCAGCCGCCGGACGGCGATGCGGTAGGCGGTGCGGTAGGCCGGGTCACCGGTGAGGGAGTAGTGGCGCTCGCGGCCGGAGGGCAGGGCGAGGCGCAGGTGGGCACCGGGCTGCCAGGCCGGCAGCAGGCCGCCGGAGGGGTCGGCGAGCTGCAACTCGACGACGTCGGCGGCCAGTTCGCGGCGGGCGGTGACGACCAGCTGCAGCTGCGGGGTGGGGCGGCTGAACGGGCGGCGGGGGTTGCGGCGCAGCAGGGGGCCGCCGAGGGCCGGGGAGTAGCGGTCGCCGAAGGCGGTGAGCCAGCGCATGAACGCGTCGGCGCGCGGGCGGCCGTAGAGGTCGGGGGGCGGGGTGAGCAGGTCCATCCGGCGGGGTTCCTTGGCGTCGGGAGAGGCGTCGGGCGGGGCGTCGGGCGCGGGGCGGATGACGGGTGACAAGTGACGGGTCACAGGCGACGGAGGACGGCTGACAGATGACAGATGACAGATGACAGATGACAGATGACGTTCTCTGAAATCTGTTCGCTGTCATCCGTCCGCTGTCATCGGTTCACTGAACCCTGTCCGCCGTCAGCCGCGCGCGGCGGCCGCGCGGGCGGCCGGCGAGGTGGCGAGGTAGCCCAGCGCCTGGCTGGAGGACCCCTCCTGGGTCGGGTGGTAGCCCGGCCGCAGGTACCGCAGCCCGGAGCGGATCGACCCGATCGGGTCCGGCAGCAGGCCGCGCTTGGCGATCCGCCCGGCCTCGCGCCAGCTGGGCTTGAGTCGCCCGGCCAGGGTCGGGTCGGCCGCGAGCAGGAAGCGGGCGCCGCGCACCCAGAGGTGCACCAGCAGCGGCCCGGACACCGCCATCCCGCGGATCCGCCGGAAGTAGCCCGGATCCAGGTGGACCATCAGGTCGTAGGCGACGCTGCGGTGCTCGACCTCCTCGGCGCCGTGCCAGCGCAGCAGGTCGAGCATCGTCGGGTCGGCCTTGGCCCGGTCCAGGCCCGGGGAGTTGAGGGCCCAGTCGCCGAGGAAGGCGGTGAAGTGCTCGATGGCCGCGATGAACGCGACCCGCTCGATGATGTTCTCCCGCCGCCGCGCCGGCGTCAGCCCCGGCTTGTCGCCCAGGACCCGCTGGAACAGCCAGGAGACCTGTCGGACGTACGGACGAGGGTCCAGCCCCTGGCCGAGCAGGTGGTCCAGGACTTCCTGGTGCGCCTCGGCGTGGATGGCCTCCTGCCCGATGAACCCAAGGACCTCTTCGCGCAGTTGGTCGTCCCGGATGAGCGGCAGCGCCTCCTTGAACACCTTGACGAACCAGCGCTCGCCCTCGGGCAGCAGCAGGTGCAGCACGTTGATGACGTGGGTGGCCATCGGCTCGTCCGGGATCCAGTGCAGTGGCAGCTGGGCCCAGTCGAAGCGGACGTCCCGGGGCTCCAGGACGAGGCTGTCGTGCACGCGTGCGGCGGGGGCGGCGAGGGCGGGGACGGGGGTGGATCGGGGCATGGCAGGCCCTCCTGACCTGGGGGCGGCGGCTCGGCTCAGGGAAACGTACTCGCGGGTAGCGGCCGGGACAAGGGTTTCGGCGACCCTTATCGACATCGAGTCTAATAAGTGATGTGCACCGCTGGACGCCCCCGGAAACATCCCGGGAACCACGCGGGAACCGCGCGGCGGAACACGCGAAGGAAACGTTCGGCGAGAAACACGCGGGCCCCGCCGGACGCGACACGTCCGGCGGGGCCCTTCGGGCGGACGGCTCAGACCGCCATCGCCAGCATCAGCGGCGCCGCCCGGGCCGCCAGCAGTTCGGCGGCGGCCTTCAGCTTGTGGATGTTGTCCGCCGACATGGAGGTGGCCAGGCAGCCGACCGTGCTTCCCGCCGTGATCGGCACGGCGGCGCACACCGTGCCCAGCGCGTACTCCTGGATGTCCAGCACCGGCACGGTGGCCGGCTGCCGCTCCAGACGGTGCATCAACTGGTCGGCGTCGGTGACCGTTCGGGAGGTGAGCCGGGCGACCGGGTGCCGGGAGAGGTGGTCGCGCCGGGCGTCCGAGTCCAGCTGGCTGAGCAGGCACTTGCCGATCGCACTGGCGTGCGCCGTGGCCCGGAAGTCCACCCATTCCTGGACCGCCGGGGCGTAGTCGGCCGCCGAGACCGCCTCCACCGACAACTCGCCGTCGTGGTAACGGCTGAAGTACACCGCGGCGCCCAACTCGTCCCGGAGTTCGGCCAGTTTGCGGTTCAGTCGGGCATTGACCAGCTGCTCGCGGTTGTTCTGCCCGAGCAGGGCGAAGGTGCCGCCGAGCACCCAACCGCCGTCCTGGCACTGGAGATAGCCTTCGATCTCCAGGATCTCCGCGAGCCGCCGCACGGTCGGCAGCCCGAGCGAGGTCTCCCGCGCGAGGCCCACCAGGGTGGCGCCGTCGGGGTGGCGGTCGACCGCCTCCAGCAGTCTGAGGGCGTGCTGCAGGGAGGTGAACGGGCCGGTCAGGCCCTGGTCCAGCGCGGCGTGACGACCCGGGGCTGGTGTCGACATGTCGTCCCCTTCCGATGTCCCCCCACGGAGCGACCGCGGGCACGCACCAGCCTATCGACCCGGCGGGCCCGACGACTGCCGTCCGTGAATATCCGTGAACATTCCGTGGAGCAACCTCCGGTCGACCTGGGGAAACGCGCCCCGGAGGTCACGGTTCGGCGGTTACGGCCCGGTAGCGACAACCGGCAGTGACGAAGCAGACGGTGACGACCCGACAGCCCGCCCCGGGCGAACGCCGCGACGGGCCCCTCCCCCACTGCCCAGGGGGGAGAGGCCCGCCGTGCGGCCACCGGGTGCGGGCCCGGTGGCCGGGGAGGGTGGTCGGTCGGCCGCGGCGGCCGTCAGCCCTCGTCGCCCGCGCGCAGCTTGGCGACGGCGGCGGCCAGGCGGGCGCCGTACTCCTCGTCCGCGGCGTGGAAGTGGGCGAGGTTCTTCTCGACGATGTCGTCGCGGGTCACCTGCGCCAGGAAGCCGGCGATGTTGTCGATCAGACGGGTCTTCTCCCCGGCCGACATCAGCCGGTAGAGCTCACCGGCCTGGAAGAAGTCGTCGTCCTTGCTGTGGGCCGGCGTGGTGTAGGTGCCGGTGTGGCCGTCGACCTTCACCGGCGCGGCGAGCGCGGCGTCGGTCTGGGCCGGGCCGTCGTACGAGTTGGGCTCGTAGTTCTTGCCGCGGCCCGCGGTGTTGGCGGCCATGAGGCCGTCCCGGCCGTAGTTGGCGGCCTCGGTGGCGCGCGGGGCGTTCACCGGCAGCTGGGTGTGGTTGACGCCGAGGCGGTAGCGCTGGGCGTCGGCGTAGGCGAACAGCCGGCCCTGGAGCATCTTGTCCGGGGACGGGCCGATGCCGGGCACGAAGTTGTTCGGCGAGAACGCGGACTGCTCGACCTCGCCGAAGACGTTCTCCGGGTTCCTGTTGAGCACCAGGCGGCCGACCTTGACCAGCGGGTAGTCGGCGTGCGGCCACACCTTGGTCAGGTCGAACGGGTTGAAGCGGTAGTCCGCGGCCTCGGCGACCGGCATCAGCTGGACGTAGAGGGTCCAGGACGGGAACACCCCGCGCTCGATGGCCTGGTGGAGGTCGCGCTGGTGCGAGTCGGCGTCGGCGCCGAGCACCTCGGCGGCCTGGTCGCCGTCCAGGCAGCGGACGCCCTGGTTGGTCTTGAAGTGGTACTTCACCCAGTAGGCGTCGCCCTCGGCGTTGACCCACTGGTAGGTGTGCGAGCCGTAGCCGTTCATGTGGCGGTAGGAGGCCGGGATGCCGCGGTCGCCGAACAGCCAGGTGATCTGGTGGGTCGAGGCGGGCGAATGGGCCCAGAAGTCCCAGACGTTGTCCGCCTCCTGCACGCCGGTGTACGGGTCGCGCTTCTGCGAGTGGATGAAGTCGGGGAACTTGATCGGGTCCTTGATGAAGAACACCGGGGTGTTGTTGCCGACGAGGTCGTAGTTGCCGTCCTCGGTGTAGAACTTCAGCGCGAAGCCGCGCGGGTCGCGCACCGCGTCGCCGGCGCCCAGGTTGCCGGCCACGGTGGAGAAGCGCAGGAAGACCTCGGTGCGCTTGCCGACCTCGGAGAGGAAGCCCGCCCGGGTGTAGCGCGACACCTCGTCGGTGACCTCGAAGTAGCCGTAGGCGCCGGAGCCGCGGGCGTGCACGACGCGCTCCGGGATGCGCTCCCGGTTGAACCGGGCCAGCTTCTCCAGCAGCTGCTGGTCCTGGATCAGCAGCGGGCCGTACTCGCCGGCCGAGGCCGAGTTCTGGTTGTCGGCGATCGGGGCGCCGGACTCCGTGGTCAGGATCTTGGACATGGAGGGTCCTTCAGGTGTCGATAAGGGCGGTGCGTGGAGGGTGGGCTGACGATCCGTCGGGCTGTTGCGCCGACCGGGGGGTCAGGCCCCGAGCAGGCGCCAGGCGGCCGCGCGGCGGCGGGAGGAGTGCTCGCCGTCGGGGCCGTCGGTCGGCCGGAGCGCCGCGACGGCGGCGCCGACGGCGGCCGGGTCCGCCAGCGGGCGGGCGGCGGTCAGCGCGGCGGCCTCGTCGGCGGTCAGCCCGGCCTCGGTGAGGGCGGTGGCGGCCTCGTCGGCCGGGACGGCGTTGAACCAGCGCAGCGCGAGGGCCGCGCGGCCGGCCTCGGTGAGGCGGCCGGTGAGCCGGAGGCGGGCGAGGCCGCCGTCCGGGTAGACGTTGATGCGCACGTGGGTCACCGGGCGGCCGGTGTCGAGCCGGAAGCGGTGCCGGGTGTCGGGCTGGAGCCGGGTGCGCGGCAGCAGCTCGAACCACTCGCCGTCGGCCGGGTCGGCCCCGGTCGAGGCGTCGAAGCCGATCAGGTCGGCCCAGCCGGGGGCGTTGGCGACGAAGTGGGACGTGTCCACCTCGGCGGCCAGGACCTCGCCGCCCCCGGCCAGGGCGATCTGCACCCAGTCGTTGGCCTTGTCGCGCCGACGCCGGGTCTCCCAACCGTCGCCCATGACGGAGGCGCGGCCGGGAGCGTTCAGGTTGTGCGGGGAGGAGAAGTAGCGGTCGGACGCCGCCTCGGCCACGCCGCCGTACTCCTGGGCGGCCAGGTCGAAGGTGAGGCCGTCCAGCTCGCGCGGGTCGGGCAGCACCTCGCCGTGCACGCGCAGCCGGGCGACGCCGCCGTCCGGGAAGATGTTCAGCCGTACGTGGGTGTAGCGGGCGTCGTCGTCGACGGCGAACTCGTGCGCGGTGTTCCCGCGCAGCGGGGTGCGCGGCACGATCGTGGTCCACCGGGCGGCCTGCAGCTCCTCCGGCGAGGGGTGGCCGGGGACGGACACGGCCTCGACCGAGCCGGATTCCGGGTAGTTGCCGGTGAAGTGGGCGGTGTCCACGATCACGCCGCGGATCGCACCGGCGACGCCGAGCCGGACGATCGCCCAGTCGTGGTCCTGGTCGGTGGGGTGCGGCTGCTCGGCGGAGACGCCGCGGCGGCGCTTGGACTCCCAGCCGTCCATGATCTGGCCCTTGTGGCCGAAGGTGTGCGGGCGGAACTCGGCCGGCTTGGCGACCAGCAGGTTCTCGGCGTCCGCGAAGGTGTCCTCGTTGGTGGCGACGACGCCCGCGCCGAGCAGTCGGGAGGCCAGGTCGACCAGCTCGGTGAACGGAGCGCTCGGGGTGTCGGCAGTGGTCACTGACTCTCCTTCAGGAGCGATCGGACGGGGTGGCGGTACGCGCGGCGGTACGGTCGATGGCAGGAGCAGCGACAGGAGCGGCGGCCGGGGCGGCGGGCCGGGCGAGCTGCCGGCCGAAGGGGCGGGCCGCGGTGTCCACCTCGCGGCCGCGGAGCCAGGTGGTGCGCACCGCGCCGGTGAGGGTCCGGCCCGCGTACGGGGTGACCGGGTTGCGGTGGTGCAACCCGCTCGCCCGGACGGCGAACTCGCCGTCGGGGTCGAAGGCGACCAGGTCGGCGTCGTGGCCGGGCGCGATGGCGCCCTTGGTGCCGGTGAGGCCGACCAGTTCGGCCGGTCCGGCGGACATCCAGCGCACGATGTCGGACAGGGTGTGACCGCGGCGGCGGGCCTCGGTCCAGACGGCCGGCAGGCCGAGCTGCAGCGAGGCGATGCCGCCCCAGGCGGCCGCGAAGTCCCCGCTGCCGCCGTACTCGGGCAGCAGCTTGAGGTCGGGGGTGGACGGCGAGTGGTCGGAGACGACGGCGATGAACTCGCCGTTCGCCAGGGCCTCCCAGAGGGCGTCCCGGTTGGACTCGTCGCGGATCGGCGGGCAGCACTTGAAGGCGGTGTCGCCGTCGGGCACCTGCTCGGCCGCGAGGGTCAGGTAGTGCGGGCAGGTCTCGGCGGTCACCCGGACGCCGTCCTCGCGCGCCCGGCGCAGCAGGGGCAGCACGGCGGCGGAGGAGACGTGCAGGATGTGCACCCGGGCGCCGGTGCGCCGGGCGGTGTCGAGCAGGTGGGCGACGGCCGCGGTCTCGGCGTCGGCGGGGCGGGAGGCCAGGAAGTCCCGGTAGTGGACGCCGGGTTGCTGCGGGGCGGCGGCGAGGACGGTCGGGTCCTCGGCGTGGATGATCGCCAGCGCCCCGATCCGGGCCTGCTCGGCCAGCGCGGCCTCCAGGTCGGCGGCCTCGACGTGCGGGAACTCGTCCACCCCGGAGGGGGCGAGGAAGCTCTTGAAGCCGAACACGCCCTCGCGGTGCAGGGGTTCGAGGTCGGCGACGTTGCCGGGGACGGCCCCGCCCCAGAAGCCCAGGTCGACCCAGGCCTGGCCCTCGGCGGTCTTCCGCTTGACCAGCAGTCCCTCCACCGTGGTGGTGGGCGGGATCGAGTTGAGCGGCATGTCGATGATCGTGGTGACGCCGCCGGCCGCGGCGGCCCGGGTGGCGGTGGCGAAGCCCTCCCACTCGGTGCGGCCGGGCTCGTTGACGTGCACGTGGGTGTCGACCAGGCCGGGCAGCAGGGCGGTGTCGCCGAGGTCGGCGAGTTCGCGGTCGCCTGCCGGGAGCGAGCCGTGCGCGGCGACCTGCTCGATCTTCCCGTCCCGGATCAGCACGTCCGCGGGGCGCTCGCCGTCGGGCAGGACCGCCCGTCGGGAGCGGATCACCGTCGGCTGACTGAAAGGCATGGGAGACCTCCGGGACCAAGGAGTCGGGGGTGGCGGTTGGGGGGCGCTTCGCAACGGTTCGCCGGGAAGGGTTCGCGGGAGGGGCGAAGGAGGAGGCGAGGAGGGAGGCGAGGGAGGAGGCGGGGATTGCGGGGAGCCTAGGCCCGCCTTCAACAAAACGTCAATGGATGAACCTACGAGGGTTCAGCGCGGCAGCAGCACACCGGCCAACCGCTCCCCCGCGACCTCGGCCAGCTCGGCGGCCCTGGCCATGCTGTCCCCGGGCTGTTCGGCCAGGTCGGTCAGCGCGATCGCGGCGGCGAAGCCGGCCGCCCGCCACTGCGGCTCGGCGAGTTCCAGCCGGCCCGCCACGGCAGCCACCCGAACCCCCGCCCGGGCGGCCGCCGCGGCAACCCCGGCGGGGGCCTTGCCGTGGAGCGTCTGCGCGTCCAGGCAACCCTCGCCGGTCACGACGAGGCGTGCCCCACGCACGGCCTCGTCGAAGCCCAGCAGGTCGAGCAGCAGCTCGATGCCGGGTCGCATGGTGGCGCCGAGCAGGGCGAGGGCGGCGAAGCCCACCCCGCCCGCGGCGCCGGCGCCGGGAGCCTCCCGGACGTCCCGTCCGGTGGCTTCGGCGACGAGGTCGGCGAACCGGGTGAGTCCTTCCTCCAGGACCACCAGGTCGTCGCCGTCCGCGCCCTTCTGCGGACCGTAGACGGCGGTGGCGCCGCGCGGCCCGAGCAGCGGGTTGTCCACGTCGCAGGCCACCACGATCTCGACACCGCCCAGCGCGTCGGCCAGCGGGCCGAGCTCGATCTCCGCGAGCCTGCGCAACGCGGCACCGCCGGGCGGGAGTTCGGCGCCGTCGGCGTCCCGCAGGCGCACCCCGAGCGCCTGCACCATGCCCGCACCGCCGTCCGTACAGGCGCTGCCGCCGAGGCCCAGCACGATCCGCTTGACGCCGAGCGAGACGGCCCGGGCGATCAGCTGGCCGACCCCGAAGGATCCGGCCGCGAGCGGGGCGGTCCGGCCGCCGGGCAGCCGGGCGAGGCCCGAGGCCTGCGCCAGTTCGACGACGGCGGTGTCGCCCCGGACGGCGAGCGCGGCGTCCACCGGCAGACCGGTCGGACCGGCCACCTTGGCCGGGACGCGGTCGAAGCCGGCCGCGAGCGCGGCGGCCAGGGTGCCCTCGCCGCCGTCGGCGACGGGCAGCTCGCGCACCTCGGTGCCGGGCGCGGCGCGGCGGATGCCGGCGGCGATCCGGGCGGCCACCTCGGCGCCCTCCAGGCTGCCCTTGAACTTGTCGGGGGCGACGACCACATGGCCCTGGCGGGGGGTGGGGGGCATGGTGCGGTCCTCGCTTCCGTACGGGTGTGGCGGTGGTACTGCGACGTGCGTCAAGCATGTGCCCGGAGGTCCGGGGGTGCGAGCCCCTCGGCCGGACCGGTGTGAACGGGCCCTGCCCGGACCGGTGTGAACGGGCCCGGTGTGAACGGGCCCCTCTGAACGGGCCCGGTGTGAACGGGACCTGCCCCGGGAGGGTGCGGCCCCCTCCCCGCCGTTCCCCCCGTCCCGCTTCCGACGTACGGGGGGCTCCCCTCGGCGGGGAGGGGGCCGGGCGACGCGCAGGCACGACCGAAGTGCCCCCTGGTGGGAGTACGCGTCACCGGCTGGATCGACCGGCGGGCGGGCGGATGAGCCCCAGCCCGCACGCCGGTCGGGTTCGACCTCCTGGCGGCGCGGGCACGACCGGATGGGTACACGCCGCCAGGAGGAGTCAGGGACGGGGGCTCCGCGCGGGAGCCCCCGAGGGTGTTACGCGACCTCGCGGCCGGAGAGCCGCTCGACGCCGCGCAGCAGCGCCGAGTGGTCGAGCGAGCCGTCGCCGTTGGCCCGGGCGGAGGCGACCAGCTGGGCCACCACGGCGCCGACCGGCAGCGCGGCGCCCACGGCGCGGGCGGCGTCGGTGACGATGCCCATGTCCTTGTGGTGCAGGTCGATCCGGAAGCCCGGGGCGAACTCGCGGTTCAGCATGTTCGCCTTCTTGCGGTTGAGCACGGTCGAGCCGGCCAGGCCGCCGCCGAGCACGTCCAGCGCGGCCTGCAGGTCGACGCCGGCGTTCTCCAGGAAGACCACGGCCTCGGCCAGCACCTGGATGTTGACGGCGACGATCAGCTGGTTGGCGGCCTTGACGGTCTGGCCGGCGCCGGCCGGGCCGACGTGGATCACGGTGGTGCCCAGCGCGTCGAACAGCGGCTTGGCCTCGGCGAAGTCCTCGGCGGCGCCGCCGACCATGATCGACAGGACGGCCTCGACGGCACCGGCCTCGCCGCCGGAGACCGGGGCGTCCAGCGTGCGGACGCCCTTCTCCTTGGCGGCCGCCTCGACCTTGATCGAGGTCTGCGGGGTGATCGAGGACATGTCGATCACCAGGGTGCCGGGCTTGGCGTTCTCCAGCACGCCGCCCTCGCCCAGGATGACCTGCTCGACGTGCGGGTCGGCCGGGACCATGGTGATGACGACCTCGGCGTCCTGCACCGCGTCCGCGATGGAGGCGGCGCCGTGGCCGCCGGCCGCGACCAGGGCGTCGATCTGCGGCTGGGTGAGGTTGAAGCCGGTGACGTGGTGGCCGGCCTTGACCAGGTTGGCGGCCATCGGGCTGCCCATGATGCCGAGGCCGATGAAGGCGATCTTGCGGCTCATCGCGTCGAGTTCCTTACGTGTGCGGGGTTGGAGGGTGGGTCGGCGGCGCGTCGCGTCGCGGCTCGGCGAGCGCTACGCGGCGGCGCGCAGCTCGCGCGGCAGCCACCCGAAGCTGTCGGCGCTGACGCCGGTGGAGGGGCGGTACTCCAGGCCGATCGGGCCGGTGTAGCCGGCGGCGGTGAGCCGGGCGAACAGGTCCTCGAAGTCCAGGCCGCCGGTGCCGGGCTCGTTGCGGCCCGGGTTGTCGGCGATCTGCACGTGGCCGATGCGGTCGGCGTACGTGTCGATGACCTGCGCCAGGTCCTCGCCGTTCTTGGCCAGGTGGTAGAGGTCGCACAGGAACCGGGCGTTGCCCAGGCCGGTGGCGGCATTGACCTTGTCGACGACCTCGACCGCCGCGGCGGCGGAGACCAGCGGGTAGTCCGGGGACTCGGCCCCGTTCAGGGCCTCGATCAGCAGGACCGCGCCGATCCCGTGCGCCGCCCGGGCGGCGAGCACCAGGTTCTCCAGCGCGAGGGCGTCCTGCTCGGCCGCCTCGACGCCCGCCACCCGGTTGCCGTACAGCGCGTTGAGCGCCTTGGTGCCGAGCGAGCCGGCGATCCCGGCGGCGACCGGGACGTTGGCCCGGAAGCGGTCCCGCTCGGACGGTACGGAGACCGTCCCGCGGGCGCCCCTGCCGAGGTCGTCCAGGAAGTTGAGGCCGGTGAGCCGCACCCCGGCGTCGGTGAACGCCTTGCGGAGCGCGTCGATC
The DNA here is from genome assembly GCF_044767225.1 of Kitasatospora sp. NPDC101447. Lineage (NCBI taxonomy): Bacteria > Bacillati > Actinomycetota > Actinomycetes > Kitasatosporales > Streptomycetaceae > Kitasatospora > Kitasatospora sp. NPDC101447. Next base: position 46,525 of record NZ_JBIWNL010000034.1, read on the forward strand.
TCGGCCTCCGAGGGGTCGTGCTCCTCGCCGAAGGGCCACCAGAGCTCGGCGGCGGTGAAGCCGGCCGCGGCGGCCGCGGCGGGGCGCTCCAGGAGGGGCAGCTCGCCGAACAGGATCGACAGGTTGACCGTGAAGTGGTGCTTGGCAGCGGCCGTCACGTCAGTCACCTCTCATCTCTCTTCCGTCATCCGCAACTTCCACGATCCGGAAGAGGGATTCTGTGTGGTGGAAGCATCTCCGGACGGCGAAGCGAGTGTCAAGGGCGCCGCAACAATTTGTTGAAGACGCTCGGAGCGCACTCCGCCACCCTGGACCCGGCTGTTCGATCACCCAGCCCCTGCCCGCCCGCACCCCCGCTCGATACAGTGATCCCGTGCGATTGATGGTGGAGTTCACGACAGAACCGTTCGAACTGGACACGTTCCCGGAGCACGCCGCGGCGGCCCGCAAGGCGGTCGACGACGCCGGCCTGGCCGTGTCGGTCGGCCCCTTCGGGACCGGCGCCGAGGGCGAGGCCGACCAGGTCCTCGCCGCGGTGACCAAGCTGCTCCGGGAGACCCTGGACGCGGGCGCGACCCGCATCTCGGTCCAGGTCAGCGTCCTGGACGAGGAGGGCGGTACGCCGTGACCGAGCACGTGGAACACCCGCTCGCCGCGGCGATAAAGCCGCTGCTGGACGCGGTCGGCGCGACGCCCGTCCCGTTGGACGAGGCGAAGCCCGAGGACGTCGTCCTGGAGTGGGAGGGCACGCCGGCGCTGGCCGTCCGGCTGCCCCACCTCAGCAGCGCGCTGGACCGACTGCTGGCCGAGATGACCCGCCAGTTCGACGGCCGCCCGCTGGCCGAGCTGGACCGGCTGGAGAAGCAGCGGGTCGTCGCCCTGCTGGAGGAGCGCGGCGCCTTCACCGTCCGCCACGGCGTCGAGACGGTCGCCTCGGCCCTGGGCGTCAGCCGCTTCACGGTGTACAACTACCTGAACCGCCAGGACGGCTCGAAGTCCTCCTGACGGGCTTCCCGAAGCCCCCTCGCGGGGGCTTCCGAACGGGTGACCCCGTCGGTGCGGCCAGTCTGGATCGGCCCGCGGCGGGGCACACTTGGCGAATCGCACACGAAAGGGCCCGGCACGGCGGGCCGGTTCAAAACGTAACCACCAACCGTTCAACAAAGTGTTGACGACCGGGTGGGGTCGATCTAGCTTTTCCGGGTGGCACCACTCTTCAGGAGGTCCACCCGTGACCAACCACCCCCACGCCCTTGACGCCCTGGCCGCGGCCGACGCCGCCGAGCTGGAAGCGATCCTGCTGGAGGTATGCTCCAGCCCCCGCTGGGCCGCCGCGGTAGCGGAGGCCAAGCCGTGGTCCGACCGCGGGGCCCTGCTCGCCGCCAACGCGGCGGCCATGGCGTCGCTGACGGCCGAGGACCTGCGCGACGCGATGGCCGGCCACGCCCGGATCGGCACGCCCAAGCCGGGCGACGCCACCTCCGAGCGCGAACAGGCCGGGATCCAGGGCGTGGACCAAGCGGTCCTCGACGAACTGCGCGAGGCCAACGCCGCCTACGAGGCGAAGTTCGGCCACGTGTTCCTGATCTGCGCGACCGGCCGCACCGCGACCGGCATGCTCGCCGCCCTGCGCGAGCGCCACCCCAACGACGCCGCCACCGAGGCGGAGATCGTCCGCGGGGAGCTGCGCAAGATCAACGACATCCGGCTCAACCGTCTGATCGACACCGCCTGATCGACACCGCCCGATCGACACCGGCCCGACAGCAACACCTCTGATCGACCGTCAGCCCGTGTCGCTCCCGCACCCGGACAGGCCGGCATGTCACAAGGAAACTGACGCACTATCACCTCTGCCATCAGTAAGGTCACTTCACCCATGACTGGCATCTCCACCCACGTGCTCGACACCAGCCTCGGCCGCCCGGCCGAGGGTGTCCCGGTCGAGCTCGCACTGCACACCGAGGGTGGCTGGCAGGTGCTCGGCACCTCCGCCACGGACTCCGACGGCCGGGTCAAGGACCTCCCGGCCGTGGAGGCGGGCTCGGTCGTCCGGCTGCTCTTCGACACCGGCGCCTACTACGCGCTCAAGTCCACGGAGCCGCCGTTCTTCCCCGAGGTCTCGATCGTCTTCACGGTCGCGCCCGAACAGCACCACTACCACGTGCCGCTGCTGCTCAACCCGTTCGGATACTCGGTCTACCGCGGAAGCTAGTAGACCGACCTGGAAGCTCTAGGAGCCACGTCATGGCCCACGTGCTCGGTCAGAACCAGTACGGCAAGGCGGAGAACCGCATCGTCCGGATCTCCCGCGACTCCACCCGGCACGAGATCAAGGACCTGAACGTCTCGGTCTCCCTCCAGGGTGAGTTCGAGGACGTCCACCTCACCGGGTCCAACGCCAACTGCCTCCCCACCGACACCACCAAGAACACCGTCTACGCCTTCGCCAAGGAGTACGGCATCGAGTCGGCCGAGGCCTTCGGCATCGTCCTGGCACGCCACTTCGTCGACAACACCGAGCGCGGCGTCGTCCACGGCGCCCGGATCCGGATCGAGGAGTACTCCTGGGACCGGATCAAGACGCCGGACAGCTCGGCCCGCTTCATCGGCTCGGAGGAGGTCGGCCACTCCTTCGTCCGCACCGGCCAGGAGGTCCGCACCACCGAGATCTCCTACGACGGCGAGACCGTCCGGGTCATCTCCGGCCTCAAGGACCTCGTGGTGATGAACTCCACCAACTCGGAGTTCTGGGGCTACATCAAGGACAAGTACACCACCCTGCAGGAGGCGTACGACCGCATCCTCGCCACCCAGGTCACCGCCCGCTGGAAGTACGGCTACAGCGGCAGGGACGGCGAGGCCCAGCCCAACTGGAACCGCTCCTACGCCCACGTGAAGCGGCACATGCTGGAGGCGTTCGCCGAGACCTACTCCTACTCGCTGCAGCAGACCCTGCACGCGATGGGCACCCGGGTCCTCAACAACCGCGCCGAGGTGGACGAGGTACGCCTCGAACTGCCCAACAAGCACCACTTCCTCGTCGACCTGGAGCCCTTCGGCCTCAAGAACGAGAACGAGGTCTACTACGCCGCGGACCGCATGTACGGCCTGATCGAGGGCACCGTGCACCGCGAGGGCGTCGTCCCGGTCATCCCGGTCGTCTGACCTCCTCCGCCCGTGGACACCGCCCGGAATCGCCGCACCCTCCGGCCCTCGCAGGCCGGTCGAGCCCGGGCGGGCAGGTCCACGCGCACCACCCGCACCACCCGCACCACCCGTTTCTCCACCCGCACCACCCGCACCACCAGTTTCTCCACCCCCACCCACCGGAGTTCGTGTCTGCCTCGCGGCGGCCGGCCCGGGGCACTGGAGAAGCACCCCGAGGAATCCTTGCTCCGCCGTCCCGTCCTCGGGGGGTCTCCAGCGCCGCGGGCGCGCCGGGAGCCACGGGCACAAGAGGGGCTCGACATGGCACCCAGCAACACCAGCAGTACAGACGGCGGTTCCACCCCTGAAAGAACCCACGGCCCGGAGGGCTCACCGGCACACCTCCCCGGTGATCCCTCCGGCCACGGGCCCCACCCCGTGGACGAGTTGCTGCCCCCGGTGAAGCTGGTCTCCACCGGACTCCAGCACGTCGCCGCGATGTACGCGGGAGTCGTCGCACCCCCGCTCATCGTCGGCGCCGGCGTCGGGCTCTCCCCCGCCGAACTCGCCCTGCTCATCTCGGCCAGCCTGTTCACCGCCGGACTGGCCACCCTCCTCCAGACGCTCGGCGTCTGGAAGATCGGCGCGCGGCTGCCGTTCGTGAACGGCGTCTCCTTCGCGGGGGTCGCGCCCATGATCGCCATCGCGAAGGAGCACGGACCGAAGGACGCCCTCCCGGTGATCTTCGGAGCGGTGATCGTCGCGGGGCTCCTGTGCTTCCTCGCGGCGCCGTACTTCTGCAAGCTCATCCGGTTCTTCCCCCCGGTCGTCCAGGGCACCGTGATCACCCTCATCGGGGTGTCCCTGCTCCCGGTGGCGGTCAACTGGGCGCGCGGCGGCTCGCCGAGCGCCCCCGGGTACGGCTCCATGCGGGCCATCGGCCTCGCCGCGACCACCCTCGTCGCGGTGGTGCTCTGCAACCGGCTGCTGCGCGGCTTCTGGCAGCAGCTGTCCCTGCTCATCGGCCTGGCGTTCGGCACCCTGACCGCCCTCCCGCTGGGACTGGCCGACTTCGGCGCGGTCCGGGACGCGAAGGTCTTCGCGCTCCCCTCCCCGTTCCACTTCGGCGCGCCGATGTTCGACGCTGCCGCGATCGCCTCGCTCTGCATCGTCATGGTGGTCTCGATGACCGAGTCCACCGCCGACATGCTCGCGCTCGGCAAGATCGTCGACCGCGAGGCCGACGAGCCCACCCTCGCCGCCGGCCTGCGGGCCGACGGCCTGGCCACCGCGCTCAGCCCCGTCTTCAACGGCTTCGCCGCCAGCGCCTTCGCCCAGAACATCGGGCTGGTGGCGCTGACGAAGATCCGCAGCCGCTTCGTGGTCGCGGCCGGCGGCGGCATCCTGGTCCTGCTGGGGCTGTTCCCCGTGCTGGGCTCGGTCGTCTCCCTGGTGCCGCAGCCCGTCCTCGGCGGCGCCGGGATCGTGCTCTTCGGCACGGTCGCGGCGAGCGGCATCCGCACTCTCGCGGAGGCGGGCATGGAGTCCAGCTCCCACACCATCCTGGTGTCGGTCTCCCTCGGCGTCGGCATCATCCCGATCGCGGTGCCGACGTTCTACGACTCCTTCCCGGAGGCCGTCCGGACCCTGATGCACTCGGGGATCTCGGCCGGCTGCGTGATGGCCGTCCTGCTCAACCTGCTCTTCCACCACGTCGGAACCACCCGCCGGTCCAGATCCGGCCAGGCCTCCGGCGCGACGGTGCCGACGGCGACACCGTCCTGACCGGCCCGGGAGGGGCGCGTGCCACCCGCACACGCCCGACGCGCACCCCTCCCGGCCCTCCCCCCTAGGAGTGACACCATGGCAGTCCAGCCCCCACCCGCCGACCAGCGGATCGTGATCGAGAACGTCGCGATCGCCACCGTGGACGCGAACGACACCGAGTACGCCCGCGGACACGTGGTCATCCTCGGCAACACGATCGAGGCGGTCGGCTCCGGCCCCGCCCCCGCGTGGCTGGACAACGTGGTGCGCCGGATCAACGGCGAGGGCCACCTGGTCACCCCCGGCCTGGTCAACACCCACCACCACTTCTACCAGTGGATCACCCGCGGCCTCGCCCAGGACGACATCCTGTTCGACTGGCTGGTCGCCCTCTACCCGACCTGGGCCCGGATCGACGACAAGCTCGTCCACGCCGCCAGCCAGGGCTCCGCCGCCGCCCTGCTCAAGTCCGGCTGCACCACCGCCTCGGACCACCACTACGTGTTCCCCAGGGACGGCGGCGACATCCTCGGCGCCTCGATCGAGGCCGTCCAGGAACTCGGCCTGCGCTTCACCGCGCTGCGCGGCTCGATGGACCGCAGCAAGAAGGACGGCGGCCTGCCGCCGGACCACGCCGTCGAGGAGCTGGACGACATCCTGGCCGCCTCCGAGGCCGCCGTCGACCGGTACCACGACTCCTCCTTCGGCTCGATGCTGCACGTCGCCATCGCGCCCTGCTCGCCCTTCTCGGTCTCCACCGACCTGCTCCGCCAGTCCGCCGAACTCGCCCGCCGCAAGGGCGTCCGGCTGCACACCCACGGCTCGGAGACCGCCGAGGAGGAGCAGTTCTGCAAGGAGCTGTTCGGCATGGGCCCGACCGACTACTTCGAGTCGGTCGGCTGGCTCGGCGAGGACGTCTGGATGGCGCACTGCGTCCACATGAACGACTCCGACATCGCCAAGTTCGCCGAGACCGGCACCGGCGTCGCCCACTGCCCGTCCTCCAACGCCCGCCTCGCCGCCGGCATCGCCCGCGTACCCGACATGCTCCGGGCCGGCGTCCCGGTCGGCCTCGGCGTGGACGGCACCGCCTCCAACGAGTCCGGCGAACTCGGCACCGAACTGCGCAACGCGCTGCTCATCAACCGGCTGCACGGCTCCCCCAAGGCCCTCACCGGGCGGCAGGCGCTGCGCCTCGGCACCATGGGCGGCGCCCGGGTGCTCGGCCGGCAGGACGAGATCGGCTCGATCGAGGTCGGCAAGCTCGCCGACCTGGCGCTCTGGAAGATCGACGGGGTCATGCACTCCTCCATCGCCGACCCGGTCGCCGCCCTCACCTTCGGCGCGCTGCCGCCGCTGTCGGTGCTGTTCGTCAACGGCAACGCGGTGGTCGAGAAGGGACAGCTGACCACCGTCAACGAGGACCGCATCGCGCGCGACTGCGCCCGTGCCGCCAGGGAGCTGGCGGCCCGGCCGGTCTGACGCACCCTCGGACTCCGGGGCGCCCAGGGACGGTGCGCACCCGGACTCCGCGCACCCCGCCGCGGGTGCGCGGACCGCGGCCCCGGACCCACGGCGAGGGTCCGGGGCCGCGGCGCGCCCGGCCCGGCCGGCTCCCACCCCCGTGGGGAACCGGCCGGACGATCAGGAGGGCTCCGGAGCGCTCCCGGGGTCAGTGGACGGCGGTCGGCTGCTCCCCGCCGCTCGCTCCGGCTCCGGGCCCATGTCCGTGTCCGGCCTCGCTCCGGGTCCGGGTCCGGGTGACGGCCGGGAGCGCGGCACCCGCGAGGGCGAACACGCCCGCCAGGACCGCCCAGCCGACCGCACCGTGGTCCACCACCGTCAGGCCGACCACCACCGGACCGAGCACGTGCGCCGCCGCCTGACCGCTCATGAAGACGCCCTGGTACTCACCGTGGGACCGCGGATCGGCCAGGTCCAGGCTCAGCGTCCAGCCGCCGGCCGAGGTGAGCAGCTCGCCGAGGCTGTGGACCAGGGCGCCGAGCAGGATCGCCGCCGTGGCGACCGCCGCGGGGCCGAGCTGCGCCGCCGCGTACAGCAGGCAGCCGACCGCCAGCAGCAGCGCACCCCGCAAACAGGCCCGCGCCGCCGACGGGACGTCCACGACGCCCCGGCTCGCCCGCACCTGGAACACCACCACCAGCAGGCAGTTGACCACGTTGACGGCGGCCACCACGGCGGCGGGCGCATCCGTCGCGAGGACGGTCCAGAGCGGTATCCCCACGCTGAGCAGCGCGAGCTGCAGCTCCAGGACGGCGTGCAGCGCGGCCACGAGCAGGTAGCGGCGGTCGCGCAGGGCTGCGCCCCGGGTCCGCACCGGAGCGCCGGTGCCGGCGTCCCGACCGTCCGTCACGTCGGCGACGGGCAGCCCCGCCAGGAGCACCGCGGCACCGAGGAAGCTGACCGCGTCCAGGACCATCACGGTCACGTAGCCCGTGTAGCTGTCCGCCTGCAGGGCCAGGGCCGCGCCGCCCGAGCCGACCACCAGACCGGCGTTCATCACCGACCGCAGCAGCGCCCGCGAGTGGACCTGCCGCTCCGCCGGGAGCACCCGGGCGATCAGCGCGCTGCGCACCGCCGCCGCGCCGCGCTCCAGCAGCGTCGCCACGCAGGCGAGCGCGACGAAGGCGGCGAAGGAGTGCACGAAGGCGTACCCGAGGACGGCGACGGCCTCCAGCGGCCCGACCACGAGCAGCAGCCGCTTGCTGCCGACCCGGTCGGCGAGCCGCCCCGCGGGCACCCCGGCGAACACCCCGCAGATGCCGGCCGCGGCGAGCCCGAGCGCCGTCCGGCCCGGGGTCAGGCCGACGGAACGGGTCAGGAACAGCACGCTGACCGTCACGAACAAACCGTTGCCGATGTTGGTCACCAGGCTCATCAGGGCGAGTCGGCGCACCAGCGGGTCATGACGGAGGAGGCGTCCGGAACTGGCCGGACGCACGGCGGTCGTAGTCATGGCAGAAGGAGACCGGGGTTCCCGAAGCCGCGGAACTCTTTTACCGTTGCGGTCAATGTTCGAGTTCCGCTTGGGCGTCGACGACCTCGCCGCCACCTGGTTCGGCTACTCCGCCCTGCAGGAGGCGGTGTTGAGCATGCGCGCCCGCCTCTGGCCGGGCCGCTACCCGGAGCAGCAGCCGTGGATCGCCGGCTGGCAGGAGCGCTACCAGACCCTGGACACAGCGCTGTTGGAGTCGATGATCGCGCCGGTCGGCTTCGTGCCCGATTTCCTCACGCCACGCCCGCTCGGCCCCCGCCCGGACTTCGCGACGGAGGTGGAGCGGCTGGCGGCCACGCCGGCCGAGGTGGTGCGGGCCGACGTGCTGGAGGCGTACCGGGGCGGCGGGAACCCGAGCCCGCTGCCGCCGGTGCTGACCGCGCTGATCGACGACCCGGCGGCCCTGGCCGTCCGGCTGGCCGAGGCGCTGGACGCGTACTGGACGCACTGCCTCGCCCCCGCCTGGTGGCCGCGCGCCCGGTCGGTGCTGGAGGCGGACATCGCCTATCGGGGGCGGATGCTCTCGGAGCGCGGGGCGGAGGGGCTGTTCGCGGACCTCGACGCCCGGCTGACCTGGCACGCCGGGGTGCTGCGGCTCGTCGACCCGCACCCGGCCGTGAAGGCGGTGGGCACCACGGTGGACGTCGCGGGGCGGGGGCTGGTGCTGATCCCCACGCTGTTCGGGCTCGGCGCGCAGACCGACGTCACCCAGGCGGGGCCGCCGCTGGTCTGCTACCCGGCCCGCGGCAAGGCGACGATGGCGGAGGGGCTGGGTGCGCAGCTGCCGTCGGCGCGGGCGGGCGCGGCGCTGGTGGGGCTCATCGGGGCGCCGCGGGCGCGGCTGCTGGTGATGCTGGAGACCCCGGCGAGCACGACGGAGCTGGCGCAGCGGCTCGGGGTCACCCCGGGTGCGGTCAGCCGCCACCTCGGCGCGCTCGCCGCGGCGGGGTTGCTGGACCGCACCCGGCACGGCCACCGCGTCCTGTACCGGCGCAGCCGGCTGGGCAACGCGCTGGTGGCGGGCGGGGACGGGTGACAGGGGTGGGACCGGCGAACAGGATTCAGCTGACAACTTTCATCATCTGTCAGCTGTCATCTGTTATCCGTCGGTCGTCGGTCGTCGGTCGTCGGCTGAAGGTTGCCGGCCGCCGACTGCTCCGCCTCCACCCCCCGCCCCGCCGCCGTCAGGCCGAGCGCCCGATCGTCGCCAGGTAGGCGCGCCAGCCGCCGTGGTGGGTGATCTCGCGGTGCACCCCGCGCTCGACCTCCCCCCGGGCGAGCAGCATGGAGAAGCAGGCGGAGCCGTCCGCCAACGTGATGACGCCCAGCTCCAGTTCGCGCGGCTCGCCGGGCAGGATGACGTCCCGCAGCCGCTCCAGGCCGACGTCGTACAGCTCGCCCTCGATGGCGGTGTCGACGTTCGGGTCGGGCAGCAGCCCCGGGCAGACGTCCGTGCCGCCGCTGTGGTCGATGGAGAAGAAGCGGTAGCCGGGTGCGGTCCGTACGGGCCCGATCAGCGCGTCGGCGACCTTGGCGTGGAACGGGCCGCCGACCATCGCCTGGCCGTTGAAGAAGATGCGCGGCATGGGTGGACTCCTCGTGGGAAAGGCCGTTCCGTACGGCGACGAGAGGACAGGTGGATTCGTCGCCGTACGGAACGGAGTAACGGGCCGCCGGAGTGCTACAGCCTGGCAGGCGTCGGCGCCGGCAGCGGCGGACTACGTTGGTCTCAGCCCAGCAGGGGCAACGCGGGGAGGGTCAGGAAGTCCGCGAACTCCTCGGCCAGGGCGACCTGTTCGAAGAGCTTGGCGGCCTCGCGCCAGCGGCCGGCGCTGTAGGTGTCCTCGCCCAGCTCGGCGAGGAGTTCGGCGAGCTCCGTGGCGACGAGCGCGCGGACCAGCTCGGCGGTGGCCTTCTCGCCGGTGTCGGACAGCACGACCCCGTTGTGGATCCACTGCCAGATCTGCGAGCGGGAGATCTCGGCGGTGGCGGCGTCCTCCATCATGTTGAAGATGGCGACCGCGCCCAGCCCGCGCAGCCAGGCCTCGATGTAGCGGATGCCGACCTGGACGGCGTTGTGCAGCCCCGCGTGGGTGCAGGTGCCGCCGGCGCCGGCGACGTCGAGCAGCTGGGCGGCGGTGACCGGCTCGGACGGGCCGGGGTCGTCCTTCTGGTTGGGCCGCTCGCCGAGGACCGCGTCGAAGGAGGCGCGGGCGACGGGCACCAGGTCGGGGTGGGCGACCCAGGAGCCGTCGAAGCCGTTGCCGGCCTCGCGGTCCTTGTCGGCCTTGACCTTCTCCAGTGCGGCCGCGTTGACCTCGGGGTCCTTGCGGCTGGGGATGAACGCGGCCATGCCGCCGATCGCGTGGGCGCCGCGCCGGTGGCAGGTCTGCACCAGCAGGCGGGTGTAGGCGGCCATGAACGGCGAGGCCATGGTGACGCTGTTGCGGTCCGGCAGGATGTAGTGCTCGCCGGCGTCGCGGAAGTTCTTGACGATCGAGAACAGGTAGTCCCAGCGCCCGGCGTTGAGGCCGGCCGCGTGCTCGCGCAGCTCGTAGAGGATCTCGTCCATCTCGAAGGCGGCGGTGATGGTCTCGATCAGGACGGTGGCGCGGATGGTGCCGTGCGGGATGCCGAGTTCGGCCTGGGCGTGGGTGAACACGTCGTTCCAGAGCCGGGCCTCCAGGTGGCTCTCGGTCTTCGGCAGGTAGAAGTACGGCCCGGAGTTGGGGTCGTCGGCGCCCTTGGCGAGCAGCCGGGCGGCGTTGTGGAAGAAGTACAGGCCGAAGTCGAGGAAGGCGCCGGCGACCGGGGTGCCGTCGACCAGCAGGTGGTTCTCGTCCAGGTGCCAGCCGCGCGGGCGGACCACGACGGTGGCGAGCTCGGCGGCGGGCTTGAGGGTGTAGGCCTTGCCGGCCGGGCTGGTGAAGTCGATCCGGCCCTCGTAGGCGTCGATCAGGTTGATCTGGCCGCTGACCACGTTCTCCCAGGTCGGGGAGGTGGCGTCCTCGAAGTCTGCGAGCCAGACCCGGGCCCCGGAGTTGAGGGCGTTGATGACCATCTTGCGGTCGGTCGGGCCGGTGATCTCGACCCGGCGGTCCCGGAGCGCGCGCGGCGCCTCGGCGACCTTCCAGTCCGCGGCCCGGATGTCGGCGGTTCCGGGGAGGAAGTCCAGCGTGCCGGCCGCCGCGATCTCGGCGCGTCGGGTCTTCCGCCTGGCCAGGAGTTCCTGCCGGCGGCCCTCGAAGGTGCGGTGGAGGCCGACGACGAAGGCCACGGCCTCCGGAGTGAGCACCTCCTCCGCCCGATGGACGCGCGGACCGGCGACAGTGACGACCGGAGCGGCGGGAGAGGAGGTGGTTGGGGGTACCCCCGGCCGGAGGCTGGGGGAGGGCCCCTGATCTGCAGCCATGAGCAGGACACTCCTAAGACGGTTGAGCCTGGCGAAGGGAGCTCCGGTGGGAACTTCCTCGTGTACTTCCTCGATCGATTCCCGCCTGTCGGCGAGATCGATTCTGTAAGGTGGAGACTAGTTTCCGCGATACAGAATTTCAACGGTTTGTTGAAGAGGTCGCCGGGACTCTACTCCTCCCCGACAGCGAAGGGAACGCCGGTGGTTGCGACCCCCGACACAGCATCGACGACGGGCGCCGACCGCGCGAGCGGCGGCGTGCAGTCCGTCGAACGCGCCTTCCAACTCCTGGAGGCGCTGGCCGACTCGGGCGGCGTGGCCACGCTCAGCGAGCTCTCCACCAGTTCCGGCCTCCCGATGCCGACCATCCACCGCCTGGTTCGTACCCTCGTGCAGCAGGGCTATGTCCGCCAGGACACCGCACGCCGCTACACCCTCGGCCCCCGGCTGATCCGCCTCGGCGAGACCGCCGGCCGCCTGCTCGGCAGCTGGGCCCGCCCCTACCTGGCCGAACTCATGGAGGCCACCGGCGAGACCGCGAACCTGGCGGTGCTGGAGGGCGGCGAGGTGGTGTACGTCGGGCAGGTGCAGTCGCGGCGCTCGATGCGGATGTTCACCGAGGTCGGACGGCGGGTGCAGCCGCACTGCACCGGCGTCGGCAAGGCGCTGCTCGCCCAGCTCCCCGAGGAGGAGGCGCGCGCCGTGCTCGGCCCCAACCCGCTGCCGGCGCACACCGAGTACACGGTCACCGACCCGCAGGAGCTGATGCGCCAGCTCGCCGAGGCGCGCGAGCGCGGCTACGTCGTCGACGACCAGGAGCAGGAGATCGGCGTCCGCTGCATCGCGCTCGCCGTCCCGGGCGCCCCGACGCCCACCGCCCTCTCGGTCTCCGGGCCGGAGGCACGCATCCGGGCGCTGGAGGAGCAGGCCGGCGCCGCCTCACTGGTCCCGGTGATGCACCAGATCGCCGCCCGGCTCGGGCAGGTCCTCGCGCCCTGACTCTCCGTCAATCTGCTTGGGAGTCCGGCGAGGCGGGACGATCTCGGCGGGCGAGGAAGGACCGGCGCGGCGGGCGGGGCAGGACAGTCTCGCAGGACGGGGCTGGGCCGTTGCGGAGCGGGCAGGCCGACCGCCGCCCCGCCGGGCAGGCCGACGGGCCGGCGTCCTCCGTTCGAGCGCACGGCGGGCGGGGCGGGTCGGGTCGCGCCAGGTCACGGCAGCGGCTCGGCCACCCTGGTGCCGACGCGGCCCGCGACGGTGCCGGCCGCCGGAGCACGAGAGCAGGGTGACCGGGATGAGACACCGGGATGTACGGGGTGGCGCGGACCCGCGGCGCGGCGCGAGGGTCGGGGGGTTCGGCCGGGTCGGGGGGTTCGGCCGGGTCGGGCTGGTCGCGGTCGTGACGGCGAGCTGCGCGGCGACGGTGCTGGCCACCGGCCCGTCCTGGGCACTGCGTCGGCCTGAGCCACGCCCGGCAGTGGACGTCGTCACGCCGAAGGCGCCGGTGGTGCCCGTCGTGCCCGTCGCGCCGGGCGCACCGGGCGGGTCCGCCGGCCCCGCGGTGTCGACGCTGCCGGCCCTGGTCGCCCAGCCGTCCCACTCCCGCCTGCAGGTGGTCCGGCTCGACCCGGAGGCGGCAGCGCCCGACGGCACCACGACGATCCACGCCTTCGTCGCCAACCGGGGCCCGGAGACCACCGCCTCCCCGTTCACGGTCGTGGTCACCCTGCCGCCGGGTGTGACCCCGGTGGGCCCGTTCTTCCCCGAGGACTGCGAGGTGTTCCAGGGCGGCCACCGGGTGCGCTGCGTCTTCGGCCCCGGGCTGAAGGAGGGGCGCAGCGCGACCGCCCTCGTCCCGGTCCGGCTGGATCCCGACCTGCCCGTGGGAACCCTGAGCGGCGGCTGGGTCGCGGTGCGCAGCGCGGACGACCAGGACGAGAGCAGCCACCGGCAGCCGTTCGACATCACGGTCGCCGAGCCGGCCGACGGCTCCTGAACCACGTCGACCCACCGGTCACCGGCCGCCGGCGAGCGGCTGCCGGCTTCCGGCGACCGGTGGGACGTCCTACCCGACTACCGGTAGACGCGGACGTAGTCGGCGGCCATGGTGATCGGAGCGGTCCCCTGCGGCGCGGGGTGGTACTGGCCCGCGCACACCGAGAGGTTGAGGATCAGGTACGCCGACCAGTTGGCGCCGACGCCCTTGCCGTCCGAGAAGACCTTCGCGCCGTTGACGTACCAGTCCACCGAGTTGGCGCCGTAGTAGGTGCCGATGGTCACCCACTGGTCCTTCGCGACGGCGCTCGCGTCGGTGTAGTACTTCGCGTTGCCGGGGTTGACGTGGTTGGTCAGCTCCAGCAGGTTCGGGTTGTCGGGGTGGTACTCGAAGGAGTCGACCTCGCCGTTGCCGTTCTTCCAGGTCCACAGGGCGGGCCAGGCGCCGGTGCCGGCGGGCAGCTTGACCCGGGTCTCGGCGTAGTCGCCGGTCTTGACCTGGAAGCCCTCGCCGGAGCCCTCGGTGGTCAGGAAGCCGGTGTTCCAGGACTGCTTGCCGTTCTCCAGGGCCGGGCCGCCGGAGGTGGCGGTGAAGGTGGCGACCCCGTTCGCGACGCTGACGTTGTTCTTGTTCAGCCAGTCCAGCTTGTTGTCGTCCGGGTTGTGGTTCCCGTACTTGTAGGCGGTGCTCTTGTCGCCGACCCAGCGCTGGCCCCAGGAGATGGCGCTGTTGAACTCGTCGGACCAGGTCAGCGACTTGCCGGCGACCGGGGAGGACGGCGCGGGGGTGGTCGGGCTCGCCGTGGCGCTCGGGGTCGGCGCGGGGGTGGTCGGGGTCGGCGCGGCGCTCGGGGTCTGCGTGGGGGTCGGCGCCGGGGTCGGGGTGGCCGTCGGGGCCGGGGTCGGGGTGGCCGTCGGGGCCGGGGCCGGGGTGGCGGTGGTCGAGACCACCAGCTGCTGCGAGGGCAGGTTGTGCCAGACGCCGCCGAGGTCCTGCCAGAAGCCGAACTCGGTGTACGTCCCGGCCGGCAGGGTGCGCGCGCCGCTGGTGAAGTTCACGCCGCTCGGGCAGATCTGCACGTTGGAGGCGTTGCCGGGGAAGTCGAGGTTGGTGCCGCGCGCGTCGCGGACGCCCACGCCCACAGTCTTGGCGGTGAAGCAGGCCGAGGAGTGCAGGCCGAGCGAGGCGGTGGCGGCCTTGCCCGCGACCATGGTGGCGGGGGCGAGCCGGTCCTGGGTGACGGTCGGAACGGTGGCCGCCTGGGCACCGGTGACGGACGGCACGCCGAGCAGGCCGGCGCCGCTGATGGCGAGCGCCCCGGTCGCGGCGAAGGCGGCGTTGCGGCCGCGGTGGGAGGGGCGGGCGTGACGCGGTGCACGGCGCCGGGCAGCAGGCTTGGGCATGAGGTGACCTCTGCGACGCCTGCGAGGTTAGCTGTCGGGTTCGGGCTGCAGTTGCCCGGCCGCCTGTGGAGCGGCTTCACCCCTAGCCTCGACCCGTACGCGCGAGCGCACGGGCCGGGCGCCGACCTTGGTTTCCCCGCTCCCGTCCGCTGTGGTGCTCGGTGACCCGCCGACGGGTGGACGGGACTCGGCGTCCCGGCGGCGGGGTCCGCCAGGGGCGGACGACCGTTGCAGGCTAGGCAGGCCGTACGTAAACGGACAACTCCGGCGGACGGGTTGTCGCGCAGCTCACAGTGGTGTCGATCAACGACGCTGTGTGGCGGCCGAGTTGATCAGTTCACGTGGCCTGGAACGATGCCCGGCGGGGTGGCTCTGCGGGTGTCCGGCCGGGCGTTCCGGTTGCGCGTTCCGGTTGCGCGTTCCGGCCGGGCGTTCAGCCGAGCCAGGCGTCCACCTGGCTCTCGGCCTCCGGCGCCCACCCGAGCTCCAGGTGGTCGAGGCCGCTCAGCAGCCGGGTGCCGCCGACCGTCGCGATGCCGGTGGTGTCCAGGGCGCTCGCCGTGAACACGATGCCGTCGCTGGGCCCGCGGTTCTCGTTGAGCACGCCCGGGATGTCCGCCGACCCGCCGGCCAGCAGGTAGGTGCGCACCGCGGCCGGGATCCCGGCCTGCTGGAGCGGGGCGATCAGGGAGCCCGCGTCGATCGCCGCCTGGATGCCCTGGCCGGAGGTGTAGAACCCCTGGCCGCCGTAGTAGGTGGTCCACCAGTCCTGGGCGCTGCCGTCCACTCCGTACCTGCCGTCCCAGCGGGCGAGCAGCTGGCGCTGGCCCGGGTAGCAGTCGTACCCGCCGGCCGGCAGCACGCCGAGGCAGGGTTGCGCGGTGTATGTGCCGTAGCAGGTCATGTACAGGTGCGGGGACGGTGCGTTGGCGGTGCCGCCGCAGGCCGGCCACGTCGCCAGGTCGAACGACCAGCCGTGGGCGTAGACGTAGTCGAGCCCGCCGTTCGGCCCGCCGAGGGTGACCAGACGGCGCACGTCGCCCGCGTACGCCCGCCCCCAGGACGGCCGCACCGAGGACACGTACGCCCTGGCGGCGACCTCGCCCTTGCTCCAGGCGACCACGTCGACCTGCGGGGCCCCGAGGCGGGCCCGGATCAGCGCGATCGCGTCGCCGACGGCCTGCGCCTGGAGCAGGTTGTCACCGTGCTTGTGGGCGAAGCCGATGGCGAAGACCCGGTGGCCGGTGCCGGCGAGGTACTGGGCGAGGCCGGTGGACGGGCAGGTCGCGGCGCCGCAGGTGCCGCTCTCCCCCGGGTTCGCCCAGGCGCGGTCGGCGTTGTCGTTGGCGCCGTGGACCAGCAGGACGGGCGCGGCCCGGCTGCCGGTGTCCCAGCCGGTGGCGGAGTAGAGCAGGAAGCGGCCGGAGGAGGGCTCACCGGTGCCGAAGTACGTCCGGCGGGCTCCGTCCTGGTCGCCGCGGCCGTCGGACGGGAACTGCTCGGTGCGGAAGCCGGGGGTGGTGTCGAGGTAGCGCTCGACCTTGGCCCAGCCGTTGCCGGGGGCGGGGAAGGCGGCTTCCAGGGTGAGGGCGGCGGTGGCGGTCCCCGCTCGGGCGGAGGCGGTCCCAGCTCGGGCGGAGGCGGTCCCAGCTCGGGCGGAGGCGGGGGCGGAGGTGCCGAGGAGGAGGGCGGCGAGGGCCAGTAGGACGGCGGTGAGCGTGGTGGGGGTACGTCTCACGCGGGCGTGTCTCGCGCCGGTACCGGCCGTGGGGGTGCGTCTCATGGCCGGACGGTAGGACCGGTGCGCGACGGGTGCCCATGTGCCGGTCGCACACCCGGTGAGCAGCGCTGTGGCGATCCGTACCGTGGCAAAGCGATGACCGTGTACACCCGGTCGGATAAATTGGAGGTCCGACATCTTACGCAGTGCACAACACCACCACACCGGAAACGAGGAGCCGCCCCACCATGACCGCGTCCCTGCCCGCCTTCGCCGGCCGTACCTACGTCTTCCGGGCCGACAACGGCGCGGCCTTCCGCAACACCTACTCGGCCGACGGCACGCGGCTGCGCTGGGAGGGCCTCGGCGAGTCCGCGGGCCAGTGGGAGGACGTGCGGCTGCACGTCGCCGAGGTCGCGCCGGAGATCTACTTCGTCAGCTGGACGGAGCAGAGCGGGATCACCGTCAGCCACGTGATGGACCTCAACGAGCTGACGGTCCGGGCCTTCTGGACCTTCGAGGGCGAGGGCGGACGGGTCGGGCAGCTGCACACCGGAACGCTGGAGCGCGTGGCCTGAACCGCGGGACGACCGAACCCCCCGGGCCCTGCGTTCAGGCCCCGGGGGGGTTCGGTCGTTCGGACGGTCCTCAGGCGGTCGGGTTCGGGACCCTGAGGTGCTGGGACAGCCACTCCAGCGAGGACGGCAGCAGCGCGCTCCAGGTCTCGAAGTTGTGGCCGCCGTTCTCCAACATGCTGTACGAGACGTTCATCGGGCTCCGCGCGGCGTCGACGAAGGCCTCGGTCTCCCGCCGGTAGTCGCCGTCGCCCTTCTTGGTCCCGGCCAGCAGCAGGGACACGTTCGGCTGGGGCAGGTTCTTCAGCCGCCAGATCAGGTTGGCCTCGTCGCGGCGCTGCTTGCTGCCGCCGAAGAGGTCACCGGTGGTCGGGTCGTCGGCGGCGTCGTAGTAGGCCGAGAGGGCGACTGCCGTCGGGAAGACGTCCGGGTGGCGCATGGCCAACTTGAGCGCGCAGTAGCCGCCGGTCGAGTTGCCCATGAAGGCCCAGGCCTGCGGGTCCGAGGAGACTCGGAAGCTGGCCTGGATCGCCGCGGGCACGTCCTTGGTGAAGTACGTGTCGGACTGCGGGCCGTTCGGGATGTCCTCGCACTCGGTGTCCTGCGGCAGCGCGGGCGAGGGACGCATCAGGACCATGACGGTCGGCTGCATCCGGCCCTCCTGCAGCAGCTTGAGCGCCGCGCCCGGGTAGTTGAACCGAGTGATCAGGTTCTCGGCGATTCCTGGGAATCCGGTGCTGACGATGACGGCCGGGAACTGCTTGTGCGCGTACTCCGGCTGGAAGTACTGCGGGGGCAGGTAGACGTAGCCCTCGGTCGACAGCCGGCTGACCGCGCCGTCGATCCGGACCTTGCGGATCTCGCCCGACTGGCCGGGCTCACGGCCCATCGCGCCACCGCCCTTGACCGAGGCGTGGCCGATCGTCTCCACCAGGAGGCGCCCGGAGGCGTCCGCCTTGTTGTGGATCACCACCGGGCCGGTGTCGCCGGTGCCGAGCAGGTCGCCCCAACTGCTGTAGAAGGCGAAGTAGTTGTTCGCCACCAGGCCCAGGGCCGAGAGCACCGCGAGCTGGGTGACGAGGAGTGCGCCGATCCGGCCGATCACCGCCTGCCAGGTCTTCCTGGCCAGTCTCGGCCACAGCCAGACCGTGCCCCCCATCGCCACGACGGCTATCAATACGGTCAGCGCCAACATCTTGTGGCTCGTCAGACCCATGTCCTGCTTGCTCCCACGCCTCGAACTCCAGTCCCCTCCGCTGGGGACATCCGAGGAGGTCACCCCGGTTCCCCCGCCGGGGCGCGATCACCAACCCTAGCGCCAGCTGGGAGAAGTCTGATGACGGCTGGGAGGTTGCGGGGAACGGCCGGACTTCAGGTTTCAGATGACAGGCAACAGATGACAGATGACAGATTTCGAAATCTGTTATCTGTCATCTGAAACCCGTCTGGCGACACTCCCCCGCCCGCCCCGCGTCGGGACCCGCGCGGGCTCAGGACACCCGCTCCCAGAGCCGCAGCCCCGCCGTGAGCTCGCGCATGCATCGCGCCCCCAGGTCGTGCGGGGACCCGGGGCCGGTGGCGGGGGCGTCGGAGGAGGCCCACTGCTCCAGCGCCACCCGGATCGCCGCGGTCGCGGCGGCGGCGGCCAGCCGGATCTCCAGCGGATCGGTGCCCTCCGGACAGCGCTCGGCGAGGACGGCCCGCAGGCGCACCTCCGAGTCGGCGTGGACGCGCTGCCAGGCGCCTTCCAGGCGCGGGTCGCGGAGCAGACTGCGGGTCCACTGCATCATCTCGGCGCCCGCGTCGTCGGCCGGCGTCAGCGAAGCGACCGCCGCACTCTCCAGCGCCTGACGCAGCGACAGGTCGGCGGAACTCTCGGCGAGTTGCTCGACCCACTGCCGTCCGCCCGCGGCGAGCAGCGGGGCGACGGCGTCCTCCTTGACGGAGAAGTACCGGTAGAAGGTGCGCAGCGAGATGCCCGCGGCGAGGGCGATCTCCTCGGCGGTGGTGGCCTCCGCCCCCTTGTCGGCGAACAGTGCGGCGGCGGTGCGGGCGATCTCCAGCCGGGTGGCGTCACGGCGGCGCTGGTTCAGGGTCGGGCGTCCGGTCACGGGGTCAGCCTACGCGGCCGAGTGCCACTGTGACGCATCACGCCTGCATGGCACTTCGAGACTTCTTGGCACGACGTGTCACTTAGGCGTACCGTGTCTCTTGAGGTCGAGAGACCACGAACGAACGGAGTACCACCATGGAGCGCTTCAGCGGACGGAACGTCCTGATCACCGGCGGCGGCTCGGGCATCGGCCAGGCGACCGTGCACCGGATCCTCGCCGAGGGCGGGAAGGTCGTCGCCGTCGACGTCGACGAGGACGGCCTGAAGAAGACCCTGGACCGCGCGACCGCCGACGGCACCGCGGACCGCCTGACCCTCCGGGTCCTGGACATCTCCGACGAGGCAGCCGTCGTCGCGGGCGTCGGCGCGGCGGTAGCCGAGCTGGGCGGCCTGGACGTCCTGGTCAACGCGGCCGGCATCCTCCGCGCGTCGCACACCCACGAGACCACCCTGGACTTCTGGAACAAGCTCCTCGCGGTGAACCTGACCGGCACCTTCCTGATGACCCGCGAGGCGCTGCCCGTGCTGCTCGCCGGCGGCAAGGGCGTGGTGGTCAACTTCAGCTCCACCTCCGCGACCTTCGCCCACCCCTACATGGCCGCGTACGCCGCGACCAAGGGCGGCATCCAGTCGTTCACGCACGCCATCGCCTCGGAGTACTCGAAGCAGGGCCTGCGCGCGGTCTGCGTCGCCCCGGGCAGCATCGACAGCGGCATGACCAACAACCCCGGCCTGCCCGCCGACACCGACCTCAGCCTGCTCGCCAAGCTCTCCCCCGCCCTCGGCCGGGGCTTCGCGGGCCCGGAGACGGTGGCCGGTGTGATCGCCATGCTCGCCTCCGACGACGGCGCCTTCGTCACCGGCACCGAGCTCCGCATCGACGGCGGCACCCACATGTGACCGCCGCCCCCGAACCGCGGGGCCTGTGCCTTCCCCCGTACGGCACAGGCCCCGCTCGTGTTCGGCGCCCCGGCCGCGTGCCTGTGGGGCGACCCACAGCGATCGCAACTCCCGTACACCGTCCGGGGATCCGTGGAGTCCGCCGACGAGCCCGACCGGGTCGTCCGCCAGGAAGGCGGCGACGTGGTGGGCACCCGGGAGGTGGAGGCGGGCGCGCCACCGTTCCTCGCCGCCCGCTCGCCACTCGGCGAGCCCGTACGCGAAGGCGTGCGGCGCGTCGGTCAGGGCGCCGAGACGGAGGCCGCGCCAGAGCGGCCAGTCGGCGGTCGTGAGAGTTCGCAGCGTCACCATGGTCAGCACCGTAGGCAGCGCGTCCGGTGTCCGTCAGCCCGTTCCGGCACGGGCGTGACGGCCCCCGGGGATCGCTCCGTCGCCGGCGTCCCGGCGTGCGGCGAGGGCGTTGCCCACTGCGGCGACGGCGGCCCCGAGCAGGACGAAGGCCGCCGCCGTCAGGACGCAGGCCCCGGACACCCGGCGGTAGCCGCCGTGCCGGCCGGGGTCGAGGAACACGTACGGGTACCAGTCGATCGCGTAGCCGCGCAGCAGGGCGTAGGTCAGGTACACCAGCGGGAACGCCATCCAGCCGAGCACCGTGACCGGGCGGATGCGCCGGGTGGGCGGGTCGACCAGCCAGTCGGCGAGCACGACGAGCGGCAGCACGCGGTGCACCACGTCGCTCACCCACGGGATCGTCTGCTGCTCCGGATACGTCGCGAGCTGCGTGCCGTAGAACAGCCCGGTGACCACCAGGTAGAGCACGACCGCCCCGCGCACCTCGTCCGGCACCGGGCGGCGTCCGGTCAGGCCCGCCCAGCCGCCGTATCCCAGGACGGCGATGCCGGCGAGGGCGCTGAGGTTGGTGAAGTAGCTGAAGAAGTTCACCACCCCGGGGGAGTCGGTCGCCGCGCGGTAGCCGGAGAAGCAGAGGGCGACGGCGACGAGGGCCGCGACGGCGAGCCGGGCGGGTGCGAGCCACGAGTGGGCCGGTTGTGCGGACATCGTCGGGACCGCCTCTCTGGGGGCGCCCCTCATCCGGCTGGAGGGCTATTCGGATTCAAACCCGGGCGGGAGGAGTCGGCCACAGGAGCGCGGGCGAGCGGCATGCCTCCTGCCCGGGTCTGCCGAGGTCACGGCGTGCGCCAGTCCGCGGCGAAGGCGGCCGCCGGGTTGGCGGTGAGGAGCAGCTCGGGCAGCTCGGGACCGAAGGTGCGGGCGAGGCGCGGGGCGAGGTCGGTGAGCAGACGGGTCGGGCCGCCGGCCTGTCGGGCGGTACGGGTCGTGGTGTCGGCGCCCAGCAGCAGCTGGCCGGCGTGCCCCGCCTCGACCAGGTCGGCGATCACGTCGAAGGCCTGCAGGTCGGCCGGGTGGCCGGCACGCGAGGGACTGTCCAGCGCGAGGTGGACTCCCGCGGCGGCGAGACTGCGGTACACGGCGCGGTCGGGGAAGCGGGTGAGGTGCCCGAGGATGATCCGGTCGGGCCGGACTCCGTTCCGGCTGCTGAGCCGGAACAGGACCTCGTGCGGATCTCCGTCGGGTTCGAGGTGGACGGCGATCGGCGCGCCGGTGGCGTGGTGGGCCTCGGCGGCTGCGGCCATCGTCCGGCGGGTGTGCGGGGTGGCGGGGCCGGCGTCGTCGGCGACCTTGATCAGCCCGGCCCGGACGGCGCCGGACGCGGTGGGCACACCCGGCACACCCGGCACACCGGGCGCGCCGACGGTGTCCGGGGACGGCTCGGTGCCCGGCAGCCCGGTGGTGAGCTCGGCGACGAACCGTGCGGCGAGGTCGTCGGGGGCGGGGTCGGTGCCCGGCGGGTAGTGCACCGCCTGGTGCGCGCCCGTGGCGGCGACGACGTGGACGCCGGTCGTGCGGGAGAGGGCGGCGAGGGAGTCCGCGCCCCGGCCCATGCCGAACGGGGTCCACTGCACGAAGGCCCGGCCGCCGACGGCCGCGTAGGCGCGCAGGACGTCCTCGGCGGCAGCCGGATCGTCCAGCTCCTGTCCGGGGAGCAGCGGGCTGCGGATGAACAGGTGGTCGTGCGAGTCGGTGATGCCGAGGCGGGCGGGATCGAGGTCGCCGAGGACGGTACGGACGGTGCGGCTCATGCTTCGTCCTCGGGGGTCTCGGGGACGTCAGGGGTCTCGGAGGTCTCGGAGGTCTCGGGGCCGGGGGCGGGGGCGGGCGCCGGGTCGGCGGCGGCTTCCGCGAAGGTGGCGGTCGCGACGCGCAGGCCGGCCAGGGCCTTGGGGAGCCCGACGTAGGGGGCGAGGTGGAGGATGACCTCGGTGACCTCCTCCCTCGTCATGCCGATCCGCAGGCTGTAGCGGACGTGGTCGGCGAGCTGGGGATCCACGCCGCCGAGGGCGGTGAGGGCGGCCAGATTGGCGATCTGCCGGTCGCGCAGGGCGAGTCCGGGGCGCTGGTAGGTGCCGCCGAAGAGGCTGGTGACGATCCAGTCGGGGAAGCCCGGCGCGAGCGCGTCCAGGCCCCCGAGGGTGGCGGCGGCGCCCGGGCCGGCGAGTTCGGCGAGCAGGGCGTAGCCGGCTTCCCGGTCGAGTGGCGCGGGGGTGAGCGGGGCGGCGGTGAGCGGGGCATTGGTGAGCGGGGCGGAAGTCATCGGGGTGTCCTGGCCTTTCACCAGTGGCGACCGGTCGGCAGCCGGTCGAGTTCGGGGCGGGAGAGGTGCAGCACCTGGTAGCGAGTGCCGGGCGCGTCCTGCGGGGCCGGGCCGCGCCACAGGGCGAGGCGGAGCAGTTCCCAGCGGCTCGGGTCCACGGCGACGGCGGCGGTGTGCAGGGCGGGGTCCGCGGGGAGTTCGGCGAGGGCCCGCTCGACGGCCTCGGCCGGGTCGACGGCTTCCGGCAGCCGTACGGTGTCGCGGGTGGCGGTGGTCGGGTCGGCCTCCCCCGCAACGCCCGCTCCGCCGTGCGCCAGCCCCGATCCGAGCCAGTGGTGGACGACCGGGCGGCCGAAGTCGGCGCTCAGACCACGGAAGCCCGGGCCCCAGAGGAAGCTGTTCATGCCCTCGGCGGTGCGCCAGAGGTAGAACGGCGCGTACTGGTTGACCGGGGAACCGTCCCGGCCGCGCTCGCGGACCAGGTACGCCTTGAGGCCGAGGCCCGGGTGGGCGTCGAGCAGATGGCCCTTGTCGGCGACGCGCTTGCGGATGATGCCCATGTCGTAGTCGGCGGGGAGGGTGATCTCGTACTGCATGGCGTGCACGGCGGGACTCCTCGGGGTCGGTGGGGCGACGTCGGGCCGTCGGCCGGGGGTGCCTTCGGTCGGTCCGGTTCGGCCGGCTCAAGCGGTTCGGCCGGCTCAAGCGGTTCGGCCCGTCAGGCCGTCCGGTGTGCCACCAGCAGGCCGAGGGCGCCGCGGACGGCCTGGTCGAAGGGCTCGGCGCTGTCGGCGGCGCGCGCCAGCACGTAGCCGCCCTGGACGACGGCGACCACGGCGGCGGCGGTGTCGGCCGGGTCGAGCCCGGGGGCGAACTCGCCGCCCGCCTGGCCTTCGGCCACCAGGTCGGCGATCCGGCCGCGCAGCCAGTCGAAGGTCTCCTCGACGGGGGCGCGCAGCTGCGGGTCGGCGATCACGTCCGGGTCCTGGGCCATCCGGCCGATCCGGCAGCCGCGCAGGACGTCGCGGTCACGGCGCAGGTACGAGGCGATCCGGTCGTAGGCGCTGCCGGGGGCGGCGAGGTCGGCCTCGGCGATGCCCCGGATCTCCCCGGCGCTTCGGCGTAGGGCGACGGCGGCGAGGTCGGGCTTGCCGGTGAAGTGGTGGTACATGCTGCCCTGGCCGACGCCGGAGCGCTGCTGGATGGCCTTCGGGCTGGTGCCGACGTAGCCACGCTCCCAGAGGAGGGCCTGGGTGCTCTCGATGAGGCGGTCCTGAGTGCTCATGCGGATCACTGTACATACCAGTAGGTACAAACAGCCAGCCCTCTTCCGGATCCGATTTCCGGCTTCTTCCGAACGGGCTTCCGACTTCCGACCTTCGACCTTCGACTTCCGACCTTCGGCTTCCGACTTCCGGGGCGATTCCCGGAAGCGCCTTCGGCCGCCGAACGATTGAGGGCCGTGCGCCGCCCCCCGGCGGCCACGGCCCCTCGACCGTTCGTCATCCCCCGTACCACCGAGGGGCATTCCGGCCCGACCGGTGGCGCGCGTCACGTCACACACGGTTGTCGGCATCACGCCCCGTAGGGGGTGCACGGCGCGCTGCGCGGGCGGACGGCGGAGCGTCAGCCGAGGGCGCTCGCGCCGGATCGCGGGAGCCACCCCGCCCGCGAGCAGCTCCAGTTGCTCGCGCCGCGCTCCACTCGGCGTGCGCACCGACGGTCCTCCGCACGGGCGGGCACCGGCCGGAATCGGGGCGAAGCCTTGATCGATCGGGGGCGGCTGGCAAGATGTCCGGCATGAACTACCTCGCCGCGGATGACCGCTATGCCTCGATGACCTACCGGAAGGCCGGGCGCAGCGGCGTCCAGCTGCCCGCCGTCTCGCTCGGGCTCTGGCACAACTTCGGTGACGCCCAGCCGCTGGAGGTGCAGCGGGCCGTGCTGCGCCGGGCCTTCGACCGGGGCGTCACGCACTTCGACCTGGCGAACAACTACGGCCCGCCGTACGGCAGCGCCGAGCGCAACTTCGGCTACCTGTTCGCCCAGGACTTCCGGCCGTACCGGGACGAGCTGTTCATCGCGACCAAGGCCGGCTGGGACATGTGGCCCGGCCCGTACGGCAACGGCGGCAGCCGCAAGTACCTGCTGGCCAGCCTCGACCAGTCCCTGGAGCGGATGGGGCTGGACTACGTCGACGTCTTCTACTCGCACCGCTACGACCCGGACACCCCGATCGAGGAGACGATGGGGGCGCTGGACAGCGCGGTGCGCTCGGGGAAGGCACTGTACGCGGCGATCTCCAACTACCCGGCGGAGCAGCACCGGGAGGCGGTGGCGATCCTGCGGGAGCTGGGGACGCCGGTGCTGATGAACCAGTCGGCGTACTCGATTCTCAACCGGTCCGTCGAGGAGGGCGGCGTGCTGGACGCGGTGGGCGACACCCAGACCAGCCTGATCGCCTACTCGCCGCTGGCCCAGGGACTGTTGACGGACCGCTACCTCACCGGCGACGTGCCGGCGGGCTCGCGGATGTCGGTCGGGAAGTTCCTGACCGAGGAGGCGCTGACCAGGCAGAAGCTGGAGCAGCTGCGGGCGCTGAACAAGATCGCCGAGGGGCGCGGGCAGTCGCTGGCGCAGCTGGCGCTGTGCTGGGTGCTGCGGGACCCGCGGGTGGTGTCGGTGATCATCGGCGCGAGCAGCGTGGCCCAGCTGGACCAGAACCTCGACGCACTGGCCGGTGGGCCGCTGACGGCGGAGGAGCTGGCGGAGATCGACCGGCTGAGCCGGTGAACCGCCCGTCGGTCCGATCGCCGGCCCGCTGCGGCGGCGAGCGGTAGCTGACGGCGAGCGGGCAACAGATGACAGCCGACAGATTTCAACATCTGTCGGCTGTCATCTGTTCTCTGTCATCTGTCATCTGTCATCTGTCCGTGGTGAGGTGCCCGGGGCGTCGATGAGTTCGGCATCCTTCAGGGTGAGCCCGGCGAGCGCAAGTGCGCCATGGAAGCCGGCCAGGCCGCGCACCCACCGGACGCCGATGACGATTCCACGATGCGGGACAATGCGCCGCATTCCGCACAGGCGCCCGGGCTCGGGAGGCGCTGACCTGGCGACGACGCGCGCCGGAAGTGACAGCGCTCCACGGCAGCCGAAGCGAAAGCCGAACCTTGCCACATCATGGGATCCACTGCTCGTCGATGCCATTCCATTCGCAACGTCATCGACACATTCCCGCAGCCCTGGCTGCCCTACGCTGAGACTCCCTCCGGCGGTCCGCCGGGGTTCCGAATCGAAACGCGAGGTGTCATGGCCGAGGCCGCCACCGCCGTCCAGAGTCCGCCGGCCGGTGCGCAGGCCGTTCAGCGCGCGCTCGGGCTGCTGCACTGCTTCCACGACAACGGCCCCGACCTGAGCGCCTCCGACCTGGCCCGCCGCATGGGACTCTCGGTGTCCACCGCGCACCGGCTGGCCCGTACGCTGGTCAGCGCCGCCTTCCTGGAACAGAACGAGCGGACCGCCCGCTACCGGCTCGGCCCGGCCGTCGCCGAGCTCGGCCAACTCACCTTCCACCAGCGCGGATTGCACCTGGCCGTGCCGGAGCTGGAGGTGCTCTCCCGGCGCACCGGTGCGACGGCCGACCTCGCGATCCGCAGCGGCCCGCACGCGGTGATCCTGGTCGGCGGGTCCGTCCGCCCGGACACCGGGCTGGGCCTGCGCCGCCCACTGCACTCCACGGCACTCGGCAAGGTCCTGCTGGCCTGGCCGCGCCCGGGCGAGGCGGCGGCGTACGCGCTCGGGCCGCTGCAGCCCTTCACCCATCGCACGATCACGGAACCGGCGCTCCTGGAGGAGGAGTTGGCGAAGGTCCGGATGACGGGGCACGCGCTCAACGACGGCGAATCGGCCGCCGGGGTGCGGACGGTGGCCGTCCCGGTCCTGGACCGCGCCGGACGCGCCCGCTTCGCGCTCGCGGTCCGCTCGACCCCGGCACACCTCACCGACGACCGGCTGGACTGGTTCCTGGGCCACGCCCGCACCTGCGCCGACGCCCTCGCGGTACTCCTGCTGCCGCCTGATCAGCGCGCCTGACGCATCGTCACCATGCTTGCAGCGACGGGCCACCGTCCGTTTCGAGGACACGGGCGACCCGCCGCCACGGTCGGCGGTCACAAGTCAAAGGTCAAAGGCCACAGGTCACAGGTCACAGGTCACAGGTCAGCCGTCAGACACCGGCCGGGGTGTACTTGTAGCCGACCCGGCGGACCGTGACGATCGTGTCGCGGTAGGCCGGTCCGAGCTTGCGACGCAGGCGGGCGACGTGCACATCGACCGTCCGGCCGTCCCCGACGTGGCCGTAGCCCCAGACCGCGGAGACCAGGTGGTCGCGGGTGTGCACCCGCTGCGGGTGTTCGGTGAGGTGGGCCAGCAGCTCGAACTCCAGGTAGGTGAGGTCGAGCAGCTGGCCGTCGACGTGGGCGTTGCGCCGCTCGGTGTCGACGCTGATGCCCTTCCCGGCCGGACGCCCCTGCCGGACGCCCGCCGACGCGGGGCCCCCGGACGACCCATCGGTCCCGGCAGCCCCGGGTGCGGCACCAGTGGCGGCAGTGACGGCAGCGGCAGCAGCTCCGGGCAGGCCGGCAGTCCCGACCGGCCCAGTCGCCGCCACCGGGCTCTCGGCCGGCACCAGCACCAGGTACCCGACCATCGGGCTCCCGTTCGCACCGCCGAACTGCGTCCCGAACTGCGCCCCGTACTGGGCGAGCAGCCCCTGCGGCAGCACGCCCTGCGGCAGGGCGGCGACGACGGCCGCCCCCTCCGGCAGCGCGGCGAGCAGCGCAGGCGGGGCCGGCGGGACGACCGCCCCCGACTGCGGCGCGGCGGCCGTCGGGGCCGCCACCGGACGGGCCGAGCCGGTGTGCGACGGGCGGACGCCCGCGGACCACCGGTCGCCGACCGAGCCGGGAACGGCCGGAGGAACGGGCGGAGCAGAGGGAACAGAGGAAATGGACGGGCCGGAGGGGACCGTCGGCACCGTGCGGACCGCGCGCAGGTGCGGGGTCGCGGTGGGCAGGGGGAGGGTGGCCGTGGAGGAAGAAGACATGGTGTGCCGCTCATTTCGCGCGTGACGGACGGGGTGGAGTCGTCTGCGCGTCGACCGGGCGTACTGCCGGGGCTGGACCGGACGGAACCGGGTCAGCGGGCGGAGAGCCGGGACGCGCTGGGCGAACCCGGACACGTCTGATCGAACAGGTGCGGCTGCCGGGACGGCCAGAAGGGCTCCAGGTCGTGGCGACCCCGTCGGCTGTCCTCGGCGCGGCTCGCGCGCCCGTTCCACCGTCCGGTCCGTCGACCGCCCGCGCACATAGCGGTGGCCGTACCGCTCGTTCGGGTACGGCCGACGGCGGCGGGTGCAGGTCTGGGGCAGACGATGTTCACTGGTGGTCTCTCCGCTGGGCGGGTCCGGTTGGTCGGCCGCGGCACGCCGGACGGCGGTCCGCTACGGCCTGGTCGACGGGATCGACGGTGCGTCGGGCGGTGGCTGGTGGGCCGGGAGCGCCGGGGACGTACCGGGACGGGACAGGCCGGTCAGCGACAACACGCGCTGCAGATCAGCGCGTGGTCGATGTAGCGGCGGACGGTGAGCACCGGACCGGCAGCGCCCGAACGGGCGGAGCCGGGCATGAGGGGCCCGGACACGACGCTGACGGTGCCTCGTCGGCCGACGGTCGTCATGCTGCCCTCCCCCTCGTTCTGTGCGCGGTCCGCACCGCTGCCGGTGCGCACCGGCGGTGCCTCGCCGGATCGTCGAAGGCCGTCCGCCGATCGGCAACGCCCGTGTGAACGGAGCGTTTCCGCGGCTCCCGACGGCATGGCCGGGCGGCCTTCGTCCACAGAGCCTTCCACGGCCGGGCGGGTCTAGGCAACCTTCCGCACACTGCCCGTCCGGAATGCGGACGGCGAAATGAGACATCGGTCGGGGCGGGGTGCTCGCGAACGCCGTCGCCCGAGGCTCCCTCAGAGTCGGTCGGCAGCACGGGCCGACCCCCTTCGACGCGGCACGGCCGGGCCGAGCCCGCAGGTCAGGCCGAGCGAGCCACCGGTTCGAGGGAGCCACCCGACCACGGGAGCCACCGGGCCGAGGGAGCCACCGGGCCGAGCTGCCCGGTGCTGCCCGGTCAGACCCGCGCGGGAGCGTGGCGCCGGCGCGCCGCCGCGTGCTCGACCAGCGCGACGAGCAGTTCCTTCCCGTCCTCGCGCAGCCGCGCGTCGCAGAGCACCACCGGGATGTCCGGGTCGAGGTCGAGCGCGTCCCGCACCTCGTCCGGCGCGAACCGATCGGTGCCGTCGAAGCAGTTCACCGCGACCACGAACGGGATGCCGCGCTGCTCGAAGAAGTCGACGGACGGGAAGCAGTCGGCCAGCCGCCGGGTGTCCGCGATGACCACGGCGCCGAGCGCGCCGCGCGCCAACTCGTCCCAGACGAACCAGAACCGGTCCTGCCCGGGGGTGCCGAACAGGTAGAGCGCGAGACCGGGGCGCAGGTCGATCCGGCCGAAGTCCATCGCCACCGTGGTGGTGCTCTTCGCCTCCACGCCCGAGGTGTCGTCCACCGGGCGGCCCAGCTCGCTGAGCTCCTCCTCGGTGCGCAGCGGCCGGATCTCGCTGACCGAACCGACCAGGGTGGTCTTGCCCGCGCCGAAGCCGCCCGCGACCAGGATCTTCACCGCGACGGCCGGACCGCCGCGCCACCGCGGGTCGTTGGGGCTCACCGGGTGGGACACGGCACCGTCCGGGCGGGGGTGGTGGTCAGAGCGCACGGAGTCCATTGATCACGTCTCGCAGCAGGCGCTCGTCCGGCAGCTCGGCGAGCGGAACGGGTCGGGTGACGCTGATCAGGTCGGCGTCGTAGAGGTCGCCGAGCAGCACGCGCACCACGCTGACCGGCAGGTCGGTGAAGGAGCCGAGTTCGGCGACGGAGAGCGGCTCGTTGCGGCACAGGGCCAGCAACGTCTGGTGTTCCGGGTCGAGGACGTGCGCGGGCACAGCCCCCGCGTCCGGCCCGGGCTCGGCGGCGGTGATCAGCGAGATCAGGTCGAACAGGCCCTCCTCGACCGGCCGGGTGCGACCGCGCGTCATCGAGTAGAGCCGCACCACCGGGCCGGCCTCGTCGTCGAACCAGCGGTCGTCGACCGGGGTGCGCGGACGGAAGAGGTCGACGTCGGGTCCGTCCGGGTCCACCTGCTCCACGTCCGCCGGAGCGTCCGTGCCCGAGGACGCGTCCGCGCCCGGGGACGCCTCCGCACCCGGGGACGCCTCCGCACCCGGGGACGCGTCCGCACCGGACGGCCCGTCCGCGCCCACCGGCACGTCCGGGCCGTCCGGCACGTCGGCCTTCGGATCCGCCATCGGCCCGCTCATCTCCCCGGCGGGGCGGTTTCGGTGCGCGGCTCGGCGGCCATGTGCTCGCCGACCCGCTTGACCAGCAGGGCCATCTCGTAGGCGATCTGGCCGATGTCGGCCTCGGCGTCGCTCAGCACGGCGAGGCAGCTGCCGTCGCCCGCGGCCGTGATGAACAGGAACGCCTCGTCCAGCTCGACCATGGTCTGCCGGACGCCGCCGACCTTGAAGTGCCCGCCGGCCCCCTTGGCCAGGCTGTGGAACCCGGCCGCGACGGCGGCCAGGTGCTCGGCGTCCTCACGGTCGAGCTCCCGGGAGGCGCCGGTGGCCAGGCCGTCGCTGGAGAGGATCACCGCGTGCCGCAGGGCCGCGACGCGCCCCACGAGGTCGTCCAGGAGCCAGTTGAGGTCCCCGGACGGCTGCGTCGAAGTGGTCATGAATCAGTTCCTTCCGCTGGAGCGGGTGGTGCAGGTGATGCGGGTCGTACTGGTGGTACCGGCCGCACGGGTGGTACCGGTCGCACAGCCGGTGCCGGTCGTAGGGGTGGTACCGGCTGTGCCGATGAATCGGGTGTGCCGGGTTGTCCCGGCAGTACGGGTGAGCCGGTGCCCGGGCCGCGACGGACCGGCGGTCCGGACTGCGGCCGACGGGCGAGCGGGGCCCGCCCGGTGTCCGTGGGGGCGGTCAGCGCCGCCGGGGCGGGTGCCGGGGCGATCGCCCGGCGGGACGGGTCCGGCGGCAGCCAGGGCAGTACGGCTGCGACCCGGTCGCGCGACGATCCCCCGCGGCCCTTCGACCCCTTCTCGCGGCCCTCCGACGTGCCGTCGCGGTCCTTCGAGGCACCGTCGCGGCCCTCCGCCGGGGCGTCGCGGTCCTTGGCGGCACCGGCACGGCCCACCGCGGCGGTCGCGCCGCGCCCGCGGGTGAAGCCGCGCTGGAACGAGGCGAAGGTCGCCCGGGCCTCCTCGGGAGAGCGCTCCCGCACGTCCGCGGCGTCCGGAACGGATCCGGAGTCCCCGGTCGTACCGTCCGGCCCGTCGGCGCTGCGGAATCGTTCCTTCAGCTGCTCCGTGCGCTGCTCCCTGAGCTGCGGCGCCAGGTTCGCCTGCCGGACCCGACGCGGCAGGCCGCCCGCCGTCCGCGGCGCGGCGTCGGCCGGCGGCACCTCGGCGCCGACGGCGGGACCGGTGGCACCGGTGGTGCTGGTGGTCCCGGCAACCGCAGCCGTCCCGGTCGTCCCGGTCGTCCCGGCAGTCGCGGCCGTGCCGACAGCGCCGGTCCCGGCGGTTTCGGCAGCCTCGGCGGCCGCGAAGGCCTCCTCGGCCGCGGCCACCACCAGGTCGTCCCGCCGGTGCCGCCCGGTCCCCGGCGCTTCCCCGGCGTCCGCCCCGGGCGCGGGGACCAGGACCGGTCCGCCCTTGCCCCGCGAGGCCCGGCGCGGCAGACCGCCCGCCGTACGCCCCGCCTCGGGCACGGAGGGCCGCGGACCTCCCGTCACCCGGTGCCGACCGCCCGCATCGGCACCCGCACCGACACTGGCGCGGGCACCGGCTCCGGTTCCGGCTCCGACAGCGGCGGACGAGCCGGACGCGGAGCCCGTCGAGGCCCCGGAGGAACGCCCGGCCGGGGTCCCGGTCGAAGCCCCCGCGCCCGGCCCCGGCACCGCGACCAGGTCCCGCTGCCCGCGACGGCCGCCACCGCCGGCCGGGCGCCGCCCGGCCGCGTTCGGCTCCGCCAGCCCGTCCGGCGCCTCCGCGAGCAGTTCGCGCGGGATGAGCACCACCGCCGTCGTCCCGCCGTACGGGGACGGCCGCAGGTGCACCCGGATGCCGTGCCGCCGGGCCAGCCGACTCACCACGAAGAGGCCGAGCCGGTCGGTGTCGGCGAGGTCGAACTCCTGCTCAACGGCGAGGCGTTCGTTGATCTCGGCGAGCAGCTGCTCGCTCAGCCCGAGCCCGCGGTCGTCGATCTCCAGGGCGAAGCCGTGCGCCACCACCTCGCCCTGGACGGTGACCTGGGTGGTCGGAGGGGAGAACACGGCGGCGTTCTCGACGAGTTCGGCGACCAGGTGGGTGACGTCCGCGACGGCACTGCCGAGCAGTCCGGTGCCGGGGAACGGCCGGACGGTCACCCGGGCGTAGTCCTCGACCTCGCCGACCGCCGCCCGGACCACGTCCACCATCCGGACCGGCTTGCGCCAGGCGCGCCCGGGCGAGCCGCCGGCCAGGATGATCAGGCCCTCGGCGTGCCGGCGCATGCGGGTGGTGAGGTGGTCGACCTTGAAGAGGTCCGCCAGCTCCGCCGGGTCCTCGGTGCGGCGCTCCATGGTGTCGAGCAGGGTGAGCTGGCGGTGCAGCAGCACCTGGCTGCGCCGGGCCAGGTTGACGAACACCGCCGAGACGCCGCGCCGCAGGTCCGCCTGCTCGACGGCGGCCTCGACGGCGGCGCGCTGCACCGCGTTGAAGGCCTGGCCGACCTGCCCGATCTCGGCGTCCCCGAAGTGCAGCTCGGGCGCCTCGGTGGCCACGTCCACCGGCTCGCCGCGGCGCAGCCGCAGCATGACGGAGGGCAGCCGGGTGCCGGCCAGCTCGTTGGCCGCGTTGCGCAGTCCGATCAGCTCGCGGGCCAGGCCCCGGCCGATCCGGAACGAGATCAGCACCGACAGCACGACCGCCACCAGGCCGACCGCACCGGCGATGCCGCCGCGCCAGAGCATCCCGATCGCGGCGGACCGGGCTCGGTCGTCCAGTCCGGCGGCGATCCGGGTGTTGATCTGGGAGAGGTCGCCGAGCGCCCGGTCCGCGGTCTCCCGCCAGGAGTCGCTGTTGAGCGCCTGGACGACCCGGTCGGGGCCGCCGGCGCCGACGAAGTCGGCCTCGGCCCGGGCCAGGGCGTTCCAGGCCTCGCCGCCGCGGAGGGCGGCGTAGTCGGACTGGTCGGCGGGTTCGAGCTCGGCGATGTAGACGGTGAACAGCGCCTGCTGATTGTGCAGGGCGTCCAGCGCGACCTGGTACTGCTCGGCGGTGGGCTTGGTGATGCTGGTGCGCAGCCCCTCCATCGCCGCGTCCTCCTGCGCCAGGTACTCGCGGGCGCGTGAAAGCTCGATCAGGATGGTTCCCTGACGCGGGAGTTGCCCGCTCTGCCGGGCGACGTACGCGGAGCGGAAGCCGAACACCGGCTTGACCAGGTCGCTGTACTGGTCCAGCGCGAACTCCCAGTTGAGCGCCAGACGGCCGACCTGGGAGCGCAGCGGCCCCATCTGGTCGGCGGCCGCGATGATCTGCACGAAGCGGCCGCGCTGGGCGGTGGAGAGCTTGTTCCCGGAGCCGTCCTTCTTCTGCCGCAGCACGGTGAGGCTGCGGTCGGTGGCGGCCTTGGCGTGCTCGTAGGCGTCCCGGGCGACGGGTGAGCGCGGGTCGGCCAGGCGCTGGACGGCGGCGCGGCGCTCGTTCTGCAGGTCGGCGGCGTACTGGTCGACCGGGCCCGAGAACTCCTTGTACGTACGACTGTTCCTCAGCTGGCTCCAGACGTCCCCGGTAGTGGCGAGGGTGGCGTACACCCACAGGGCGGTGAGCGCCACGATGGGCACCAGGAGCAGCGCGATGATCTTCGCGCGGATCGAGCTGCTGCGCAGACGCATGGAGTCCTCGGTCGGGAAGTGCCAGGCGCGGACGGGGAGGGTGGGAGCCGTGGAAGCGGTGGGCGCGGCGGGAGGGGAGCGGCTCGGCGGGAAACGGTGGGGAACGGTACGGGGAACGGTGAGGAGGGTGCGGAAGGGGCTCCCGGCCACGGGTCTGCGCGACTCTACTACGCCCTGACCACTCGTTCGAGGGGCGAACCACTCCACTTCTCCACCTTGCCCCGCACACGTCAAAAACCGGTCCCAATCGCCCCCTCTTCGTGTCCGGATCATCCGCAGACGTCCGGCTTTTCCGGTCGGCCCGCACGCCGCTCCCCCGCCCCGCGCCCACGCCGGCTCCTCCCCGAGTCCTTCCTGAGTCCTTTCTGGATCTTCCCTGAGTCCTCCGCCGACCCTCCTCCGTCCCTCCTCCCGGCCTCCCCGATCACGACACCATCCGAGCGGACCCGTGCCGATCTCGTCGTGTCACCGGTGCAACCCTGGGCAGTGACGGAGCGATCCGATAGTTTCGCTCCACCCGCACAACCGGGCGCCGCCGCCCAGGCGACCGGAGGACGGGCGGGCCGGGCCGGCAGGAGGCGCCGGGACACGCGAACTGGGGAGGACCGTGCGCGAGTTCACCACCCCCGCCGCGGCCGTACCCGAGGTCGCCGGAGGACTCGCCGACTCCCTGTACGACACCGCCGAACGCACCCCCAACCTGGTCCAACTGTCCTGGCGGGCCGCCGACGGGCAGTGGCAGGACGTCACCGCCCGGGAGTTCCGGGACCAGGTGCTCGCCCTGGCCAAGGGACTGCTCACGCACGGCGTGCGCTACGGCGACCGGGTCGCCCTGATGTCCCGCACCCGCTACGAGTGGACGCTCTTCGACTACGCGCTCTGGTCGATCGGCGCCATCACCGTCCCGGTCTACCCCACCGCCGCCCCCGAGCAGGTCCGCTGGATCCTCGCCGAGACGCAGGCGGTGGCCTGTCTGGTCGAGGACGAGGACGCCGCGATGACCGTCGGCGCGGTCTGCGACGCACTGCCCGACCTCACCGGCATCTGGCAGCTGGACCGCGACTGCGTCGCCGCGATCACCGAGGACGGCCGGGGCGTGCCTGACTCCCTGGTGCACCGCCAGCGCCTGGGCGTCGCCGGCGAGAACATCGCCACCGTCGTCTACACCTCGGGCACCACCGGCCGCCCCAAGGGCTGCCTGCTCACCCACGCCAACCTGGCCTCCGAAGCCGACGCTCTGCTCGCCGGCTGGGGGGACGTCCTGCGCGACACCGGCGGCAACCAGCCCGGCACCCTGCTGTTCCTGCCGCTCGCCCACGTCTACGGGCGGGCCGTGCAGATCGCCGCACTCCGCGGCGGCTTCCGGATCGGCCACGTCCCCGAGGTCTCCACCGACGCGCTGCTGCCCGCGCTGGACACCTTCCGGCCGACCTTCCTGCACGCCGTCCCGTACGTCTTCGAGAAGATCTTCCAGCAGGCACGGCGCACCGCCGAGGACTCCGGGCGCGGCGAACTCTTCGAACAGGCCCGGCAGGTGGCCGTCGACTGGGCCGCCGCCCGGGAGCAGAAGGCCTTCGGGCGCGGCCCCGGACCGAGCGCCGCCCTGCGACTGCGCCACCTCGCCTACGAGCGGACCGTCTACCCCAGACTGCGCGCGGCACTCGGCGGCCGGGTGCGCAGCGTGATGTGCGGCGGCTCCTCGCTGCGGCGCGAGCTGGGCCTGTTCTTCACCGGCGCCGGCCTCCAGCTGTACGAGGGGTACGGGCTGACCGAGACCTCCGCGGCGATCACCGCCAACCCCACCGGGCGGCAGAAGCTCGGCACCGTCGGGCAGCCGGTGCCGGGGGCCACAGTGGCGATCGCCGACGACGGCGAGGTGTGGGTGCGCGGCGGATCGGTGTTCGGCGGCTACCTCAACCACCCGCAGTGCACCGCCGAGTCGCTGGTCGACGGCTGGTTCGCCACCGGCGACCTGGGCCGGCTGGACGAGGACGGCTACCTCACCATCACCGGCCGCAAGAAGGACCTGATCGTCACCAGCAGCGGCAAGAACCTCGCACCGTCGAGCCTGGAGGAGCGGGTCGAGGCACATCCACTGGTCTCCCAGTGCCTGGTGGTGGGCGACGACCGCCCGTACGTGGCCGCGCTGATCACGCTCGACCCGGCGGCCCTGGCGCACTGGCTGAAGTCCCACGGACGGGAGCAGCTGGACGCCTGGGCGGTGCTCGCGGACGAGGAGCTGCACATCGAGGTCCAGCGCGCGGTGGCGGCGGCCAACACGGCGGTGTCGCGGGCCGAGTCGATCCGCGCGTTCCGGCTGCTGCCACGCGAGTTCAGCCAGGAGCAGGGGCTGCTGACGCCCTCGCTCAAGCTGCGCAGGGGCGCCATCGCGGAGTACTACGCGGAGGACATAGAGGAGCTGTACCTCTCCTGATCGGCGTGTCTGCGCGGGGTTCCGGCGGATTCTGACGGCTCGTCTTGTCTCTTGCGGTCATGGCTCGGTGGCCGACCGGTTCACCTGCCGTTCCCTTGACGGGCCGATTGGTCCAGTCCATTGTTTCTCTTCGGTCCGAGTGCGGCGTACCACCACCCCCTTTGCGCACGCCCCCTTGCTCGCGCTCACTCCTGCTCGCGCTCACTCCTGCTCACGTCTGCTCTTGCTCACGTCCGCTCTTGCTCACGCCCTCCCCACGGGCGTCCCCCACTCGCTGGAGTCCTCACGTGTCGATGTCCACGCGCCCTTCTGCGCGTCTGTCTGCGCACTTGTCCGCGCGCCTGTCCGCGCGCCTGTCCGCACTCGCCGCCTCCGTCGCGCTGCTCACCGCCTTCGTCGTGCCGACGGCGTCCGCCGACGGCGCGACGGCGCCCGCCGCGCGGGCCGCAGCAGGCGCGACTGCGGCGACGGTCAACCTGGCGACCAACCCCGGGTTCGAGGTGCCTGCCCCGAACCTCGCCGACTGGGGCAGCATCTCCGGCTGGAACTGCACCGGCGGCCCCGCCGAAGCGGCCGTCACCACCACCGCCCCGCACTCCGGCGCCTCCGCGCTGACCGTCACCCCGGCGGACGCCGACTCCACCGGCGAGTGCGTCCAGACCGTCGCCGTCCGGCCGGACACCACCTACA
This sequence comes from Kitasatospora sp. NPDC101447, assembly GCF_044767225.1. NCBI lineage: Bacteria > Bacillati > Actinomycetota > Actinomycetes > Kitasatosporales > Streptomycetaceae > Kitasatospora > Kitasatospora sp. NPDC101447. Next base: position 83,416 of record NZ_JBIWNL010000034.1, read on the forward strand.
CCGCCTCCGCCTGGGTCCGCGGCGACTTCGTCCACCTGGGCGTCACCGGCACCGGCAGGGACCTCCCGCCCGCGTGGACGGAGAGCACCGGCGGCGGCTGGCAGCGGCTGACCACGCGGTTCACCACCGGTCCCGCCGCGCGCAGCGTCCGGCTGTACGTCCACGGCTGGTACCAGCAGGGCCCCTTCTCGGTGGACGACGTCCGGGTGGACGGGCCCGCGCCTACCCCGGCGGTGGCGGAAAGCTCGGTCCCGACCAGCGACAAGGTCGTCTTCTTCACCGTGGACGACGGCTGGCAGCGCACCCCCGAGGCGGAACAGTTCATCGCCGACCACCGGCTGCCCATCACCGCCTTCCCGCTGCCGATGCCGGCCGGCACCGACCCGGCCTTCTTCAAGCGGGTCACCGCCGCAGCCGGCTCCTCGGTCCAGGACCACACGGTCTCCCACTCCGACCTCAGCACGCTCCCCCTGGACCAGCAGCAGGTCGAGATCTGCGACGCCCGGGACACCATGACCCGCCTCTTCGGCACCGCGCCGGTGGTCTTCCGCCCGCCGTTCTTCGCCTGGAACGCCGACACCCTGCAGGCCGCCGCCAACTGCGGCATCCGCACCGTGCTCACCGCCGACGCCGACTTCAGCTGGGGCGCCGCCAACATCTGGCACCCGGGCCCGCTCCAGCCGGGAGACGTCATCATCATGCACTGGACCGACACCCTGGCCACCGACCTGCAACGCGCCCTCGCCGCCGCCGACTCCGCCGGCCTCAAGCCGGCCGGCCTGGTCGACTACCTGCGCTGACCCGTCGCCCCCCATGGCCCGCCCCGGCCGCCGCACCGCCGCTTCCCCACCGGGGAGCTGCGGCGCGGGCGGCGCGGGCGGTGCGGCGGCGGGGCGGCGGCGCGGCGGCGCGGCGGCGCGGTTCGATGGAGTGACTGGTGATCATGTTCATTGACAGTGCGCCCGCGGCGTGGCTCTAATGGGGGCGTGCAGCGCGGCGCCGGCCAAAGAGCAGTGGGCCGGCCGGTGGCCGAGCGAGCACCCTTTCGAAGGGACGACGCGCGATGAGCACGCTCTCCGTTTCCCTGATCTGACGCCGGGCGGTCACCCCGCGGTGTCCGCGTGCGCGATGCGCCGCCCCTGACTGTCACCGCGTGTGGCCGCGACTCCTCTTCACTTCCGGAGACTTCACCACACACGCATGCCAATGTCCTTCAATCTGAATGTCATCGAAGAGTTCCGCGCCAACGGAGGGCGGGTCGGCGGGCCTTTCGAGGGCGGCGACCTGCTGTTGCTGACCACCACCGGGGCCCGCTCCGGGCGGCCGCACACCGTGCCGCTCGGGTACGTCCGGGCGGAGGGGCTGCTCCTGGTCGTCGCCTCGGCCGCCGGAGCGCCGGAGCACCCGCAGTGGTACCGCAACCTGCTGACCCACCCCGTGGTCCGGGTCGAACTCGGCACCGACACCTTCGACGCGGTCGCCGTGCCCGCCGAGGGCGCCCGGCGGGAGCGGCTGTTCGCCGCCGTCGTCCGGAAGGCGCCGGGGTACGGCGACTACCAGGCCTACACCGAACGGGAGTTGCCGGTCGTCATCCTGGAACGGGAGCGGCCCGGAGCCGCACCGACCGGCGAGGCACCGGTCGTGCGCACCCTCGCCGACAAGCTGCTGGAGGCGCACGGCTGGCTCCGCGCCCAACTGCACCACGTCCGGGAGGAGGCGCACGCCCACGTTCCCGGCCGACCGGCGGGCCTCGGGCTGCAGCTGCGGCAGCACTGCCTGGCGTTCTGCGACGGGCTGACCCATCACCACACCGGTGAGGACACCGCGGTCTTCCCCGCCCTCGCCCGCAGCCACCCGGAGCTGGCCGACGTGCTCGCGCGGCTCGACGAGCAGCACCGGGCGATCGGACGGATCAGGGACGAGCTGGTGGCGCTGCTGGCCGGGATCGAGGTCAGCGAACCGGAGCGGCTCCGCACCGAACTGGACCGGATGTCGGCCGAGCTGGAGGCTCATCTCGACTACGAGGAGGCCGAGTTGTTGCCGGTCCTCGCCGGCATCCCCTTCCCCCCGACCGGACCCGCCCGCGCCGGGAGCGCTCCGGACAGGTAACCGAAGCGCTGCTGCCGCCGTCCCCTCCCCATGCCTCCGGAGGGGGCGGCGGCAACCGCTGCGCTGAGGTGGTCGAACGGCTTCCGACGAGCCGTTACGACTGCGAGAAGACCGGCAGGTAGCCGCCGGCCTGGCCGGAGGCCTTGGGGTGGTAGCTCTCGTCGATCGGCAGGGTGGTGCTGTTCAGCCAGGTGGTCAGGCTGCCGCAGATCTCGTGGTTGGTGAAGATGTTGCGGACGTCACCGAACGCGAAGCCGGCGTTGGCGGCGCGCTTGGCGAGGACGCCGTCCAGGGTGTCGGCGGCGCCGTTGATGGCGGCGCGCTTGGTGTCGCCGATGCCGAAGACGCAGTCGCCGCCGACCTTGTAGATGTGCGGGTAGCCCATCACCACGACGTGGGCGTTGGGCGCCTTGGCCTTGATCGCGGAGTACACGGCGTCGAGCTGGCCCGGCAGGGTGTTGAGGGCGTAGTTCTTGGCCGTGTTGACGGCGTTGAGGCAGGAGCTGTCGGAGCCCAGGACACAGGTCTGCATGGTGTCCGCGAAGCCGGCGTCGTTGCCGCCCACCGAGATGCTGACCAGTGTGGTGCCGGCGTCCAGGGCCGAGATCTGGCTGTTGAGGATGTCACCGGTCCTGGCGCCCGAGCAGGCGACGAACTTGAAGGAGGACGGCGCGTGCGCGTTCTTCCACAGGTACGCGTACGCGTTGGTGCTGCGCTTGCAGCTACCGCTGTCGCTCAGGTAGCTGCCGGCGCCGACACCGGAGGAGTACGAGTCGCCGAGGGCCACGTAGTTCACACCGGCCGCGTTGGCGGACGAGGCGGCGAAGAGCGTCGTCATGGTGAGGCCTGCCGCAATCGCGGCGATGGACAGGGCACGGGCAGGGCGGGGCATGACACCTCCAGGGTGGGGGGGTGAAGAGTGGGGGCGTGGCGTGGGTCACAGAAGTGATACCAGGCGGTAGGGGAACCCGGAAGCGCTCATGCCAAGGATATTGACGGAGCGTCTGATAGCTCAGAGGTGAACTGCCGCCAACAGCCCGTGAGTTCGCACTGGTCAGTGCGGGTGCGTTTTGACGCGCGTAGCGTTTTGCGCGTGGACCGGCAACTTGCGGAAGTTCAGTGCGCGGTAAACCTGGAGTCGATGTCCGACCACCGTTGAGTCAGTTTCGACCCGGTCGGCAGTCCGGGCGAGAGCGCGCCGACGGGCGCGCGGGGACCGCGGCGGGCGTGGGAAGGCCGCGGGCGCGAGCGGACAAACGGATGAGCGGACGGGCGGACGCCGACAAGCTGACGAGCCGACGGGCCGACGGGCCGACGCCGACGAACTGACACGCTGACGAACCGACGAGCGCGAGCGGGCCCCGGACGAGCACCGCCGTGAGCCGCCTTCAGAACCGGACGCCGGACACGGGCCACGGGACGACGGACCGCCCTCGGCCCCCGGGCACGACGGTCTAGCGACCGCCGCCCGGGTACACGGTGCCCGGCGAGACCGTGCAGCCCCCGACCGGCAGTTCCTCGATCGCCTCGTTCGCGGCCTCGGGCACGCCGAGCCAGCGGACGGCGGTGGCGACCGCCGCCCGGGCCTGGCGCAGCCCGGGCGCGCCCCAGCCCAGCAGCTCGACGGCGAGCCCGGGCGCGACCAGCAGCCGCCGGTAGTGGCGGCCCGAGGCCGGGTCGGCGACACTCGGACCGACCGCCCTCAGTGCCGCCGCCATCCGGACCCGCGCGCACTCGTGCCCGCCGTTCGCCGAACCGACGCGGTCGTAGAGGTACCCGAGGTAGTACGGCCGGCCGATCACCGCCTGCGCCTCCTCGGCGGCCTCCCTGGCCAGGGCGGCCGCAGGGTCCCCGGCGTCCTCCGGTTCCAGCGAGCCGCCGGGCAGCGAGCAGATCCCGTCCCTGGGGTTCACCAGGGTCAGCACCCGCCCGTCCGGGGCGAACAGCCACCCCCAGGACTGCTTGACCGGCAGTCCGTCCGGCACCTGCTCGCCCGGCCGCCACGGCCAGCCCGCCGTGGGGCGACGCCGGACCTTCCCGAGCAGTTCGGCGATCTCCGCGCTGTACTCGATCGGGCTCATGCTCTCGCCTCGCGGCGCTCGGCGGGGGCGTCGGACCACCGGGTGGAGGCCTCGACCCTGCCCGGGGTCACGCCTCCGCCCGAGGTCACGCCCCCGCCCAAGGCGCTGACCTCACCGGAGGCATTGACCTCACCGGAGGCCTTGCGCTCACCGGAGCCATCGCCGGAGACACCACCGGAGCCGGCGGCGGTGGCGTGCGGCTGCGCGCATCCTCCGGCGCCGAGCTCGCTCCGCTCGCTCATGCGTCCCCCTCTCGCTGTCGGGCTCGCCGGACCGGCGGTGCGCGGAGAGGACCTGCAGGGCGCGGTACGGAGCGGAGCGGCCGGAGCGTCGGCGTGGGGTACCGCACGCTCCTGCTGTTGATCTTCTCCGAATCTTCCCCGAACAGGCGGTCGATGAACAGTCCCCAGCGCCGCATGGTGGACGCGGAGGCGGTGAACGCCCCTGATCATCCCAGCGGCCCACCCCCTCCCCGGGGGCCGGGGAAGCCGGGCAGCGGGAACCCCGGCCGAGGGTCCACGCCCGGCGGGAAGGGCAGCCCGCGGGCGGCGTCGTCCGCGAGCTCGTCGAACACCTCGTGCGCGGTCATCGGCCGCAGCCGCCCGTCGGCCAGTGCCCAGCCGCGCACCGGCGGCCGGACCCCGACGTCACCCGTCGGCGGGCCCGCCGGGCCACCGGTCGGCGGGTCGGCCGTGCCCCCGGGCGGCGGATCGGCCCGGCTGCCCGCCGACGGATCGCCGTGCAGCAGCAGCGCCCCCTCGCCACCGGAGGCCACGCCCGCCGCCAGCGTGACGCAGAACGCCTCGGCGTCCCGCCCGGCGGGGTACAGCTGCCCGTCCTCGACGCAGACGTCCACCGCCGAGGTGAGCTCCTCGCCGTCCTCGGGGCCGTGGCAGCGCAGCGTCAGCAGGTGGCAGCCCTCCCCCGCGCCCTCGGCCAGCGCCAGGTACACCGACGTCACGTACCTCATCACCGCCGCCATCCGGCGCTGCCCGTCCGGATCGTCGCCGACGGCGTCCAGCAGGGCCAGACAGGCCACGGACATCCGCACCCGCGCCCGGTGGTCGTCCATCAGCACCGGCAGCAGCTCGGCCAGCCGCTCGCCCGCGTAGACGAACGGCTCCCCGGCCAGCTCGGGATCGCCCGCGTAGGCGACCCGGGCCGTGGGCATCCGGGGGTCGAGGCCGAACGCCTCGCAGTAGTCCTCGAAGTCGTCCGCCTCCAGGACCCTCAGGTGCACCTCCAGACCCTGCCGGTACAGGGCCGTCAGCTGCTCCTCCGCCCGCCGCAGGTAGCCCTGGTGGTCGAGCCCGCCGAACAGCCCGTACCGCGCGAGCCCGGCGAAGTCCCCGGCCCGGACGGCCAGCGCCAGCGCGACCGGCTGCGGGGGCGCGCCCCTGGCCCGCCCGCCGCGCCGGGCCCGCGCACCACCCCCTCCCGCGCGCCCACCGGGCGGCCGCCCACCTCCGGGCGGCGCCGCCCCACCGGGCCCACCACCGGGCCCACCACCGGGCCCACCACCCGGCGCCCCGCCGGCACCGCTCCCCGGCTTCCGCCCCGCCAGCACCAGCACCCGCCGGCGCCCCCGCGACGTCCGCACGCCCGCAGCGCCCACCACGCCACGCAGCAACTCCCGCACAGCAGCCATGGCTCCTCCTGTTTCCTCACCTGCTCGATCTCCGACAGCGCCGACCGCTCCGAACGACGGAGCCGCCGACGTCGAGGAACATACACACAGCCACTGACAAATCACCCCGAGTAATCGAACAGAGGGCCCCTGCGAGACCCCGGGAGGCCCCGCGCAGGCGAGGACGGGGGCGGGCGGGACAAGCGCGCCGACCCGTCCGCACCCCCGCGGGACGGGACCCCCGGTGCCCGTGAGACGCACGCCTCCACGGATCCGGGTGGGATTGTCAGTGCCGACGGTTAGGGTCGGGGACCATGCGACTGCTGCATACCTCCGACTGGCATCTCGGGCGTTCGTTCCACCGGGAGAGCCTGCACGACGCCCAACGGGCCTTCCTGGACCATCTGGTGGACGTGGTCCGGGCCGAGGGCGTGGACGCCGTGCTGGTCGCGGGCGACGTCTACGACCGGGCGCTGCCCGGGCTGGAGGCGGTCGCGATGTTCGACGAGGTGCTGCACCGCCTGGCGGATCTCGGCGTGCCGACGGTGTTCATCAGCGGCAACCACGACTCGGCCCGTCGCCTGGGCGTCGGCGCGGGGCTGATCGGGCGGGCCGGGATCCATCTGCGGACGGACCCGGGCGAGTGTGCCACGCCCGTGGTGCTGGCGGACGAGCACGGGCCGGTGGCCGTGTACGGGCTGCCGTACCTGGAGCCCACGCTGGTGCGCGAGCGGTTCGGGCTGGCGAAGGGCGGGCACGCCGCGGTGCTCGGGGCCGCCATGGACGAGGTGCGGGCCGATCTGGCGGCGCGCCCGGCCGGTACCCGCGCGGTGGTGCTCGCGCACGCGTTCGTCACCGGCGGCGCGCCGAGCGACAGCGAGCGGGACATCGCGGTCGGCGGTGTGGCCGCGGTGCCCGCCTCGGTGTTCGAGGGAGTGCACTACGTCGCGCTCGGCCACCTGCACGGCTGCCAGACCCTCGCCCCCCACCTGCGCTACAGCGGCTCCCCGCTCGCCTACTCCTTCTCCGAGGTGCACCAGCGAAAGAGCATGTGGCTGGTCGACCTCGCGGCCGACGGCTCGGTGGCCGCCGAGCGCGTGCCCTGCCCCGAGCCGCGCCGGCTCGCCACCCTGCGCGACAGCCTGGACGCGCTGCTCACCGGCGAGCAGTACGCCGAGCACGAGCAGTCCTGGGTGCAGGCCACGCTCACCGACGCCGTCCGCCCGAGCGAGCCGATGGAGAAGCTGCGCCGCCGCTTCCCGCACACCCTGCAGCTGCTCTTCGACCCGGACGAGGCCGAGGCCGGGGCCTCCCCGTCGTACGCGGCGCGGGTGAGCGGCCGGGACGACCTGGAGATCGCCGAGGGCTTCCTGCGGCACGTCCGCCCCGGGGCCGAGCCGGAGCCGGACGAGCTGGGCTGGCTGCGCGAGGGCTTCGAGCGCGTCCGGCAGACCACCGACCGGAAGGCGGACCTGCCCCGATGAGGCTGCACCGGCTCACCGTCACCGCCTTCGGCCCGTTCGCGGGCTCCGAGACGGTCGACTTCGACGCGCTCGCCGCCGGCGGGCTGTTCCTGCTGCGCGGCGCGACGGGCGCGGGCAAGAGCAGCGTGCTGGACGCCGTCTGCTTCGCGCTGTACGGCGAGACTCCGGGCGCCCGGCGCGCCAACCGGCTGCGCAGCGACCACGCCGACCCCAAGCGGCTCACCGAGGTGCAGCTGGAGCTGACCCTCGGCGGTCGGCGCCTGCAGATCACCCGTCTGCCGGAGCAGCAGCGGCCGAAGAAGGTCGGCACCGGCACCACCGTCGAACGGGCGCAGACCCTGCTGCGCGAGTGGGTCGCCGACACGGGCGACGGCACTCCGGGCTGGCGGGGGCTCAGCAAGTCGCACCAGGAGGTCGGGGAGGAGGTCCTCGGGCTGATCGGCCTGAACCGGGAGCAGTTCTGCCAGGTGGTGCTGCTGCCGCAGGGCGACTTCGCCCGCTTCCTCAAGGCCGACTCGGAGGAGCGCGGCAAGCTGCTGCGGCGGCTGTTCGACACCGAGCGGTACCGGCACGTCGAGGACTGGCTGGCCGAGCAGCGGCGGGCCCAGGAGGCGGCGGTCCAGGCCGGGCGGCGCCGGCTGCGCGACCTCGCCAGCAAGGCCGAACAGGCGGCGGGCCCGGGCGCCGAGCCCGCGGAGGGCTGGGTCCCGGCCGAGGACGGTGACACCGGGCTCACCGCCGGGGTGCTCGGCTGGGCGGCGGTCCTGCGCAGCGGCGCGGCCGAACAGCTCACCGTCGCGGAGTCGGCGCTCGCGGGCGCCGGGGCGGCGCAGCGCACCGCCCAGCGGCACCGCGAGGCCGCCGAAGAGCTGGCCGGGCGGCAGCGCCGGCACCGGGAGGCGCGGGAGCTGGCCGGGCGGCTGGCCCGGTTCGAGCCCGAAGCGGCGCTGGACCGGCAGCGGCTGGCCGCGGCGCAGGAGGCCGTCGGGGTGGAGGCCGCGCTGCGGCTGCGGGAGAGCGCGGCCGAGGCGCTGCGGCGCGCGCAGACGGCGGAGCTCCGGCACCGCGAGGTGCTGGCCGCCGCGCCCGGCGGTGAGGGCCGGCGGCTCGACGGGGCCGGCGCCGCCGAGCTGGCCGAGGCCGAGCTGCGGCTGCGGGCCGAGGTGGTCCGGCTGGAGGCGGCCCGGGCGGACGAACTGCGCTGTGCCGAACTCGTACGCGAGCAGGGATCGTTGACGGCGGACCGGAGCGACGCCGAGGCGCTGGCCGAGGAGGCCGAGGACTGGCTGGCCGAGTTCGAGGGCGAGCTGAGCCGCCTGGAGGAGCAGCACACCCGGGCCCGGGAGGCGACCGCCAGGGTCGAGCAACTGGACGTACAGCGTGCCGAGTCGACGATCCGACTGGACGCGGCCCGGGAACGCGACGGCCTGCGGGCCGAGATCACGGTGGCCGAGCCGCGGGTCGTCGAGCTGCGCACCGCCGCGCTGGACGCCCGTGAGCACAGCCTGGACCTGCGGGACCGGCGGCTGGCGGGCATGGCCGCCGAACTCGCCGAGCAGCTGCGCAGCGGTGAGGCCTGCCGGGTCTGCGGCTCTCCCGAACATCCGGCGCCGGCCGAGACGGCGCCCGGCAGCCGGGTCGCCGCCGAGGACGAGGAGCGGGCCCGCCGCGCCCAGGCCGTCGCCGAGCAGGCCTGGACGGTGGCGGACCAGGCGCTCACGGCGCTGCGGGTGCGTGAGGCGACCGCCGCGGGAGCGGCCGGGCCGGAGGGCTCGGACGCGCTCGCACGGGCCCTCGCCGAGCTGGAGCGCGAGCACCGCGAGGCGCGGCACACGGCGGAGGCCCTCGGCCGGGTCGAGCAGGAGATCGCCCGGCTGTCCCAGGACCGTGCCCGCCGCGACGCCGAGCTGCACGAGGCCAAGGAGCGCGCCGCCGTCCTCACCGACCGGCTGCTGAAACTCGACACCGAACGGGACGCGCTGACCGCCCGGGTGGCGGCCGCGCGCGGCGAGGCGGCCTCCGTCGCCGACCGGGCAGCTGCCCTGACCCGGACCACCGAGCAGGTCGCCGCCACGGCCGCCGCCGCCCGCGCCCGCGCGGAGGCCGCGGCCCGGCTCGACGAGGCCGAGGGCGAGCTGGGCGGGGCCGCCGCCGCGGCGGGCTTCCCGGACGCCCGGGCGGCACTGGCGGTGCTGCTGCCGCGGGACGAACGCGAGCGGCTGGAGGCCCGGCTGGAGCGGCACCGGGCGGAGACCGCCGCCGTCCGGCGCGAGCTGGACCTGCCGGAGCTTGCCGAGGCCGCGGCCCGTCCACCGGTCGACCTGCCCGCCGTCGCGGCCGCGCTCCGCGCCGCCACCGACCGGCTCGGACAGGCGCACGCCGCCCGCGCGGCGGCCCACGAACGGTGCGAGGCGCTGGCCGCGATCGGCCGGCAGCTGGCCGGGCTCGCCGCCGAGCTGGCGCCGGCCCTGGACCGGTACGGGCGGATCAACCGGCTCGCCACGTTGACCGCCGGCACCTCCGCCGAGAACCGGCTGCGGATGCGCCTGGAGTCGTACGTGCTGGCGGCCCGGCTGGAGCAGGTCGCAGCGGCGGCCAGCGACCGGCTGGTCCGGATGTCCGGCGGCCGCTACACCCTGGTGCACAACGACGGCCGGGGCGCCGGCACCAAACGCTCGGGTCTGGCCCTGCGGGTGGTGGACGCCTGGACGGGCACCGAGCGGGACACCGCGACCCTCTCCGGCGGCGAGAGCTTCTTCGCCTCGCTCTCCCTCGCCCTGGGCCTGGCCGACGTGGTGACCGACGAGGCGGGCGGCATGCCGCTGGACACCCTGTTCATCGACGAGGGCTTCGGCACCCTCGACGAGCAGTCCCTGGAGGAGGTGATGGACGTCCTCGACGGCCTGCGCGAGCGGGACCGCGCAGTCGGCATCGTCAGCCACGTCGCCGACCTGCGCAGCCGTGTCCCGGCCCAGCTGCTGGTCCGCAAGGGGCGGCGCGGCTCGACGCTGGCCCTGGCCGGACGGGAGGACGCGTAGGGGGAGCCAGCACCCGGCCGCGGACGGGCCACCGGGCCGGCCTCGGGACAGGCCTCGGACCGGACGGGATCAGCCCGAGCAGGCGATGCGCTGCGCCTGCTGCCAGGCGCACACCGGGCAGAGCGTGCTGCCCGGCTGATCGGCGGGCAACTCGGTCGGTTCGCCGCACAGTACGCAGTCGGCGCGCGGCCCGGACGCCGCCGGGTCGTGCCCGAGCGCCGCCTCCGTGCTGCCGCCGTCGGAGGCGAGTTCGCAGACCGCCGTGGGCTCGTTCGTCGTGCTGTCGCTCATGCCGCCTTCCTACTCCGCCACTCCGCCCGAGGCAAGACCACCCCGGGCCCGCTCCCGCCGCCCGCTCCCCGCTTCACGTGGTCGCGATCGAGGTCTGGCTCGTGGGCGCGTTCGCGGCCGACTCGATCATGGCGGCGACGCCGTCCAGCAGTGGCTTCAGCCCGAAGGCGAACAACGCGTCCAGGTCCAGGTCGTAGTCGTTGCCGAGGCTGCCGACCATCCGCGCGAACACCGGGTGATGCTCGCCGGTGACGATCGCCGCCAGGACCGGGCCCTGACGGTCCATCCACTGGTCCTCGGTGAGGCCCGTGGTGGCCTCGGCCTGGGCCTCCCGTTCCAGGTGAACGGCGATCCCCTGGACGTAGCTGTAGAGCAGGACGTGCAGGTCGAGCACGGTCGCGGCGTCGAGGCCGTGGCCGTCGAGCGCCGCGAGCGCCCACTCGGCGTGGTCCAGCAGGGCGGGCAGCATCAGCGGGCGGGTGAGTACGCCGACCTGGGCGAGCCACGGGTGGCGCCGGTAGATCCGCCACAGCGTGTGGGCACCGGTCTCCAGTCGCGCCCGCCACTCCCCCGGCGGATCCGCCGGGAAGGACTCCTCCCCGAACGCCGCATCCGCCATCAGCAGCACCAGGTCGTCCTTGCTCGGGACGTACCGGTAGGGGGACATCGCGGCGACGCCGAGTCGCGCCGCGACGCTGCGCATGGAGAGTGCGGCGAGCCCCTCACGGTCGGCGATCTCCATCGCGGCCCGGACGATCCGCTCCGCGCTGAGCTCCACGGACGCTCCCGAGCCCGCCGGTGACCCACCCCGCAGGGCGGGCGCGGTAGCCGTGACGGGCACGGGCGCACCGGGCCTGACGGGCGCGGCCGCCGCGGGCGCGGGCACAACTGGCGCGGGCACAACTGGTGCGGTCGGCGCGGGCGCGGCCACCACGGTGCCCACCCGCGGCCGGGTCTCGACCAGCCCCTCCAACCGCAGCGTGGTGAGCACCTTGGTGGCCGTGGCGAGCGCGACGTTCCACTCACGGACGATCCGCCGCGTCGAGGGCACCCGCTCGCCCGGCGCGAGCGTGCCATCGGCGATCCGCCCGGCGATCTCGTCGGCGATGCGCCGGTACGGCGGGACGGACTCGGGTGTGCCGGACATGCGGGACCGCCCCTCGTGTGATGTGGATCTCTTTCCGCGACAGCCGGAGCTGTACTAGCGCAGACGCTACCAGGAGTGCAGCCCAGGAACGCCCTTCTGCACTAGATCAGTTGGCACGGAACAGCAGTTGGCCGGGCTGCGCGTACGCCGTACATTCAGCTCGCGTACAGCGTACGACCCCACGCGCGGCACCGCGCGTGGACGGACAGCGAGGAGCGACCAATGAAGACCGTGCTCATCTCCGGCGGCGGCATCGCGGGCACCGCGCTCGCCGCACTGCTGAGTCGCCGGGGCATCGCCCCCACGGTGGTGGAGCGCGCCCCCGGGCCGCGCGGCGGCGGGCAGGCCGTGGACGTCCGGGGCGTCGCACTGGAGGTGGTCGAGCGGCTGGGCGTGCTGGAGCAGGTCCGCGCCCACCGGACCCGGATGCGGGGCATGTCCGTCCTGGACGGCGACGGCCGGGAGCTCCACCGCTCCACCGAGAGCACGTTCAGCAGCGGGCGGCTCGACAGCGACGACCTTGAGCTGCTGCGCGACGACCTCGTACGGATCCTGCACGATCGGGCCACGGAAGGCGGAGGCACCCGGTTCGTCTTCGGGGACGGCGTGACCGCGCTCGAACCGGGCGAGGACGACGTCCTCGTCTCCTTCGAGCACGCCGAGCCTCGCCGCTTCGACCTGGTCGTGGGTGCCGACGGCCTGCACTCGACCGTCCGACGACTGGCCTTCGGGCCCGAGGAGCAGTTCGCGCGTCACCTCGGCATGCATCTGGCGATCTTCAGCTCGGACAACTTCCTCGACCTGGAGGACTGGCAGGTGTGGCTGCGCGACGGCGAGGCCGGCTACGGCATCTACCCGGTGCGCGGCAACACCGAGCTGCGGATCAGCTTCGGCTTCGGCGGCGAGCCGCTGCCGGAGGGCCGACGCGATCCGCAGGCGCAGCGGGCGGTCGTCGCGGAACGGATGGCGGCGCTGCGCTGGGAGACCCCGAGGCTGCTGAAGGCGCTGGCCGAGGCACCCGACCTCTACTGCGACACGATGACGCAGATCCGGATGGACCGCTGGTCGCAGGGTCGGGTCGTCCTCCTCGGGGACGCGGGCTACTGCGCCTCCCCGCTGTCGGGCCAGGGCACCAGCCTCGCCCTGGTCGGCGCCCACGTCCTGGCCGACGCCCTCGACCGCTCCGGCGGCGACCACCGCACCGCCTTCACCTCGTACGAGGAGCGGTTGCGCCCGTTCGTCGCGCTCAACCAGGATCTGGCGACCGAGAACCCGGGCGGTCCGGCCGCCGAGGAGTCGGTGGAGCGGGCCAAGAACGCGATCTCGCTGGACGGCTGACCAGGACGGGCGGCGGCGACCGGCAGGGCGCTCAGGGCGCGGATGTCGGTGGGCGGTGACAGCGAACAGATTTCA
>NZ_JBIWNL010000035.1:0-15039 GCF_044767225.1 Kitasatospora sp. NPDC101447
CGAACCGCGCGGCCCCATCGAGACCGAAGCAGCCCGCCGCCTCGCCGACGACCTCAAGAACCAGTAATCATCCGATTACCCAACACTTTCTGAGGGCGGCTTGGAGCTGAGGGCGGGTATCAGCCGCTCGGCGGTCCGGACCTCCTACGCGGTGAGCCTGGTTTTCTCAGGGAGGTGGTCGACCTCGCGGCGCGGGTCGCGGACCTCGTCGGCGAAGCGTGCATGGTGCGCGGTTCCAGCAGCTCGTTGTCCGAGCGCACGGCGGTGAGGTACCCCTTGCCGCGCATCGCGAACATGGCCGGCCCGGCTTTGCCGACGTCCGGGTACCTCGCGGCGTTCATCCGTGCTCCGATGAGCCCCACTCCCGTAGGTCCGCGCTCGGTCTCACCGACCACTGCCCGCGCGGTAGGCCGTTACGGCGGCCGGCAGGACGGCTTCGACCCCGACCACAGGCGCCTGCTCGATCAACTTGTCCACCGTCAGCAGCACATCACCCTCCCGGACGAACGCCCTCTCGGTGACCCACGGCTGCGCGTCGTCCGAGGCAGTGACGGTGATCCGCAGCACCAGGCCCTCGTCCGCAGGCACGCCTGGATCCTTCGCCGACACGGTGTTGTGCGTCGCGGGGCCGTCCAGCGGAAGCACATCGGAGTAGGAAGCGCAGCGCTGCGCCGCGCCGCGGATGGCCGTCATGACGGCGGCAGCCTGGCCGGGCCCGTACCGGTCGAGTGTCTCCTCGCCGTACCAGCCGTCGGCGAGGCCGTCGGCGCCGGTGGGCGGCCGCTCCAGGCCGGCCGAGACCTCCTCCAAGGGCTGGGTGTGGGTAGCCAGGAAGCTGTCCGTCACCAGGTCCGAGCACGGCATCGACATCAGCGGGGCACGAGGAGCCGGGGAGCCGGGCACGCCGGGCAGCAGCTCGAAGCCAGGCGGGAGCTGAGCGGACGTCAGCAGACCGGTGGCCAGTCGCAGTGCCACGGGCCCGGTAGAGGCTGGAGCCCCAGCCCCCGGTCGCCCGTCGGTACAGCCCGCCAGCCCCAACCCCACGGCGACCCCCGCAACCAGCGCTACAGCACGCACACGCACCGGACAACCCCCTCCGCAGTCCCAAGAACGCGCGCATCCTCTCATGCACCGGTGCGGCTCCGGACCGGAGATGAAGCAGCACCGCGAGACCACCAGAATGCGGCGCCGCCGACCCAGCCGCCGCAGACCGACTCCGCGTCAGCGCGTGGGTGGCCGGGGCTGATCCTCCGACCTCGGGGATGGGTGGCGCGGCTCTGCGTCACCGCCTATCCCCGTCGAACCGAAGCGTTGGCGACTACCAGTACAGGGTGTAGTGCTGCGTAGTGTAGATCACCAGACAGGCTGTCCATACGATGCTGAGGCCGACGGCGGCCAGGGCCTCCCCTGGTCGCAGGTGGCCGTCGCGGTCCTCCTTCGACTTGGATGCGAAGGCGTTGGCGAGAAGGACGAGTCCGAGCGCTCCGCTCGCTCCGAGCGAGGTGCTGAGTCCGACCACCGCGAGGCCGTTGATGGACTGGCTGCCATGGTCGGGGGCGGTCAAGACCGTAGCAGTGGTCATGCCGACGCCGACCAGGAGCAGAAGGACTCCGCTGTACACGAGTCGCCAGTAGGGGAACCAAGGGCCCGGTTCACGACTGGTGATGACTGCGGTGGCGCCGGCACGGGCGAGGACGCTCTGGGCGGCAACGGCGGTGGCCTTGTCGACCTTGCGAAGCACGATGCGGTGGCGTGCGTTGCTGTCGCGGTCAGCGATCTGCCAGGCCTCCTTGAAGGGGAGGCCGGCTACGTTGCTGACGGCCTTGACGACTGCGCTGCGGTCGCGGCCGATCCGGGTGAGGACAACGTAGTGGTTGGCGTTCTCGGGCTGCGGAGTGGGCGGGCGAGGTGTCGTGGGTGTCGGAGCCGCGGCGGGCGACTTCGCGGTAGCAGGCCTTTTCGTTGCGGCGGGTGTCGTCATGGCGAGTGCCTCGGCCACGGTGGGGCGGGCCTTCGCTTCCTTGCGTAGCAACGCGGTGATGAGGGGGTTCAAGTGGCCGGCATGGGTGGGTGGCGGGGGCTCGTACGCGGCGACGGCGCGTAGTGTTCCGGTGAGGGTGTCGCGCTGGAACGGGGAGTCCCCGCCTTCGGTGGCCCGGTAGAGGCTGACGCCGAGGGAGAACAGGTCACTGGCCTCGTTGCCCTGCTCACCGTCGGCGCGCTCGGGGGCGATGTAGGCCATCGATCCGATGATGCCGCCGTCCCGGGTGAGTTTGGTGTCGGCGTTGTTGATCGCGATGCCGAAGTCGGTGAGCAGGATGCCGCCGTCGTCGGCGAGCATGATGTTCGCGGGCTTCACGTCTCGGTGGATGATCCCCGCATCGTGGGCCGCTCTCAGCGCTCCGAGCACGGCCCTGGCGATCTTTGCGGCTTCGTCGACGGGCAGGCGTCCCCGGGTGAGGCGCTCCTCCAGGGTCGTGCCGTTGACCAGCCGCATCACGGTCCAGGGGATCCCGTTCTCGATGACGACGTCAAAGACGGCGACGACGTTGGGGTGGTCCCTCAGCCTGGCGCCGTGGCGGGACTCGCGCTCGGCCCGCAGGAGGAGTTCCTGCCAGTACTGGTCGGATATGCCGGGAGGCCGGAAGACTTCCTTGACAGCGACATCGACGTCCAACTGCTGGTCGCGGGCTTTCCAGACCCGTCCCATCCCACCTGCGCCAAGGAGGGAGAGTAACTGGTAGCGGCCCCCTATCAAGCGCCGCGGTGCGGTCTCCGAGTCCAATGAGTTCCCCCTGGGCTTGATTGACATGGCGTCACCCAATGGCCCGGAGTGTAACGGGGATGCCGATAGCAGCCGAGGGCTCGGTCGGAGCCGAGTGTCTGCCCGCCCTGACAGCTTCTGCCCGGTTGACTCGCAGCAGCCAGAGCGTCGTCCGCGATCTCGACATCCTGGTCCCCGTTCCCGTTCCCGCGGCTGCCTGCCGAGGTCCCGTCCCGAGCCGGCTCAGGCATCGCTCTTCGGCGGTGCCTGCTGCTGTTGGCCGCTGGTGAAGTCCCAGTCCGGGGGCCGGTGGAGCGTCGAACGAAGTCCCGCAGCTCCACCAGGGTGCGGACCGTCGCAATCTTCTCAGTGCGCTGCCACGTCGTGACCTCGTCCGCGGTCAGGTCGGTCAGCACATGCACCGCCGGCTCGATCTTCGTCGAAGCGTGGGAGGGGTTTAGGCCGAGCGCAGAGCATGAGGGGCCCGCGAGCGAGGTTCGCCGACTTCTGCAGGAGAATCGGGCGATTCTCGCGTCTGAGCTGAATGAGGCGATCCTGGCTTTTTCAAAGCTTCCTGGCAGTGTCCTCTGGGAGGGCCTCCTTCCTGTGTGACGGGTGGGGTGGCCCGGGGTTCGCGCCTGCGGGAGACCGCGGAGAGGGAGGTCTGCTGGCCGAGGCCATGTACTGCCCGCAGGGTGTTTCGCTGCCTGATCCGTGGGGCGGGCACCTCCGTCCGCCGCAGGCCGCCGGAATCGGGGACTGCCTGCTCGATCGTCGGTTGCTGGCTCCGTGCCCTGTTCTACGAGGCGGCGCGGCGGGGTCGCCCGGCTTATTCGAGGGCGTGCTGGAGCTGGTCGCGGGTCATGGTGGAGCGGCGGGGGATGTCGAGGTCGGTGGCGCGCTGGTAGAGCTCGGCCTTGGTGAGCTGGGAAAGCTGCCTGACCTCCTGCGCGGTGAGGTTCGTCTTCTCAGGGAGGTTGTCGACCTCGCGACGCGGATCGCGGACCTCGTCGGCGAAGTGCATGGTGCGCAGCTCCAGCAGCCCGTTGTCCGAGCGCACCGCGGTCAGGTACTCCTTGCCACGCATCGCGAACATCGCCAGCCCCACCTTGCCGACGTGCTCCAGGCCTCGACCAGCAGCGCGTACACCTTCTGGTCCTCCATGCCGCGCGGGCCGAGGTAGTAGGTGCGGTCGAAGAAGATCGGGTCGACCTCGTCCAGGTCGACGAACCCGGCGATGTCGATCGTTCGGCTTCTGCCCGGCGACGTCTGCTCCAGCTCGTCGGGCTCGACGGTCACGTACTCGCCGTCGGTGACCTCGTAACCCTTCACGATGTCCGCGAACTCGACCTCCTTGCCGGTGCGCTCCTTGACCTGCTTGTCGCGCACCCGGTCGGAGGTGCCGCGCTGCAGCTGATGGAAGCGCACGTCGTGGGACTGCGTCGCAGTTGTCTGAACCACGCACGCCGCATAGCTCTTGGGACGGCTCTCAGCGCTGCCAGAGGAAGGCGGCCTGGCGGCAGGGTTGACAGTTGAAGAGGTAACCGCGGCCCCCGCCGCCGAAGTTCGCGGAGGTGGCGAAGTCGTGACCCTCCTCCAGCTCGGCCGTGAACGTCATGCGGGTGGCGCACGACGGACACTCGGGGGTCTCGTCACCCTGGATCCAGTCAGGCTCCCCGCCCACCCGTCCGAGGACCGGCTCCTCCGTGGGTTCGTCAGCGGGATGGAGGCGCAGAGCGGTGACCGCGCCCAAGAGCGTCTCGCCGTCGGCCGGGACAGCGGCCGGGGTGAGCTCACCGGAGAACAGGTAGGCGCGGTTGGCGCCGGAAGTGGCGTCCCAGTCGTCGCACATCCCAGGATCGTTCTGGCAGAAGAACACCGCGACCACGCCGATATCGAGGGGGAGATGGGCGAGGAACTGCATGGCCCCTCCGCACTCGTGGCACGTCGGCCAGACGAATTCACCCGGGACCAGTGGGACTCCGCCGGTGCGCGGCGTGGGTGCGTCGGCTGTGGTCTCGCCGTCGTAGATCAGAAGCATGGCCAAAGCCTAAGGTCAGCCTTTGGGGCCAGGGATGGGGTCGGGTTTTCAGTGCGGGCGGTGATCTGGCCGAACGTCGGCATGCCGATACTGACGGCCGTCGATCGACGGGCCGCTTCGGAGTCGAGCTGAGCCAGTTTGTCCTGGGCGCTGACCAGGCTGACCTGCAGGTCCTCGACCTCGCCGAGCCGGCCTTCGTGTTCGGTCTCGGCGATACGGGCGATGAGGTTGTCGCGGGTGTTGACCAGCCGTTCCCGTTGGTCGGTGTCGGGCCGGAGGAGTGAGCACCTGACACAGGCTTCTCTGAACGACGAGGTGAGGGGCCAGCCGAGGTTCGGTCGTCGGTCAGGGTGCCGCACTGGGCTCGCGGCAATCCGTTCGCGTGGCCCTTGCCCGGCCGCGTACGGTCTGCGCATGACGAGGACCACGCCGGCCAGGCCGGTGCCCGTGGAGGTCGTGTTCCCGGAGCTGGCCCCCTATCGGGCCCGGACGACCCGGTTGCACCCGAGACCGGGGCGGCCCGGCATGCATGACAGCCACGTCGGCGGGCCGATGCTGTGGCCGGACGGCGAATCATGGCCGCTCTGCCACGAGCCGCACCAGCGCGAGACCGAGGGGTACGCGCCGGAGGAGATCCGCAGTGCCCGGGCCGCTGGCGTCTGGCCGCCGAGCCGGCCATGGAGTGCCGAACAGGACGGTCCGGTGCCTTTCGTGGGGCTGGCCCAGTTCTTCCGCCGTGACATCCCCGGCCTTGCCTACGGGCCCGGCGGTGCAGACCTGGTGCAGCTCTTCCGGTGCCCCTTCACCCACGGCCCGTACCTGGAGCGTCGGTACCGACTGCGGTGGCGGCAGGCCGAGCAGACCGAGGACGCGGAACGCTTCCTTGCCGCTCCGCCCGAAGTGCCCCTGCTTCGATGGGAGGACGAACTCCCCGAGCCATGTGTCCTGCACCCGGAAGAGGTGGACACCTATCCCTGGGCGGAGGACGACACACTGCCCGCCTCGCTGATCGCGCGAATCGACGCGTGGGACGACGCCCAGGAAACGGAACACGGCCCCGATGCGCCCAGCTACCAGTACGACCTGTCGATCCCTCCCGGCTGGCGCGTCGGCGGCTACCCCAGCTGGGCGTCGACTGGCCCGATGACCGTCGACTGCGCGTCCTGCGCAACCCCCATGCGGCTGCTGCTGACGGCGGAGGGCCACGAGACGGACGCGGGCTCGCACAGCTGGGTGCCTGTGGAGGACCGAGATCCAACCCTGAGGGGGAAGGCGTCGATCCGGGGTGGCCAATCCGTTGCCCAACCCACCCGGCTCCGCTTCGGCCGGGACCGGGACCTGCACGTCTTCACCTGCCCGGCCGACCCCGGCCACTCGCCCCAATGGGTGCTCTCGTAGGGGCGATTCACGGCAAGGACCAGGGACGCCTATCTCGATGCCCTGTCCGGTCGACGCAGACGCCGTCACCTCTCACGGCTCCCTCCGGAACTTCGGGACCGGGAGGTCGACCAACGCCGGGACCGTGCGCCTCGTGATCTGCGCGAGTTTGTCCTCGGCACCGACCGGGAGCGCCCGTCGCCGGGGTGCCGGACGGCTCGCGGGCGGCCGGCGAGCGCAGGTCGGCGCCTGGGAGCGCCGCCTCGCCCGCCAGCAGCGGTGTTCGCTCGCCCGGGCCAGCGTGCCGTCCTGTCGGCGGGCCGGGTCTGCCGGGCGGGCGCAGACTTGGTGTGTGCCCGCAGACCTGCCGACGCGTCACGACCGCGTCCTCCTCAGGGCCGTAGCGGCGATGGCCGCCACGGCCGGTGCCCGAGGGGCCTGTGTCGTGCTCGACCAGGGCCGCCTGTTCACTCCCGCGCCGTGGCCCCGCTCGGGTGTCCCGCGCCGCGGAGTGCCTGGACGGTGTCACCGCAACGCGCTGCGCATCGCCCGGCTCCTGCCCGGCGCCTACGTCGAGGGATACGCGCTGGCCGGTGACGGCATGGTGCGCGCGCACGCGTGGTGTTCGACCGCCGATGGCACTGTGCTCGATCCCGCACGGCCCCGACCACCCGGCGCTCGCCTACCTGGGGGTGCCCATGACGTGCGACGTCGTCCACGTGGTCCAGCAGTGCACCTTCACCAAGACGTTCTTCCGGGGACTCCTGGACCCGGCCGTGCAGGCCCGCGACGTCGAACGCATCTTCCGCCACCCGTGCGCCGCGGGGCCCCAGCCCCGGGGCGCGCCTCGGTGCCATAGGCGACTCCCACCGTCCGCTGGAGGGGCCGTCAGGTCCCGCTTCCCGGCGATCCTTCCGCTGGCCCCGGTCGCGGTGGCGCCATAGGCGACCCCAGCCACCACCACGCGGCGAGGTTCCCCCGGTACCGCGAGCTGCCTGTTCCGGCTGCGGCTGATGCACCCGGAGATCACGATCGTCTGGGTCGACTTCGCCTGCGCCGGGCAGCTGATCGGCTGGGCGAAGAAGTACTTGAACCTCGCGGTCAAGACGGTCAGCCGGCCCAAGGACGCAAAGGGGCTCGTGGTCCTGTCCCGACGCTGGGTGGTCGAGCGTAGTCACGCCGGGGTGATGCACGCGCGCTGGCATGCCCGGGACTCCGAACGCCTCGTCCAGCGAGCCAGGACCCGAGGGACACTCCGCCCTCCTTGTGGGTGCGCGGCACCCAGACGTGCCCCTCACGCTCGACGAAGGCCGCGAGCGCCGCCAGGCCCTGGGCGAACCGGTCGGCGCGCGACACCTTCGGACCCAACCCCACGGAGACCACCTCAACGCTCTCCTCCCCGCCGGGGCCGGTCACCACGATCTCCAGCGGCTCCTTGTAGGGTCGGGGCACCTTGGTGTGGCCCTCGCGCTCGACGAAGGCGGCGAGGGCGGCCAGGCCCTGCTGGAAGCGGTCCTCCCTCGACACCTTTGGCTTCGCGTCGGCGGCGGTCTTGGCGGCCACCAGCTCGCGGTCGGCCTCGATGCCGAGCGCCGCCAGCAGGTCCCGCTGGTCCGCCTCCAAGCCGGGCCAGCCAGCCTGCTGTGCCGGTCGGGCATCGCTCGATCCGTCCGTCGAGTGGCCGTCACAGAGTCGGCCCCTCGACGGAGGCAATCAGAGGATCGGCTCGCAGCCGATCGCCTTGCCGCCAGCGGTGAGGAACTGCTTCCAGGCCTCGTCGGTGTCGGGGAAGAGCCCCTGGAGGTTGTCGGTGTCCATCCGGAAGTAGGTGGGTTTGTCGTGGCAGGTCGCCACGACCTCCTGCTTCGGGATGGGGGAGCCTGCCCAGCGGGACCGGCCGAATGCGGGTGTGGCGTCCTTCTCGTTCAACGGCCCCCGAACCCTGGGCTCGGTCCCGATACTGAAGGACCAGGCGGTGGGGTTCTGGCCGGTGGCGATCCGGCACACCCACACCGGGTCGAACGCGGTGGTCACGCTCTCCCGGTAGCCCTTGCTGCTGGCGCTGGCCGCGGTGAACCCGGGCAGGCCACAGACCGAGGCGTTGTTCAGGTCGTGCTCCTGACCAGCCTGTGACAGTTCGTGCGGTCCGGAAAGTGGCGTCTTCCCGCACCCCTTGCCCGCCGCGACGCCGTTCGCCGCCGAAACGGCGAAACGGGCGAGGTTCTCCGCGCCGGGTCCGTCATCGCCGTTCGACTTGACCTCCACTCGAAGGCCGTTGCCGCACTCTCCGGGCAGCAGCGCCCACGCCCAGTCGCTGCGGGCCGCTCCGCTCGCGCCGCCGTTCGCCGAGGCGGCGAACAGCTGGCTGTTCGAGTTGGCCGGGTAGGGGGCGAGGTCGTCGGCCTGGAGGACCTGCACGAAGACGGACCGGCTGTTGCCGAAGAGTCCGTAGCTCACCTCCGCCGTGCAGAACGCTCCGCCGCTCGGCGACTGCCAGACACCGTTCTTCTTGCTGCTGACCTTGCCCGTCCCGAGCGCGTCGTTCAGTGCGGCCGCGCTCACCGCGCCGTCGCACACGGCGTCCGGCCCGAAGGCGTTGCTCAGGTTGTTGGCGAGGAACGCCCCCACCCCGGCCACGACCGCCGTCACCGTCACCGCGCCGACCACCGCCCGCACCCGCAACGGCCAGGTGGTGAACCCGCGCCGGTCGAGGGCGGCATCGACCTCGGAGATCTTGGACTGTCGTTCCGGCATCGGATCATCCCTTCCCGAAGGCGGCGTTGTGGGCCTGGACGATCGATGTGTAGTAGTGAACGTTGGCCGAGTCGGTCAGCTGGCCGAGCAGGATGTCCCGACCCGGCACGCCGAACTGATCGGCCTTCGCCTTGAGCATGACCTGCATCTGCGACTGTCCCGTCGTGTACAGGCTGCTGAGGTCGCCCTGCGCCTTGGTGTCGATCGCCGCGTTGACCTTGTTCGCCCAGTCAGACGTGGCGACGTCGACGTAGCGTTGGGCGATGTCCCCCACCGGCAGCCAGTCCTTGCCCGGAATCATGTTCGCGAGCGTGCCGATGTAGTGGTAGTCCATCTTGGCTTTCCAGTTGACCTTGAACTGCTCATCGGACTTGTGGTCCGTGATCGTGTCCGCCTGAACGGCGTCGAGCGCGCCCAAGGCCTTGCCGGCCTCGTTGACGAATCCCTCGAACTTCGGGTCCGGGCGCCCGTTGACGTCCCTGAACGCCTCGGGGCCGAACTCGGCCATCCGCCGGGCCACCTCCTGTGTCTGGGCCAGGTGGATCAGGGAGTACGCCTCAGGGTCTTCGGCGGTGCCCCGGATCACCCGGAGGAGCTGCTCGCGGGTGGCGTTCAATCCGCCGGGTTCGGAGGGGCCGGGAAGGTCCTTGCTGAGGATGTCATGGGTGTCTGCCACGTAATCGGCGACCATGTCGGCCATCGGACGGCGAAGAGCGACGGCGAGGTTGTTCTGGTCGCCCGCCTTGTCGCCGCCGAGCGTCGAGAGCGCGGTGTCCATGATCCGGTTCATCGTCGCGTCGTGCGGTCGTATGGGCGGCTGCGAGCTGTTGGGGTCGCGGCCGGTCGCGCCAGCTTCCAGGACCTGACCGAACATCCCGTGAGAGCTGTTGCGCAGCTCGTCGGGGGACAACTTGCCCTCCAGGTCCTGGTTGGGCCACGAGCGGTCCTTGAGTAGGTAGGTGAGGTTCTTGTTGCGGCTCGGGTCGAGGAATTCCTCGGCCGCCGCCGGGTCGCTCCTCATCTGCTTCATCAGGGGGCCCAGCGGATCGCCTGCACCGGCCCTGAGGGACCAGTTCGGACCCCAGAGGTCTTCGCCCTTGGTCTTGCTGTTCCGCTCGTAGTCGACCAGGTCGTTTCCGGCCTTGAGGAGGAACGCCTTGTCGAAGTTCCCGCCCGCGCCCATCAGCGAGGTGAGCGCCGGGTAGTTGTCGTTCCAGCCTGCCGCCGAGTCTCCGGGCCGGCGTGCGGCCTTCAGGAGGCCGTCCTCCCAGTCTTTGCCCATCCCGCCGTCGCGGGTGGCCGTGGCCAGGGCGACGGACAGGCTGCTGTAGACGTCCTGGTAGCCCTTGGCGTTGTGATTGCCGTGGGCCAGGTCGCCGTAGACCTTGGAGTACTCCAGCAGAGCGTCCGGGCCGGTCTTGCCACCGCAGTTGAGGCCGTTGAGCAGCGTGGTGGAGAAGTCCTTGTTCTCCGCGTTGGCGGCCAGGAGGGCCTGCAACTGCTTGAGCTGGTCATCGGAGAGGCTGCCGGCCTTGGACAATAGGTCCTTGGCCTGGTTGGCGTCAGCGATCGGGCCGGCGCCGTACGGCTTCGGGTTGAATGAGGTGGTGCTGGTGCCGATGTCGCTCTGGAGAGCGGCGGCGGCCGTCTGATCGGCGGCGGTGGCCCGGCCGACGGCCTTGCCGAGGCGAGTGGCGATCGCGTCGGCCTTGGCCCGCATCTCGGTGTCGTACTTCTTGGCGGCCTCGACCCCGTCGGGGTCGTTCCGCGAGCCGGCCAGCGGGGGCCAGCAGACCTCGCCGTCGGGGGTGACGGTCAGCTCCTCGGTCCTCGCGTCGTAGACCGCGGTGAGGAGGTCGTTGTGGGCCGCGCGGAACTCCTCGGCGGCGGCGGTGATGATCGCGGCGAGGGCGGTCGCGACTGCCGACGCCTGCTCGAAGTCGGCGCCCACCCCCTCCAACGCCGAGCTTGCATTGGCCGCCGCCACGCCCTTCCAACCGGCCCGCTGCGCCGTGCTGGTGAGGTCCTTGCGGACCCGGCCGTCCAGGGTGGTGAGGGTCTTGGCGACGCCGGACCAGGCTTCGGACGCCTCCGTGACGGCGTCCGGACGGGCTTCGTATAACTGCTTGAAGGACACCATGTGCCCGCTTCCCCTTAGTGAACTGCCGTGCCGAACAGCTGGGCGTTCTTGTCCTCGTTGGCCGTGTACGTCCGCTGAGTGGTGTCGAGGTTGGTGGCGATCCCGTCGATCCGGTCGTGCAGGGCTGTGCACTGCTTCAGCCACCGTTCGGTGCAGCTGGTGAGTGCGCTGCTGAAGGCGAAACCGCGGGTACCCGCCGACGCGGTGCTCACGTGGTCACTGAGGCTCAGCGTGAGGGGCCCGCTGTCGCCGTTGGCCTGGTTGAGGTCGGTGGCGATCTGCCGGGCTATCCCGGTCGAGGCGGCGAGTTCGTGCGGGGTGTCCAGTTGAGTGGTCGCCATGCCGGGGGGAGCGGCGTTCCAGGGCGCTGTGTCGCCGCTCTTGGCGGGGTTGGCGTACGGCGAGGTGCTGGGCGGCGTGCCGGGTGTCGATGCCGCTGCCGGGGTGACCGGGCCGGTGGTGAAGTCGGGTTTACCCATGGGTGTAGTTCTCCCTCCCTCTGTGTGGGGGCAGTTTGCTCTGCGACACGCTGACCGTGTCGTGCCCCACTGTCGGTGTACTGACGCACGCTCCGCAGCAGCGGTTGCACGTGGAGTGGGGGAGACCCGGGTTGTCGGCCCGCTGCTGAGCGTCCGGGCACGCCCGCCCACCCTGAACAGCGAGCGGGCGCCAGACCGGGGCTTCCGGGCCGCGCTGCACCAGGTCCTGGATCCGGGCGGCGCCGGCCAGGACGGCGGTTCAGCATTTTTCGTTCGAGTAGTTCGCCAGGTCGTTGATTATCCAGTGGCCGTCCACGCGTTCCGCGACGTAGCGGCCGACGGAGGGGGCGTTGCCGGGGTATTTGACCTCGCCCGTGAACTTCGGCCCGGGGCAGGACCGGCCTCGGCCGCCGACAGGGCCGGTCTATCGGTCGGGGAGAGCGGCACCGGCAGCACGGGATTGCAGTGTCCCGGCCGGGCAAGGGGGGATCGGCCGCGTCGGGGATGGTGACGGTTCGCCGGGCGCGCGGACTGCTGCCGAGGCGCCCTGTGCGGTGCGCGCCGCGGGCCATGGGATGCGGCACGTACCGCGGTTGCGATCCTGCCAGGACCCCGAGGCGGTCCGTCCTGTGGGGCCGGTCTCTTGCGGCGGGGCGGTGGCCGGACGGCTGCTCCGGGCTTGTGCGTTGGGTGTGGCTGTTCGCGCTCGGCCTGGGGGTCCCGGCCGGAGGTGTCATGGGGCGCGGACGGCGCGCGCCGCACGGGACTTGGGTCTGTCGGTGCTGCCCGCGGCGTCCGGGCGGGACCGGCCCGGCCGCGTGGGGGTGCGCTCCGGCCAGCCGAGGGCTTGCGGGGCCGCTTGCTGCTTCGCGAAGCTCTGTCCGGCGGCCGGGTCGCTCCGGTCGCCGGGGTGTGACCTGCCAGGCCCGGACTCGACAACAAGGGCCGTTGCAAGCGGTATGCCCTATCGGTCTGGACCGACACAGGGCTGTCGCGGGAGCAGGCGAGGGTCATGTCCGCGCACGCGTTACCCGCCCTGTCCCGGCCGGCGGCACGGTCAGGCCGCGCACCCGGCGGGACCGCACAGAGAGGGACGCGGGCTGTCGTTGTCGGTGGTGGCTGGCACTGTGGTCCGCGTGATCAACGATCTTGAAAGTGTCGACTGGTCGTCGATGAGCCATGCGTACGGGTCGGCCCACGAGGTTCCGGTGTGGCTGCGGGCGATGGCATCGGCCGACGCCGGGACCCGGGAGAAGGCGTTCGGCGACTACTACAGCGCGGCCCACCACCAAGGGGACGTGTACCCGTGCACCGCGGCGAGCCTGCCGTTCCTGTTCGCCCTGGCCGACGACACGGCAACCCCCGACCGCGGCGCGGTCGTTCACCTGCTGCTCAGCATCGGGCGCGAGGCCGTCGACTGCGGCGACGACATCATCGTCGCGCCGGACGGCAGCGAGTCGACGGCCGCCGCGGACAGCGTGGCCATGCTGCGCGAGCGCTCCGATGCCTTCCTCACCTACGCGCAGGACCCGGACCCGTGGGTCCGCCGGGCGGGCATCGAGGGCCTGGGCCTGTTCGTCGAGGACGCCGACCGGGCGTTCGGGGCGCTGCGCGAGCGGCTGCCGGCCGAGGCCGGGACCGTGGAACGGCTGCTCGTCGTCCACACAGCGGCGACCCTGGCGCTGCGGCTCCCCGCGGCGCGCACCGCCGCGACGGCCTGGCTCGCCGCCCTGGCCGACGACCCGACGACGGAACCCGACATCCGGCTCGCCGCCGTCGTCCACCACGCCCGCTGCGGGGAGGACCGCGACGACGCCGTGCCGACCGCGATCGCCCTGCTGCGCCGGCTCGCGACCGCACCGGAGCGCGGGAGCGAGGAGGCCGGATGCCGGGTAGGGAGCGACTCCGGAGCCTGCGCGTGCCGGAACGGGCGTGAGGGCGAGGGCGACGGCGAGGCCGACACGGGGACCGACGCCGACGCGGAGGCGGTCGCCCAGGACGGCGTTCCGCCGCAGGTCACCGCCGCGTTCGAGGACCTCGACCGGCACGGGTGGCTGCACGCCCCCACCACGACCCTGCTGCGCACCTTCCACACCGTTCTGGACGCCCGGGTGCCCGAGCGCACGGCGCTGCTCACCGAACAACTCCGCAGCCCGGACCCCGCCGTCCGCTACGACGCGATCCGCATGGCCCAGGACCTCATCACCTCCTGGCGGGGCGAGCACACCGGCCTCGTCCTGCTCCTCGCCGACTGCCTGACGCCCGAGGACCCGTACACCGCCGCCGCAGCAGCCGAGAGCCTGCGGGCCCTGGGGCCCGTCGGCGAGCCCGCCCGCGAGGCGCTCGCCGCCCAGGTCGCCGCCAACCGCACCACCCACGGACCGAACGCCTGGGCCGCCACGAAGACACTTCCGCGACGCGCGCACCAGGAGGCCGTCATGGCCCTGGCCGCCCTCGGTGATCCCCGCGCCCTGCCCTGCCTGCTGACAGCGCTGGACGACGGCACCGACGCCTGGCGCGCGGTGCAGGTCGCCGGCCGGCTGCGCCCGGGAGCCGGTGAGCTGGTGCCGCGGCTGTCCCGGCACCTGGCCGCCGCCGACCTGTCGAATCCGTGGGCCGACATGGGTACAGGCGCCCTGATGTCCGCCTTGGCCGAACTGGGTGACGCGGCCGCCGTTCCCGCGCTCACCGATGCCGTCACCGCCGCCATCCGCCATGACCAGCCGCGCATCGGGGCCTCCGCGCTGAAGGCACTCGCCGCCTTCGGTACCGAGGCCGCGTCCGCCCTGGACGTGGTCCGCCCACTGGCCGACGCTGCGGACGTGAGCCTGCGCGCGGCCGCCGCGGCCGCGCTCTGGGCGCTCGAACGCGACCCGGCCGACGTTGTGCCCCGGCTGTGCGACCTGCTCGACACTCACGCGCACCACGACGCGGCCGACGTCCTCGGCCTGATCGGCCCGCCCGCCGCGGCCGCGCTGCCGCGCCTGCGCACGATGCTGACCGCCGGGTACGAGTGGACCCGCGTCCACGCCGCGCGCGCCCTGTGGGACATCGCCGGCGAGGCCGAGGCCGACGTCGTGGTCCGGACGTTGCTGGCAGCCTGGGCGAAGAACGACGCGACGTCCAACCACGTGCTGGCCTGCCTGGACCGGATGGGCCCGGCCGCCGCACCCGCCCTGCCCCGCATCCGGGCGGAACTGGCACAGGCCCGCCGCAGCGGCCGCTTCGGGCGCGTCGCCAACGACGAGGACCTGCAGCGCACCTGCCGTACCGTCCTGGCCCGTCTGTCCTGACTG
This sequence comes from Kitasatospora sp. NPDC101447, assembly GCF_044767225.1. Classification (NCBI taxonomy): domain Bacteria; kingdom Bacillati; phylum Actinomycetota; class Actinomycetes; order Kitasatosporales; family Streptomycetaceae; genus Kitasatospora; species Kitasatospora sp. NPDC101447. Next base: position 14,852 of record NZ_JBIWNL010000035.1, read on the forward strand.
AACCGAAGACACTTGTCCTGAACCGCGAGGACAACGGACTCCCGGCGGAGCAGGCACTTCGTGCCGGCTGGTCGGCGCGGGGGGGGGGGGGGCCGGGGGGGGCGCGCGCCGCCCCCCCCCCCCCCCCCCCCCCCCCCCCCCCCCCCCCCCCGCCCGCCCCCGCCGCGCCCCCCCCCCCCCCCCCCCCC
>NZ_JBIWNL010000035.1:15049-28742 GCF_044767225.1 Kitasatospora sp. NPDC101447
GGGTCCCTTCCTACCCCAACACCAGTGCCCCTCACCCGCCCCCACCCCCCCCCCGGGGGGGGGGCCGCGCCCGGGGCGGGGGGGGGGGCGGGGGGGGGGGCCCCCGGGGGGCCCCCCCCCCCCGCAGCCACACCCCGCCGTGCAGAGAGCGACGCCGGTTGATGAGGATCTCCGGAAATCCCCAGGGCTGCTCTTCGTTTCCCACTTGGTTGGCCCGGTCAAAGTTCGGACGAGGTGTTTGCGAGGTTGTGGTGCGGCCGGCGATTCCTCGACCGGCGGCTGACCGGGTCGGCACCTGGGTGGCCGCCGCCCGAGAGGTGTCCTCTGCGTGACAGCTATCCCGGTAGGGGGATGGAGAGGGCTGGCATCCGTACGGCCTCGCCGCGCAGTGCCCGCTGCAGCATGTCGCGCACTCGTTCGTCGTCCAGGACAGCCCGGTAGTCGTAGTACTCCTTGGACAGACGGCGGTCCAGGGACAGCGCGTGCTCCACGGCCGCGCGGACCTTCGGGCGCAGCGGCCCGCGTTGGGAGAGCGTCGCGACGGCGACCATCGCCGTCCGGTACCTGCTCGTCTCGTGCCAGGGCCGGTACTGCTGCCGCATTTCGCGGAGCCGACACGCCACCGAGTCCAGACCCGCCCCCGCAGGTGGCTCGCAGGGGATGGCGTCCCGGCCGTCCCACGCCGCCAGGACATCGGCTGCGGACAACAGCCCTCCCTTCTTCCATTCCGCCATCTGCGGGCGCAGGGCTTCGGCGTGCTCAGGCAGGGCGATCAGCGCGTCGTACGGGTCCGGGCGATGCGGGTCTCCCCCCGTCCAGCTACGCCCTTGCTCCCTGTGCACTGCCGTCAACCGCCACACCAGGCCCGGTAGTGCGCGAGGATCTCCGATCCGCGCCAGTGCCCAGCACGCGAAGTCCGCGATGGTGCCGTCCAGCCACTCGTCCCCGTTCAGGTCGTCCAGCAGCGCGAACAACCTGTCGGCGAACGGTGCGGCAGCCTTCCCCAGCATTGCCAGCAGGTGGGCGGCCCGTACGCGGACGCGCGGATCCGGATCGTCGAGCAACGCGCCGGCCATCGTCAGCAGCTCCGGACCGGCCGAGGGCCGCAGTACCAGCACCTGCCAGGCCGCGTCGAGCGCCGACACCCGCAGCTCGGGTTCACCGCAACGGGCCAGCCGGGCGGTGAACCGCGCCGCGACCGCAGCGGGCAAGTCCTCGGCCGTCGGCAGCACCAGGTCCGACAGCTCCGGACGGTAGTCCTCGTCAGCCGGATTCCACAGCAGCTCGACCGACGCCGGCATCGACGGATCGGTGAACAGGTCCACCAACCCATCGACCCGCCCGGCCGCGCCGTCCGGATCCAATCGGTTCAGGCCTCGCAGCGCCGCCAGCCGCAGGACAGGGGATCCGGCGACTGCGGCCAGGGCCGCTCGTGCCTGATCGTCGGTCGGTGTCGCGACCTGGCCCAGCCGCAGCAGGAGCCGGATCCTCATCGACGGCTCGATCTCCGTCCGCAGCCGGTTCGACAGCGGGCCCGGACGCTCCACCAGGTCAACCGCCCACCAGCGCACCTTCGGATCCTGGTCCGCGACCAGCGGCTCCGCGGCCGCGCGACACACCTGCCAGGCGGGCAGCCAGGCTGGAGGGATCCGCCCCGCGGGCTGGGACCGCGCGCATTCGACCAGCATGTTCAAGGCCAGCACCACCTCGTCGCGGGCCGGCAGTGCCGAGTCACGGGCGAGGGCGAGCACGATCGGCAGCGCGTCCGGTGCCAGGGCACTCATACCTCGCCGGTCCGAGTACATCGCGTGAGCCAGCCGGTACCCATCAGCGGGCTCGCTCGCCGCGATTCCCTGCAGCATCGCGATCAACCCCGCCGACCCGGGTTGCTGTTCGAGCCGTTCCCACACCTCATCCACTACGCTCACCGCCGCATCCTGGCAGCCGAAGAACGAATCGGACCAACGATTATCAGGCCGAGAGGCCGCGCCGACCAGGAGAACGACTCTGCCACGCGACGCCGGCCTCCCAGCTCGATCTCACGGCTGACTACTCGCGTCGGACCTTCCCGGACCAAGCGAAGAGCATCACCCGAAGGGTGGGGAGATCAACTGAGCAGGTTCGGCCAACCTCGGAGCACAGGATGGGGAGATTCGGGGCTCTGACCGGAGTTCCGTGAAACCCCAGGTCAGCGGCATGCATGCAGGATCGTTTCCCTGCGGGATGACCTCCGCGTGGATCTCCGCTCGATCGAGGATGTGCTGTTCCCCGGAGTCGATGTTGAACTGGAGCGGCTGACCGCCGGCCCAGAGATCGTGCTGGTGGAGGTGGCCGCGTGCGGCCCACCGGCCCGGCGCCCAAGCTGCGGAAGCCCAGGGAGACGGAGGCACTCCGCCTACTGGCGGACGTTGGCCGAACGCCCGCTTGCTGGAAGGAAGTTGGCGATACGTCTTCGGGTGCGGCGCTTCTTCTGCGACCGCGCCCGGTGCCGGCGGACGACGTTCGTCGAGCAGGTCCCCGGGCTGAGCGAGCGCCATGTACGTTCCAGCGTCGGGCTGAGGCAGTGGCTCCGGGCGGTCGCCACCGAGCTGGGCGGCCGGGCTGGCGAACGGCTCTGCCACAAGCTCAGCATCACCGCCGGCCGGACCCGCCTCCTTGGGCTGCTGGAGGCGCCCGAAGTGCCCGAGCGGGCACCTCGGGTCCTGGGCGTCGACGAGTTCGCCTTCCGCAAGGGCCGCACCTACGGGACCGTCCTCGTCGACGTCGAGACCGGCCGTGTCGTGGACGTGCTCCCGGACTGCACCTCGGAGACGTTCGCCGCCTGGCTGCGCGAACACCCCGGCGCGGAGATCATCTGCCGGGACCGCGCCACCGCCTACACCCGGGCGATCAAGGAAGCCGCCCCCGACGCGATCGAGGTTGCGGACAGGTGGCACCTGCTCCAGAACCTGTCGGCCGCGGTCGAGAAGACCTGCCACCAGCACCGCTCCTGCCTGCGCAAACACGTTGAACAGGAGGAGCCGCCGCCCGAACCTCCGGTGATCGACCTGCCTGTTCCGGAGCTGCCGCGCACGCCTCTCATCGAACGCACCCGTGACCGCTACGCGGACGTCCACCGGCTTCTGGAGCAGAAGTGGACGATCAGCGCCATCGCCCGCCACCTCGGCGTGGACCGCAAGACCGTGCGCCGCTTCAAGACCACGCCGCTGGACGAACTCCTCGCCTCCGCGAAGGACTTCGGCATCCACAAGGCCAGGCTCCTGGAACCGTTCAAGCCCTACCTGAACAGCCGCTTCATTGCCGGATGCACCAGTGGCACCCGGCTGTTCCATGAGATCCGGGAGCGCGGCTACACCGGCAGCATCCAGGTCGTGCGCCGCCACCTGGCCAAGCTCCGCGAGGGAGCGGCCGAGCCGGTCCGCGCCGACATCCCAGCCCGCGCCGCATCACCTCGTGGATCATGCGCCCGCGCGAGAAGCTATCGGATCAGGAGGTGGAGAAGCTGCTCGACGTCAGGATCGCCTGCCCGGACATCGCCCGGGCCTATGACCTGGCCCGATGCTTCCGCGACCTGCTGGTCAACCGGCGCGGTGGCATGCTGGAGTGGATCCGCCAGGCCGAGCAGGACGCCCCCACTCCGGTCCGCTCGTTCGCCGGCTTCCTGCGCCAGGACCTCGACGCCGTCACCGCCGGCCTCACCCTCGAATGGAGCTCCGGCAAGGTCGAGGGCAACGTAAATAGGGTCAAAGCGCTCAAAAGGGCCATGTATGGCCGGGCCTCGTTCCGACTCCTACGGATCCGCGTCCTCACCCGATCGTGAGCCCGGGGCCCTTCGACCAAGTACGCCTTAGACTTGACCGAATATCAGATTGCATGGGAAGCCCAAGAGGGAAACGCCACGGACATGGCGGGGCAGGGGGGAAGGCCGATGAGTGACTACGGCGAATACGCCGAGGTGGTACCTCGACTCCGAGAGAAGATGGCACGGTTCGAGAAGGCGATCGATCGAACCCGCAGCACTCATGCCGGCGACCCGATTGACGTGGTTCGAGGCGTACTGGCGGCCGAGCTGGCCAGCGAGGGCATCACCACAGAGGCCGCGATAATCGAGGAACTGGCAGGTCAGATCGCCAGCGGGCCCTGAGAACAGGTGAGGGCCCAGGGGTCCGGCGGCCGCTACAGGGCGGGTTTCACGGAACTCCGGTCAGAGCCAGATTCGGAGAGCGCCATCAGCCCTGCGCATCGTTCGGCCCCCAGGGTGCGGTTCGGCCCCGGGAGGCCCGGGAAGGGCCCTTCCCGGGCCTCCCGGTGCAGCTCCCAGTGCAGCCTCCTGCTGTGACTCCTGATGCAGCTCCTGATGCCGGCACCCCCGGCCCGGGCGCGGGGCAGCATCTGTGCAGCTCACAAGGCCAGCCAAGGTGGCCGGAAAGTCCGACATCCCTCTCTGCGCACCCCTGTCCTCCTGGTGGTGGGGGTGGGGGGTGGTGCGCTGTCGGGTAGTGGTGGGGCCTGCGGCGATGGCTGGCGGGCCCTTGTCGGACGACGTCAGAACGTCAGTGGGTCGCGACGCGAGATGTCAGTGGTCGGCGACAGTGACAGAGGCGTGTCAGTAGGTGGTGACGGCTCGGAGAGCATCCGCAGGCTGTACGCGGCGTGGCCGGGAAGGACGTCGATGAGGTCGCAGCACCATGTCGGCGACGGCGACATGCTCGCCGTCGCCCTGCGGCGCGGCGAAGCCAACGAGCCGGTCACCTTGATCGCCCGGTACCTCGGCGTCGGCCGCTCTACCCTCTACCGAACGCTGGCCGCATACGACGAAGTCGCCGCTACGATGTCCAGCCCCGGCGGACAGCGTGGTCGCGCGGCATTTTGAGCGTCGTCTGGCAAGCAAGGTGCGTCGGACCGACCAGTTTCCGCTGCCGCCCGAGCCTGGCCGATGGGGCCGTGTGAAGTACCGTCTGCGGCATCCGTGGCGGTGAGCCTCGCCGGACAGCCCGCTCGCTGCCCGGCGCATCACCGCCCTTTCGCCCTGTGCAAGCCACAGATACTTCCGATGTCGCCGGCCACTGACATTCTCGTGTCGCCCAACAGCCCGGCGTGGCCGTGCAGCCGGCCCTTTCCGGGCACGGTCCGTTCCCCGCCGGTCCCTGTCACCGCATCCGGCGATCCCGCGGTGTTGGCGACGAGCAATACTCCTACGCGCCGAATGCCGTCGGAAGCGTTACTGAAGGCGATGGCTCGGAGTCAGGACGGGGCAGGCTCGAAAATGTGGACAGCTTTTCCGCTGAGGTGCCGCTCGTCCGATGCGGGTTGCCGGACCGCACCGCGTCGAACGCGCAAGGCGGTACTGCCCTGTACTGCAAGGGAGTTGAGCCTCGCCCCTGCCGGTCGGGCTATATGCATCGCGATGCACGTCTGTCAGACTTCGGCCCGGACCATGCCGGACGTCGTCCGGATCGGAAGTCCGATGTGCTGACGGGCGAGGGGGCTGCTGGAGTGGAACCGGTGCTCATCCTTATCATCGTGCTGGTTGTACTGCTGGCCCTGGCCCGACCGATCCGGGTGATCCCGCAGGCCCGCGCCGCGATTGTGGTGCGCTTCGGCCGCTACAAGCGCACTCTCAACGCAGGCCTGAACATCGTTGTCCCGTTCATCGAACGCGTCCGCGCCCGGATCGACCTGCGCGAGCAGGTCGTGCCGTTCCCGCTGCAGCCGGTGATCACCCGGGACAACCTGGTCGTCAACATCGACACGGTGGTCCACTACCAGGTCACCGACCCGCGCGCCGCCACCTACGAGGTCGCCAACTACGCCGATGCGATCAAGCAGTTGACCGACACCACGCTGCGCAACATCATCGGCTCGATGGACCTCGAATCCATCCTGACCTCCCGCGAGGTCATCAACACCGGCCTGCGCAGCGTCCTGGACGAGGCCACCGGCAAGTGGGGTGTCCGGGTCAACCGCGCCGAGCTCAAGACGATCGAGCCGCCGACCTCCATCCAGGACGCGATGGAGAAGGAGACGCGCGCCGAGCGGGACAAGCGCGCGGCGATCCTGATCGCCGAGGGCCAGCGCCAGGCGCAGATCCTCAAGGCCGAAGGCGAGAAGCAGGCCGAGGTGCTCAAGGCCGAGGGCGAGGCCCAGGCCGCGGTGCTGCGCGCCGACGCAGGGGCGGTTGCGGGAGCCGTCGTCGGGGAGGACAGGGGAGCACCGGCCGCGCCGCCGTTGCCCCCACAGGCATTGCTCGGGCCCAGCCATCAACCGTTGAGGGGGGACGACCCGCGCAGTATCGGCCGCTATCAGCTGACTGCTCGGCTGGGCGAGGGCGGTATGGGGACGGTCTTCCTCGGGCGCTCTGCCGGGGAGCGCCTGGTGGCGGTCAAGGTCATCAGGCCGGAGCTGGCCGCGGACGCCGAGTTCCGCCGGCGGTTCGGCCGTGAGATCGAGGCCGTGCGCCGGGTCGGTGGATTCCACACCGCGCCGGTGGTCGCTGCCGACCCGCAAGGTGATCCGCCTTGGCTGATCACCGAGTACATCCCTGGCCTACCGCTGCACGAAGTCTTGAAGCATTACGGTGCGTTGCCGAGCCGGAGTCTGCACACTTTGGCCGTCGGTGTTGCCGAGGCGCTTGAGGGGATCCATGCCTGCAACATCGTCCATCGCGACCTCAAGCCGAGCAACATCATCATCTCCGGCACTGGGCCTCGCGTCATCGACTTCGGCATCGCTCGGGCGCTCGACGACACCATGCTCACCCGTTCCGGCCAGCTGATCGGCACGCGGGGATTCCTGGCCCCGGAGCAGTACATCGGAGGGCCGGTCACGTTCGCCACGGACGTCTACGCCTTCGGCATGGTGCTGTGCCATGCCGGAGGGGCGGTGCCGGTGGATGAGAGTGAGGTCTGGGAGTCCGTCCTCAGTCTGCTGCCGGCCCCACTGGCCGATCTGGTCGTCCGCTGTCTCGACCATGACCCCCACCGCCGTCCGACTCCCACTCAGATCGTCGAGGACCTCTCCCGAAGCCGCCCGGCCGCCGGGGACTGGTTGCCGCTTCCGGTGCGGACGATGGTCGACCTGCACAGCGCGTCCACCAGCTAGGTTCTGTCCGGCGGATCATGACGTCGTAGGCTCCAGATCATGCACAGCACCCTGACGGAGTATGCGCGGTGTCTCTACGGCGACGAGTACGGTCCCACTCCGGAGTGCGACCGCGACCACCAGGAGTTCCTCTTCGTCGAGCGGCTGACCTTCGCCGATGCGGAGGCGATCCTCGCCATGCTGGGTGAGCTCTGTCCGCACGTGGTTGATGGCCATCTGCCGGTCTGGATCCGGAATCTGGCCTATCGGCTGGTGCTTCTGCAGCGGCCGGACGAGCCGGCGCTGCTGCGGGAGGCTGCTGAGAACCTTTGGATGCACGGCCCGGACTGGGACGACATCGCAGCTGGCATGGTGGAGCGGGCCGACGCTCTGGAAGCAGGCTGATCACAGTGTCAGCCAGAGGCGGAACAGGAGCTGCTGAGACTGCTTGCCTCCGGGATGACGGACGAGGCTGCCGGCAAGCGCCTCGGTGTGTCGATGCGGACGGTCCGACCGCAGATGGCGACCCTGATGGAACGCCTGCAGGCGACCAGCCGCATCGAGGCAGGACTCAAGGCAGCCTGGCGCGGCCGGCTCTGAACCGGCCCGCCCCTGGTAGCCGAAGCCGGGCTCCGATCGTTCGGTGAGCGACTACCTCATCCGCCCGAGTCCCTGTGCCCTGCCGCGCCGCGGTCTTCGCCCTGTCCGGCGCCCGCTCGTTCCGTCCGGCCGCGCTGCCGTTCTCGGGCCGTAGGCCCTCAGTGCTGTTGTCATGCTGTCAGTCACGGCGAAGGCCGGCAGGGACGGTGGCTGCTCACTGACGTGCGGGCTGGTGGTTGTTCAGCTGTCCGGGTCGCAGACGGCGACGAGGTCTTGCCCGGCAACGAAGCCCGGAACCGGTCCGCCCACAGCGCGTGCGCAGCCTGCCGCTCGGCCTCCTCTCAGCCGCGAGGAGTCTGCCGGCTGCTCCTCGGCGAGCCCCTCTCGGGCCGCCCCCGGGTCACCGCCCCAGGATCCGAGCGTGGCCGGAGAACGCACGTCGCCAGGTCGCCGTCGGATAACCGCGTGCGCGTTCGTTCCGGCCGGCCTTAGGCTTGCCCGCCCGGGATGGTTCGGTTACTGGAGGTCGGGTGCGGGTCGCGGAGTTCCTCGGATGGGAGCGGGATCTGCCGCTGCGCTACCTGCTCGTCGAGGACGAGTCCGACCTGGAAGACACCGAGCGTGTCGCTCTCCTCGCACGCTGCGCCGATGTCGAGGGGCTGTACGTGGCCCCGGTGCCGCCGCCCCGGGAGGTCGTCACCCTGCGTGGCTGCCTCCGCGACAGCCTGCTCGTCGATCTGGCCACCCGTCCCGCCGCGGCGGGACGTCTCCTCGGCGACCTGACGGTGGAAGTCCTCGACGCGGACGACAGGAAGTCGCCGACCTCGGTCGAGCTCGTGGACGTGGCTGTCATCACCCACCGCCCCACGCCCGGCGACCCGGAGCGGGTCGACCTGGTCCTGGGCGCAGGTGTCGAGAACACCATGTACGGGGCCCTGGCCGTGCCGGAGGCTCCGACCTCTTTCCGCTTCGACGTCTGGCCGGCAAACCGGTGGAGTGCCGAGCCGCTCGGCGCCTGCCTCGAAGCGCGTGGGCTGTATCCGCAGCGCCCCCCGCAGCCGAACCCGATTCACCTGATCGGCTGCGAGCCCACCGAGGCACTGCTGGAACGGCTGAACGATCCCCGCCCCCGGCCGTGGGAGTGCGTGTGGCTGGCGGCGCTGGACCGCAACGGCCGGGTCATGCACCATCGAGGCGTGGACGTCGACATCACCGACGTCAGGCCCTCCGTCCTGGGCGGGGCCCTGCTCGACTTCACCCTCGCGGACCGTGGCGAGGGCCGCCCGGCCCCGGAGGCCCGCGCGATCCACGCGACCTGGTACGACGGCGAACCGGCCGAACCCAACCTCTGGGCTCCGCTCACCACCCGGGGCCGGTACGAGTGGCTGCACCTGACGACCAGCGGCCCGTACGGTCCCGGCATCGGCCGCTCGGGCGGCGAGTACCACCTCGACGGCCGCTTCGTCACCGACGTGCCGGGCCTGTACCTGGCCATCGGTGAGGCGGTTCTCGGGCCCGGCCGGGAACTCGGCAGGAGCCTGTTCTGGCTCCGTGACCGCCTCGGCGGCGGGCCGGCGGTCCTGCCGCCGTTCACCCTGGTCTGGCACGACTCCGACATCGCCCGCCACGCCCTCGCCGCCAACTCCGTCGTGAACGGGTCCTACTTCGACGAGGTCCTGGAAGTCCTCCGCGAGGGCGGCGTCACGGTCGCCTTGGACTGAAGCCCCTGGTCGAGTCGAGCGGACAAGAAGCCGATGCCGCGCGGCCCTCTCGGCGCGGGCCGAGCCGCCGGCCTGGTCGCCTCGGACGGCTGCACCAGGGCCGGGCAAACCATGTGGCGGCTGGACGGCACGGCCGAAACGGAGGCCGTGCGCCCCGCCTACGAGCTGCTCACATTCGACCTGCCCGACGGACGGTTCGTCCTGGGCTCGGCCGGCCCCGGCTGGTCCACGTGGGAGGTGTAGATGCGGCCGTATGTGCGTCAGGAGTACAAGCGGTGGGCGGGACGCCACCGTGAAGGTACCGGGCGACTGCTGACGCTGGGGGCCCCGTCACCGGGGGCCTTCCCAGCGGTCCCCCTGACACGCCGGCCTGCCGCCCGGCGGCGCGGGCGCTTGGTCGATGGCCGCCCCGGTCTGCGGGGCCGGCCTTGGTCCACCACGCAGCGCCTGCGCGTCTGCGCCCCGCCTCGCGCCTGGTTGTGCGAGAAGAGGGCCCCTTCGGGGCCGGCGCCTTCTGGCGGTCGACACTGTGGCGGATCGCCGACCACGCGCCAGCGCGGTGCGCCGCCACCGCGAAGGCCGCCGACCGGGCGGACCTGGGACGGCCGACGCCCGCGCCGAAGGGCGTCCGGGCCCGGTCCACACGTCTGCGCAAATCCGCTGCAGAAGGGCCGAGTCGACCACATCGGAGGCGCCGTCCTGGCATCATCCCCTCCGTGCCCGGGAGGGGCCCGGGTCACGTCGGACACCGGTAGAGCAGGTGGGGAGAACATGGACGCACGCATAGCGGTCACGGGCGGCGACGAGGTCCGGGAGACGGCTGAACTGTGGGAGTGGCTGCGCCACGAGCGCGAACTGGTCGGCCTGGTCCGAGCCGTGCCGACAGTACCCGCCGAGGGCGAACTGGGCGGGGCCGTCGAGGTGTTGGAGGTGGCACTGGGCAGCGGCGGCGCGGGCGCGGTCCTGGCCGGATCGCTCTCGACCTGGCTGCGGACCCGTCGCACGGACGTGACGGTCATCGTCACGACCCCGGCCCGCAGGGTCGAGCTGGACGTCCGGGGGCTCAAGCCCGAGGACGTCGCCCCCCTGCTGCGCGAGGTACTGAGCGGTGGCGATGACTGACCGGCCCGAGCCACCCGACTTCGCGAACTCCCGCGCGATCCTGATCGGGACGGGCACCTACCAGCGCAGCGGCTTCCAACCGCTGCCGGCCGCCCTCAACAGCCTGACCGCCGTCCGACAGGTGCTGACCGACCCCCGGCTGTGCGGCTGGCCGCCGGACCGGATCACCGCCATCCCCGACCCCAGCGACATCCGCGAGCTGCTCCCGCAGCTGCGCGAACTTGCCCGGGCGACCCGCGGAGTCCTGCTGCTCTACTACGTCGGGCACGGTGTGATCCTGCCACGCGGTCAGCTCTGCCTGACGCTGACGGACACCAACCCCGATCACCCCGACGCGGGCGGACTGGTGTACGACCGTGTCCGCGAGGTGTTCCTGGACAGTCCGGCCAAGGTCAAGGTCGTGGTGCTGGACTGCTGCTACTCGGGCCGCGCCATCGAGGCGCTGGCCGCGGGGGCGGACCCCGCCGGGGCCGCACACATCCGTGGGGCGTACATCCTGGTCGCCAGCGACCGGGCCGCCCACGTCGTCCCGCTGAGCGAGCAGGCCGAGGCGACCACGTCCTTCACCGGGACGCTGCTGGAGCTGATCCGGGAGGGCATGCCCGGCGGTCCCGTCTGGCTCACCCTCGGCGCCCTGTACCCGCACCTGCAGGACCGGCTGAGAGAGCGGGCACTGCCGCCGCCCAACCAGCTCGGCACCGATTCCGCCAACCTGTTCGCCTTCACCCGCAACGCCGCCCACCGGTCGCCCTTCGCCACGGCCCTGGCCGCCGCCTTCATCCGGGGCCGGAGCCACTGTGATGTCTCCCTGGAGCGACTGGCGCAGGAGAGCGGCCGCTCACCGGAGGAGGTCTCGTCCTACCTGTCGGGCGCGGCGATCGCCCCGCGCGACTTCGTCGACGCCTTCGTCGCCGCCCTGGAGCGGCACGGCGTCCCCCTGCCTCCGGGTCTCCTCGGCAAGCTGCACGAGCTGCGTCTGACGGAGCTGCGCGACAGCCCGCTGCCCGCCGTGCAGGTCGTGTATCTCCAGGAGGTCACCGAGCAACTCCGGGAGGCGGTCACGGTACTGACCAGGGAGCGGGACGAGGAGCGGCGCGGCCGGCTGGCGGACCGCGCTCTGGCCGCCCGGTTGGCGGCGCGGCTCACCGCTGAGGAGGAGCGCATCCGCCGCCTGCAGGAGTCCTCCGAGGAGAAGGACCGCAGGCTCGCGGCGGCCGTCGCGTTCGCCCACGCCCGGGAGTCGGACCTGACCGAGATCCGGCGCGAGGCCGAATCGCTGGGCCGGGAGCTCGGTGTCCTGCGACTCCAGGTCCAGCGGCTGATGGACCAGGCGGACGGCGAGCCCCTTCCCCCGCCCGACGCGGATCCGGTGATGGCCGTGGCAGTACCGCCACCGGTGCTCGCGCTGGCGACGGCCCCCGGTCCGGAAGCGGAGCGCACGGCCGTCCCCGTCGCGCGGGCGCAGCCGGCCGGTCCGCCGCGCCCACGTCCGTCCCGGCGCGCCCCGGTGCCCCTCGGCAGGGTGCTGGCCCAGGGCCTGCTCCTGCTGATCGGCCTGTCCGTGGTGGGTGCGGGCTTCGACCGGTTCCTCGACGAGAGCGTTCGGGTGACGGCGCATCAGGGCGCCCCGGCCTGCGGCAGACCGGGGATCGCGGCGGGGGTGGACTGCCTCAGACCGGAGACCGGGCGGGTCACGGCGAAGTTCTCGGAGGACGGCGAGGCATCGACCGCGTACAAGATCTCGGTGCTCCGCGACACGGCGTCCGGCACCGAGACCTACACCGTCGGGAAGCGGTTCTACGACGACGTGGACTCCGGCACTGAGGTGGACCTCAAGGTCTGGCTGGGCCACGTGGTCGAGACCTCGTACCACGGCCACCGGGCCGACGTCCCCCTCTACGACCGGTGGGAGATGGTGCTGGTGGCCCTGCTGATCGGCGTGGGGACCAGCGTCGCCGTCCTGGGTGGTGTCCTGGCACGCCTGAACAACCCGGGGGTCCTGTGGGGCGCACCCGTGGCGATCGGTTTCACCTCCTGGATGGGCTCCAGCATCTTCGTGCAGGCGGAGTTCTCCCCCTGGGTGACGATGCCCGTGGGCGTGTTCTGCTGGCTCCTCGCGTCCGCCGCGACCTGGGGCTTCGCGACGGTCTGACGAGCCCGCCCGTTCACCCGTCCGTCCCCCGCCCGGGTTTCCTCCGGACCGGGGACGGGCGGGCCGCCCCACCGGCTGCGGACCCACCGGCTGCGGACCCACCGGGCCGTATACGGCTCCGCAGCTGGTCGACCGGCTGATGGAGGAGCTCGGCTTCGGCTTCCTGGCCGGCGGAGCGGCTCCACCTGGTCGGCAGCACCATCGGCCGCGGGCCCGGGCCGATCCGCTACCGCGACATCGAGGCGTGGCGGTTCGGCGTCGGGGCCCGGGCCGGGGGCGACGGTGCCGGGCAGTGACGGGCCGCCCCCGCCCGACGTCGGCAGGCGGTCGGGCGGTCGGGCGGTCGGGCGGTCGGGCGGGTGGCCGGCGGCCCGGGTCAGACGACACAGCGGCCGTAGTCGCCCCGCAGGAAGACCAGCGGCGGGCCGGTCCGCTGGACGGCGAGGTCGCGGACGGTGGCGGTGACGAACCAGTGGTCGCCCGCCGCCACCTCGCCCGCCGGCTCGCAGTCCAGCCAGGCGAGCGCGTCGACCAGCGCGGGGCAGCCGGCCGGGGTCAGCCGGTACGGCACCTCCCAGCGGGCCGGGTCGCGGGCCGCGAACCCCCGGCACACCTGCTGCTGGTCCGCGGCCAGCACGTTGACGCAGAACCGGCCGGCCGCGCGGATCCGCGGCCAGCTGGTCGAGGACTTGGCGGGCAGGAAGCCCACCAGGCGCGGGTCCAGTGACACCGAGGTGAAGGTGCCGACGATCATCGCGGGCGGTGGCTGCGCCGGGGCCGGCGGCGGTGCGGTCACCAGCACCACCCCGGTGGGGTAGTGGCTGAGCACCGACCGGAACCGGTCGGCGCAGACCGGTGCTCCGCTCAGGGTGGAATCGGACATGGCAGCAGTGCTCCTTCCCTCCCGGGTCGGGGGGGGGGGGGGGGGCCCCCCCCGCGCCCCCCCCCCCCCCCCCCCCCCCCCCCCCCCCGCCCCCCCCACCCCCCCCCGCCCGCCCCCCCCGCCGCAGGACACGCC
>NZ_JBIWNL010000035.1:28752-51851 GCF_044767225.1 Kitasatospora sp. NPDC101447
CCCCGGCCGCGGGGGGGCGCGGGGGGGGGGCCGCCGGGGGGGGCACGGGCGCCGGCCCGCGGGCCCCCCCCCCCCCGGGGGGCCGGGGGGGGGGGCCCCCCCGGGCCCCCCCCGCGGCCCCGCCTCACCCCGCCCGTGCCCGCGGCCGGTGCGGTGCGTCAGGCCACGGCCAGCGGTGCGGGCCGGTCCGCGAAGGCGACCCCGGGGAAGGACCGGGCCAGGTCCCGGACGTCGGCGGCCACCGACCGGGACTGCTCGCCGCGCAGCAGCAGCCGGGCGAGCAGCTCGGCCACCGTGGTCATGTCGTCCTCCGTCATGCCCCAGCGGGTCAACTCCTGGGTGCCGAGCCGCAGTCCGGAGCGGGCGGTGCTGGGCAGCACCACCGTGGTGGTGCGGATGTCGGTCGCGGTGAGCAGCCGGCCCCACTCGTGCGGGGTGTTGCCCTCGGGGTGGTGCACCCAGACCTGGTGGGTGTCGGTGAAGCCGAACGCCTCGCCTGCCACGTCGAAGCCGCGGGCCGCCAGCTGCCGGGCCAGTTCGCGCGCGTTGGCGATCACCTGGCGTGCGTAGTCCCCCCGGTGCGGCAGCAGCTCCTCCAGGGTGATCGCCAGGCTGCCGACGCTCGCCGAGTGGGAGCTCGACGCGGTGAACGGGATCCTGGCGCCCACCTGTTCGGCGATGGCGTCGCTGTTGGTGACCAGCAGGCCCTTCTGCGGGCCGGGCAGGGTCTTGTGGGTGCTGCCGGAGATGCTGTCGAACCCGCCGTCCAGCACGAGGGTCCCGGGCGCGGCGGGCAGCAGGCCCAGCAGGTGCGAGGCGTCCAGGCAGAGCACCGCGCCGGGGGCGGCGGCGCGCAGCGCCCGGGCGTCCGGCATCCGCAGCACGGTGGACGCGTCCAGGTAGATGACGTCGGCGGGGTGTTCGGCCGTCCGCTCGGCCAGCGCGGTGTAGTCGATCTCCAGGGTCTGCCGGTCGAACGGCACGTACTCGACCCGGTAGCCGAAGCCCTGGCAGATCGTCACGGTGGCGTAGTGGCCGCCGTCCTCCGGGGCGATCACCATGACCCGGCCGCCGGGAGGTGTGACCGCGGTGAGCACGGTGTGCATGGTGTGCAGGCCGGACAGGAACTGCACGTAGGCGTGCCGGGCGCCGTAGAACTCCTTGGTGAGGGAGACGCAGTGGTCGTACACCGCGTTCAGGTCGCTGACGTCGCCGTAGACGGCCACGTCGGTCTCGGAGTACGGGTACCGGTTGACCGCGTCGCTGGCCAGCGCCGCGGCGGCTCGTGGCGACAGCCGGTTCTCGATCGGGAACAGGTTCAGGCTGTGCTTGCGTTCCAGGGTGGCCAGGACGTCCATCATGCTCCTCGGGCGGTGCGGTGGGCGGGTGCGGTGCACCGGGGGGACGGTGCACGCGGCGGTGCGGTTGACGCGGTGCAGGCGGCGGTGCAGGCGGCGGTGCATGCGGTACGGGGAGGCGGGCGCGTCCGGGCTCAGAGCCAGGGGTAGCGGGCGGTGTCCCCGCCGGCGTAGTCGGGGTCCAGGTAGATGAAGGCGCGGTGGATCAGGTGGTCGCGGACCTCGAAGACGCCGCAGAACCGGCCGGCGCCCCACTCGGGCTGCCCGACCCGCCAGGGGCCGTCCCGGTGCTCGCCGTGCGTGGTGCCCTCCACCGCGAGGAGGTCCGTTCCGGAGAGGACCCAGGTGAAGGCCCAGGTGTGGTGGCGGACCGACGTGATGGAGCCGCCGAGGTCGCCGAACATCTTCGCGATCTCCGGCTTGCCGTGCGCCAGGCCCCACTTGGGGAAGAAGAAGTCGGCGTCCTCGGCGAAGAAGTCGAGCACCGGGGTGCCGTCGTGGCCGGTGCCGCCGTTGTCGAAGGCCTTGAGGTAGGCGATGACGAGCGCCTTGCGCTGCTCGTCCGTCATGTCCGTGGCTGCCGTGGGCATGGAGGGTCCTCCGTGAGTCCGGGCCCGCGGGGCTGGTGCCCGTCGAGGGGGGTGGACGCCCGCCGGGGGGACGGGCCCGGCCCGTGACGGCCGTCGAGCGGGCCGCCGCCGGCCTGGTCCCACCGTGGCAGCGCCTGCTTGGACCATCCTTGGCGTCCGGCCGTCCAGCGCTTTTCAAGTGCCGTTCCACCGGGCCCGGCGCGGCTCAGTTCCCGGTCATGGCCAGCAGGTTCGGTGCGTAGCGCGCCCCGTGGACCGGTACGGCCGCCGCCTCGGCCACCTCGGCGAGGTCCTGCTCGGTGAGCTCGACCGCGGCGACCGCCAGGTTCTCCGCGAGGTGGGTGCGCCGCCCGGTGCCCGGGATGGCGACCACGTCCCGGCCGCGGTGCTGCACCCAGGCCAGGGCCAGCTGGGCGAGGGTGAGCCCGAGCCGGTCGGCGACCGGCTGCAACCGGTGCAGCAGCGGCCGGTTGCCGGCCAGGCCCTCGGGGCTGAACCGCGGCTGGGAGCGGCGGAAATCCTCGGAGGCCAGGTCGGCGGTGGTGCGGATCGTGCCGGTCAGGAAGCCGCGGCCGAGCGGGGCGTAGGCGACCACGCCGATGCCCAGGTCGCGGCAGACGGGCAGCACTTCGGCTTCCAGGTCGCGGGTCCACAGGCTCCACTCGCTCTGCACCGCCGTCACCGGGAACACCGCGTCGGCCCGCCGGAGGGTCGCCGCCGACGGCTCGGAGAGGCCGAAGTGCCGGACCTTGCCCTCCGCTACCAGGTCGGCCACCGCGTCGGCGGTCTCCTCCACCGGCACGGCCGGGTCGATCCAGTGCTGGTAGTAGAGGTCGATGTGGTCGGCGCCCAGCCGCCGCAGCGAGCGCTCGCACGCGGCGCGGACGTAGGCCCGGTCCCCCCGCAGGCCCCGGAAGGCGCCGTCCGGGGAGCGCACCATGCCGAACTTGGTCGCCAGCACCACCTCGTCGCGGCGGCCCGCGAGCGCTCGGCCGAGCAACTCCTCGCCGGCGCCCAGCCCCTGGACGTCGGCGGTGTCGAGCAGTGTGACGCCGGCATCGAGGGCGGCCCGGATCGTGGCGACGGCCTCCTTCTCGTCGGGCCGCCCGTAGAACGCGGTGGTGGGCAGGCAGCCCAGCCCCAGCGCGGACACCCGTAGACCGCGCAGGTCGCGCGCCGGCAGACCGGCCGGCGACGGGCCCGCGGGCGGCGGGAGGGCTGAACCGGGCGGCGGGACGGCGGAACCCGGTGGCAGGACGGAGGAACCCGGTGGCGGGACGGCGGAACCGGGCGCGGGCACGGCTGACGGCATGGCTGACCTCCGGTGAAGGGGAGACACACGGGTACAGGCGGGGGCCCCGGGCGGCAAGGGCGACCCGGGCCATCGGGGCCATCGGGGCCATCGGGGCGATCGAGGCGTGGGCGCGCGAGCCCCGCCGGCGCGCGGCAGGCCCGACCCCAGCACGGTAGCGCCGTCCCCCGGGCGTCACAACAGCCGCCCCGCAGGCCGCTTGACGATTCGCTGACCACCCGCCGCCCGGCCCGGCGGGCAGCGGGTGCCGCAGCGCCAAGGCGATCGTCCATGCGCCTGCAAGCCCCCGGCCGCAGAGTCGAGATGCGGCGTCCAGGCCGGCCGAGTTCCCGGCGGCGCGCCGCCTTCCGGCGCCGGCCCTCCGGCGCCCACCGATACCCCCTTCGTGCCTGAGGAGCTGCCATGTCCCGTGTGTCCAAGAGCCCGAGCACCAACCCGACGACCGCCCACGCGCTGCTGCAGCGGCTGCGCGACCACGGGGTGCAGACGGTCTTCGGCGTGGTCGGCCGCGAGGCCGCCTCGATCCTCTTCGACGAGGTCGAGGGCGTCGACTTCGTGCTGACCCGCCACGAGTTCACGGCCGGGGTGGCGGCCGACGTCCTGGCCCGGATCTCCGGCCGGCCGCAGGCCTGCTGGGCCACCCTGGGGCCGGGCATGACCAACTTGTCCACCGGGGTGGCCACCTCGGTCCTCGACCGCTCCCCGGTGATCGCGCTGGCGGCGCAGTCCGAGTCGCACGACATCTTCCCCAACGACACCCACCAGTGCCTGGACTCGGTCGCGGTGATGCGCCCGATGACCAAGTACGCGGTGGAGCTCCAGCGGCCCGACGACATCACCGACCTGGTCGACTCCGCGGTCGCCGCCGCGATGACCGAGCCGGTCGGCCCGAGCTTCATCTCGCTGCCCGTCGACCTGCTCGGCCGCGACATCGACACCACGGTGGTCCACCCCGCCGCCCGGACCCCCGCCAAGCCGGTCGGCGCGGTGCAGGACGGCTGGCAGGACGCCGCCGAGCAGGCGGCGGAGCTGGTCGCGACGGCGCAGCACCCGGTGCTGGTGGTCGGGGCCGCCGCGATCCGCTCCGGTGCCGTCCCGGCCGTCCGCGCGCTCGCCGAGCGGCTGAACATCCCGGTCATCACCACGTACATCGCCAAGGGAGTGCTGCCGCACGGCCATGCCCTCAACTACGGCGCCGTCACCGGCTACATGGACGGCATCCTGTCGTTCCCGGCGCTGGAGACGCTGTTCGGCCCGGCCGACGTCATCCTCACCCTCGGCTACGACTACGCGGAGGACCTGCGTCCGTCGATGTGGCAGCGCGGCGGCGCCAAGACCACCGTGCGGGTGTCGCCCACCGTCAACCCGATCCCGCGGGTCTACCGGCCGGACGTCGACGTCGTCACCGACGTGCTCGCCTTCGTGCAGCACCTCGACGAGCGGACAGCCGACGTCCCGGCGAAGACCCCGCACGACATCACCCCGCTGCGCGAGCGGATCGCGGAGTTCCTCGCCGACACCGAGCGCTACCAGGACGGCATGCGCGTCCACCAGGTGATCGACTCGATGAACACCGTGATGGCGGAGACCGCCGAGCCGGGCGAGGGCACGATCGTCTCCGACATCGGCTTCTTCCGGCACTACGGTGTGCTGTTCGCCCGCGCGGACCAGCCGTTCGGCTTCCTCACCTCGGCGGGCTGCTCCAGCTTCGGCTACGGCATCCCGGCGGCGATGGGCGCCCAGCTCGCCCGCCCCGGGCAGCCCACCTTCCTGATCGCCGGCGACGGCGGCTTCCACTCCAACAGCGCCGACCTGGAGACCGTCGCCCGGCTCAACCTGCCGATCGTCACCGTCGTCGTCAACAACGACACCAACGGCCTGATCGAGCTGTACCAGAACCTCGGCCACCACCGCTCGCACGACCCGGTGGTCAAGTTCACCGGCGTCGACTTCGTCGACCTCGCCCGCGCCAACGGCGTGGAGGCCGTCAAGGCGACCACCCGGGAGGAGCTGCTCGCCGCGCTGCGCAAGGGCGCCGCGCTCGGCCGGCCGTTCCTGATCGAGGTGCCGGTGAACTACGACTTCACGACCGGCGGCTTCGGCGCGCTGAGCATCTGACGATGGCGTCGACACTGCCCGCCGCCACCGGGTTCCTGGCCGCCGTCCAGTGCGACGGCGGCCGGTCCCCCGGGGCGTTCACCGCCCCCCGGGGAGCGGACCCCGCCGCCCCCGGGACGGTGTTCGCCTCCGCCGGCCCGCGCGCCGTCCTCCGGGCCCGGCCCGGCGGACCGGGCCTGGACGCCGTCCTGCTGCACTCCGGCGCACCCGACGCCGCCCACGCCCACCGACAGGGCCGCACGGTGCTGCTCGCCGGGGAGCTCTACAACCGGGACGAGCTGCTCACCCTGCTCGGCGCGCAGGCCGGGCCGGTCACCGACGCGGACCTGCTGCTCGCCCTCGTCGACACCTACGACCTGCACGCGTTCCGGCTGCTCAACGGGCGGTTCGCGGCCGTGGTCGCGGACGGCGGCCGGGTGCTGCTGGCCACCGACCACGCCGGCTCCGTGCCGCTGTACGTGAGCGCCGTCCCCGGGACCGTCCTCGCGGCGACCGAGGCGAAGGCCCTGCGGACCGCGCCGGTCGGCCGGCGGATCACGGCCGCGCGCCGGGTCCGCCGGCTGCCCGGCACCCACCAGGTGCCCGCCGGGACCGTCCTGGAGATCGGGGTGGCCACCGCGGACTGCACCGACCACCGCACCTGGGCGCCCACGCCGGCCCGCCGGATCATGGCCGAACAGGAGGCCACCGAGGCCGTTCGGCTCGCCCTGGACCGCGCCGTCCGCGCCCGCACCGGCCCGGACACCCCGCTGGTGGTGCTCTCCGGCGGCATCGACTCCTCCAGCGTCGCCGCACTGACCGCCCGCCACCGGACCGGGCCCGTCGACACCGTGTCGATGGGCACCGACCTCGCCGACGAGTTCCCGCAGGCCAGGGTGGTCGCCGAACACCTCGGCTCCGCCCACCGGGAGCTGACCGTCCACACCGACGACCTGCTGCGCCGGCTCCCGCACGCGGTCTGGGCCGCCGAGTCGCTCGACCCGGACATCATCGAGTACCTGTTGCCGCTGACCGCCCTGTACCTGCGCCTGGAGGGCCCCGGGCGGCGCATCCTCACCGGCTACGGCGCCGACATCCCGCTCGGCGGCATGCACCGGGAGAACCGGCTCCCGGCCCTGGACACCGCCCTCGCCCACGACATGGCCACCTTCGACGGCCTGAACGAGATGACGCCGGTGCTGTCCGGGATCGCCGGGCACTGGTCGACCCACCCGTTCTGGGACCGCGAGGTGCTGGACCTGCTGGTGTCGCTGGAGTCCGGGCTCAAGCGGCGCCACGGCCGGGACAAGTGGGTGCTGCGCGAGGCCATGACGGACCTGCTCCCGCACGAGACCGTCACCCGCCCCAAGCTCGGCGTGCACGAGGGCTCGGGCACCACCAGCTCGTTCAGCCGGCTGCTGACCGACGCCGGGGTGCCCGGGGACCGGGTGCACCGGGCCAAGGAGCTCGTCGTCCAGCACCTGTTCGACCGGGTCGTCGTCGACGGCCGGCACCCCGACGAGGTGGCCACCGCCGACGTGGTGCAGCTGGTCGCCGACGCCCTGGAGCACGACGCACTGCCGGCCCACCCGTGACGCCCGCCCGCCGCAGGCCCGGCCGGGCCACCGGACGCACCAGCGGCACCCCCGGCGCCGACCGCATCAGCACGACCGACCGCAGCAGCACGACAGAGAGGAGCGAGAACCGCGTGGAGCGCATCGACATCAAGGTCTCCCCCCGGTACGCGCAGATCCCCACCTTCATGCGCCTGCCGCACGACCCCGACCCGCACGGCCGGGACGTCGTGGTCATCGGCGCACCGTACGACGGCGGCACCAGCTACCGCCCCGGTGCCCGCTTCGGGCCCCGCGCGATCCGCAACGAGTCCGGGCTCATCCACGGCGTCGGCATCGACCGCGGGCCCGGCACCTTCGACCTGATCAGCTGCGTGGACGCGGGGGACATCGACCTCACCCCGTTCAACATGCACATCGCCATGGAGCACGCCCAGCTGCGGCTGACCGAACTGCTGGACGACAACGGCGCCTTCCTGATGCTCGGCGGCGACCACTCGCTGACGCTCGCCGCACTGCGCGCCGTCGCCGCCAAGCACGGGCCGGTCGCCGTCCTGCACCTGGACGCGCACTCGGACACCAACCCGGCGTTCTACGGCGGCGAGTACCACCACGGCACGCCGTTCCGGCACGCCATCGAGGAGAAGCTCGTCGACCCGCAGCGCATGGTCCAGATCGGGATCCGGGGCCACAACCCGCAGCCCGACTCGCTGGACTACGCCCGCGGCCACGGCGTGCGGATCGTCACCTCCGACGACTTCTGCGAACGCGGCCCCGCCGCGACCGCCCGCCTGGTACGCGAACTCGTCGGCGACGCGCCCCTGTACGTCTCCGTCGACGTCGACGTGGTCGACCCGGCCTTCGCCCCCGGCACCGGCACCCCCGCCCCGGGCGGCCCGACCTCCCGCGAGGTGCTGGCGCTGCTGCGCGGGATCGGCGACCTCTCACCCGTCGGCTTCGACGTCATGGAGGTCTCCCCGCTCTACGACCACGGCGGCATCACCTCCGTCCTGGCCACCGAAATCGGCGCGGAACTCCTGTACCAGTACGCCCGCGCCCACACCCGAGAGAGGACCACCCCGTGACCGTCCTGGACTGCTCCGAGCACGCGGCCGCCCTGCGGACGCTCGCCGCCCGGCTGCCGCGGATCCCGCGCGCGGACCTGCCCGCCTTCCTCGACACCGCGCACGCCGCGGCCGCCGACCTCCCCGCCGGCCTGGCCGCGGCACTGGACGACTTCAACAGCCGCGGCAGCACCGACGGCTACCTCCTGCTGCGCGGCCTGCCCGTGGACGCCGACGACGCGCTGCCCGCCACCCCGAGCAGCACCCCCGCGCCCGCGGACCGCCCCCTGCTGCTCATGGAGGCCATGCTCGGCATCGTCGGGCGCCGGCTCGGCCTGCACACCGGCTACCGGGAGCTGCGCTCCGCCACCGTCTACCACGACGTGTACCCGTCGCCCGGCGCCCACCACCTGTCCTCGGAGACCTCCGAGACGCTGCTGGAGTTCCACACCGAGATGGCGTACCACGTGCAGCAGCCCGACTACGTGATGCTCGCCTGCTCCCGGGCCGACCACGAGCGCAAGGCCGCCACCCTGGTCGGCTCGATCCGCAACGCGCTGCCGCTGGTTCCCGCCCGGTTCCGCGCCCACCTGTACGACCGGCCGGTGCCCTGCTGCGTGGACGTGTCCTTCCGCGGCGGCGTGGAGGACCCGGGCGCGATCGCCAACGTCCGCCCGCTGTACGGGGACCCGGCCGACCCGTTCCTCGGCTACGACCGCGAACTGCTCGCGCCCGAGGACCCCCGGGACGTCGAGGCCGTCGCCGCGCTCTCCAAGGCGCTGGACGAGGTCACGGAGGCGGTGCACCTCGTCCCCGGGGACGTCCTGGTCATCGACAACTTCCGGACCACCCACGCCCGGACGCCGTTCACCCCGCGCTGGGACGGCAAGGACCGCTGGCTGCACCGGGTCTACATCCGCACCGACCGCGGCGGCGCCCTGTCGGGCGGCGAACGGGCCGGTGACGTCGTCGACTTCACCCCGCGCCCCTGACCCGCCGCGCCCCCGACCAGCCGTTCGGCCCGGAGGGCCCGCAGGACCGACCGTCGTCGGCCGCCTGCGGGCCCTTCGGCCGTACGCCCGCCCGGCGCGGACGAGTTGGCCGGGCATCGCCGGTCGGCACCGCGCCGACTCGACCTGACAGACCGCACATGATGGGATCGACCGGACACCGCACCGGCGTGTCGGCACGCCGGTGCACCTGGCCTCTCGGGAGACGATGGACCATGACCGAAATCGCAGCGGACGAGCCACGGGGGTTCGCGGTGCACACCGCGCCGGTCGGACTGGGTGACGACGGGCGGGACGACTTCACCGTCCTGGTCTCGACCCGACCGGCCGTGGTCAGCGCGGTCTTCACCCGTTCCCGCTTCGCCGGCCCCAGCGTCACCCTCAGCCGGGCCGCCGCCGCGGACCGCAGCGCCCGGGGCGTCGTCGTGCTGGCCCGCAACGCGAACGTCGCCACCGGCGCCCAGGGCGAGGCGAACGCCCGCGAGGTCCGCGCCGCCACGGCGCGGGCGCTCGGCCTCGCCGAGGACGAACTGCTGATCGCCTCCACCGGTGTGATCGGCCGTCAGTACCCGATGGCCGGGATCCTCGACCACATCGGGACGATGACCGGCCCGCTGCCCGAGGGTGGCTTCGACCGCGCCGCGCGGTCCATCATGACCACCGACACCCGGCCCAAGACCGCCCGCGCCCGGGTCGGCGACGCCGTGGTGATCGGCATCGCCAAGGGCGTCGGGATGATCGAGCCCGACATGGCCACCCTGCTGACCTTCTTCGCCACCGACGCGCTGCTCGACCCCGAGGAGCAGGACCGGATCTTCCGCCGGGTGATGGACCGGACGTTCAACGCGGTCAGCATCGACACCGACACCTCCACCAGCGACACCGCCGCGCTGTTCGCCAACGGCCTGGCCGGCGCCGTCGACCCGGCCGCCTTCGAACAGGCGCTGTACGACGTGGCGCTCGCCCTGGTCAAGGACATCGCGAGCGACGGCGAGGGCGCCGGCAAGCTCATCGAGGTCCAGGTCTCGGGCGCGCGGGACACCGCACAGGCCAAGCGGATCGGCAAGGCCGTGGTCAACTCGCCGCTGGTGAAGACCGCCGTGCACGGCGGCGACCCGAACTGGGGCCGGGTCGCGATGGCGATCGGCAAGTGCTCCGACGACACGGACGTCGACCAGGAGAAGGTCACCATCCGCTTCGGCGACGTCGAGGTCTACCCGCCGAGCGGGCGCGGCGCCGAGGGGGAGGGCGAGCTGCGCGCCGCCGTCGCCAAGCAGATGCAGGGCCCCGAGGTGGTCATCGGGATCGACCTCGGCATCGCCGCCGGTGCCTTCACCGTCTACGGCTGCGACCTGACCGAGGGCTACGTGCGGCTCAACGCCGACTACTCGACCTGATCCGCCCCGGCCGGCCCGCGGCGCGACGTCACCTGCGGTGACGTGAGTGACGTGACCGGGCCGCCGGCGGTCCGTCATCCACGGCAGCGCCCCCGGGAGGTCCGCCTCCCGGGGGCGCCGCGGTGCACGGGGCCGGCGGCCCTCAGACGGCCGCGGGCTGCGTCGCCAGCAGGGCGGTGATCGCCTCGCCGATGAACGCCCGGTCGGCGGCCGTCGCCCCCGCACCGGCCAGGTGGCCCCACACGCCCGGGATCACCCGCAGGGCGGCCCGGGGCATCAGGGCGGCCGCCCTCGCCTCGTCCTCCACCGCGAAGCACAGATCACGGGCGCCCGGCAGGAGCACCGCCTCGGCGGTGACCGAGCCCAGTGCGGCCTCCGTCCGGCCGTCGAAGCCCGGCGTCGCCCCGACGTCGGCCCGGGCCCACGTGTCGATCATGGTCAGCAGGTCCTCGGTGGACGGCCCGGCGACGAAGAACTCCTCCCAGAAGCCGGTGAGGTACTCCTCCCGGGAGGCGAAGCCCAGCTCGCGGTAGCCGCCCTGGGCCCAGAACGGGTGCGAGGCCGCCCACCCGGCGAAGACCCGGCCCGCCGCCCGCCGGCCCCGGTCGGCGCCTCCGTCGGCGCCCCCGTCCGCGCTCCCGTCGGCGCTCCCGTCCGCGCTCCCGTCGGCGCGCAGCGCGGCGGCCAGCGCCGCCAGGAAGACCCGGTTGTGCTCGCTGGTCGCCGCGGACCCGCAGAACGGGGCGATCCGGCGGACCATCCGCGGGTACGACACCGCCCACTGGTAGGCGTGCGCCGCGCCCATCGACCAGCCGGTCACCAGCGCCAGTTCGGTCACCCCCAGCTCCTCGGTGAGCAGCCGGTACTGGGCGTCGACGTTGTCCCGCGGGCTGATCCGGGGGAAGGCCGCCCCCAGCGGGTGGTTGCTCGGCGAGCTGGAGACGCCGTTGCCGAACAGGCCGACGGTGACGACGCAGTACCGCCGGGTGTCCAGCGGCCTGCCCTCCCCGATCAGCCAGTCGTACGCGGTGTGGTCGCCGCCGAAGTAGGACGGGCACAGGACGGCGTTGCGGCCGTCGGCGTCGAGCGTCCCGTGGACGGCGTAGGCGATCCCGGCCGAGGGCAGGGTCCCCCCGTCGGCCAGCGGGAGGCTGTCCAGTGTGAAGACGCGGTGGTCCACCGGCTTCTCCTCCGTGATGAGCGGCCCGCGGGGGCCGGACGGTCGGTCGGTGTCGTGCATGACGTGCCAGGACGTGACGTGCCCGGACGTACCCGGACGTGCCGGGACGTGCCGTGCCGGGACGGGACCGTGCCGCGGCGGGGTGCCGGGCCGCCCCGCCGGTCTCACAGCCAGTTGGGCGCGATCTCCGTCGCCCAGAGCTCCAGGCTGCGCATCTGCACGTCGTGCGGGATCAGGCCGGAGTACTGGCACTGCAGCAGGTACTCGGGGTCGTGCTGGGTCACCAGCTTCTCGATCTTGCGGTTGATGTCGTCGGGGGTGCCGACCCATTCGAGGCCGCGCTCGACCAGGGTCCGGTAGTCCGCGCCGATCGGGCCGGTCTCGCCGACCCGGCGCAGGCTCTCGGTGAAGCCCATCGGGCCGAACCAGTTCTCGAAGACGAAGCCGCCGCCGCGGGCCGCCCAGTGGTGGGCCTCGTCGGCGTCCCTGGCCACCAGCACGTCCTTCATCACCCCGATCCGCTCGCCGCGCCGCAGCTCGCCGTGCCCGGCGGCCGCGGCCTCCTCCCGGTAGAGGTCCATCAGCCGGCTCACGATCCGGTCGTCGGTGTTCATCAGGATCGGCACCACGCCCTCGCGGGCACAGAACCGGAAGGTGTCCTCGCTGAAGCTGAACGGCTGGAACACCGGCGGGTGCGGGTGCTGGTAGGGCTTCGGGGCGATGCCGACCTCCTGCACCACGCCGTTCTCGTCGAGGCCGCGGCCGAAGCTGCGGACGGCGTCGTAGGGGAACTCCAGGCCCTTGGGCGGGATCGTCCACTGGGCGCCGCTGTGCGAGAAGGTCTCGGTGGTCCACGCCTTCTTGAGGATCTCCCAGTGCTCCTCGAACAGCGCCCGGTTGCGCCGGTCGTTGGCGCCGGCGTCGGAGAGCGTCCCGCCGACCCCGAACGGCTGGCCCATGATCTCGGCCCACCGCTTCTGGAAGCCGCGCGCGATCCCGACGAAGGTCCGGCCCCGGGTCATGTGGTCGAGCATCGCCAGGTCCTCGGCGAGCCGCAGGGGGTTGTGGAAGGGCAGCACGTTGGCCATCTGGCCGACCCTGATCTCCTTGGTCTGCATGGCCAGGTACAGGCCCAGCATGATCGGGTTGTTGGACACCTCGAAGCCCTCGACGTGGAAGTGGTGCTCGGTGAACGAGAGCCCCCAGTAGCCGAGTTCGTCGGCCGCCCGGGCCTGCTCGGTGAGCTGCCAGAGCATGTTCCGGTAGTTCTGCCGGTTCACCCCGGACATGCCCTTGAGCACCTGGTCGTGGCTGCCGACCGTCGGCAGGTAGAAGAGGATGGACTTCACGGGTCGTCCTTTCGTGCCGTGCGGCGACGCCACGGCTGGAAGCGGAGGAGGGTGCGGTCGACGGTGGCACCCGGCTCTTGCGAATCGTTTGACGCGCCGCCTCCGCCGGTCCGGAATGGCCGGGCGGCGGCGCGGAGCGGGACGTCCAGCGGACGCCAAGGGGTCGCTGACAGCGTGGTGGCGGGCCTCACCCGATCCTTAGGAGCTCGCCTTGAACCCAGCAACAGCCACCGCCCCCGGTGCGACCGGCACGGGGCTCGCGGCCGCGGACCGCGCGACGCTCATCCACCCCACGCTGCCGGCGCACCGGACCGACCGCACCGTCCTGGTCTCCGGCTCGGGCTGCCGGGTCACCGACGCGGCCGGCCGCGAGTACCTGGACGCCTCCGCCGTCCTCGGCGTGACCCAGGTGGGCCACGGCCGCGCCGAGCTCGCCCGGGCCGCCGCCGAGCAGATGACCCGGCTGGAGTACTTCCACACCTGGGGCACCGTGACCAACGACCGGGCGGTGGAACTCGCCACCCGGCTCGCCGGGTTGGCCCCGGGAGGGCTGCGCCGGACGTACTTCACCAGCGGCGGCGCGGAGGGCAACGAGATCGCGCTGCGGATGGCCCGCCTCCACCACCACCGGCGCGGCGAGCCGCAGCGCACCTGGATCCTGGCCCGCACGATGGGCTACCACGGCATCGGCTACGGCAGCGGCGGCGTGTCCGGATTCCCGGTCTACCACACCGGGTTCGGCCCCAGCATGCCGGACGTGCACTTCCTGACGCCGCCGCACCCCTACCGCCGGGAGCTGTTCTCCGGCGCCGACGTCACCGAGTTCTGCCTGGCCGAACTGCGGGAGTCGATCGAGCGGATCGGGCCGGAGCGGATCGCCGCGATGATCGGCGAGCCGGTGATGGGCGGCATCGGCGCGGTCGTCCCGCCGGCCGACTACTGGCCGCGGGTCGCGGAACTGCTGCGCTCCTACGGCATCCTGCTGATCCTGGACGAGGTGGTCACCGGGTACGGCCGCACCGGGCACTGGTTCGCCGCCGAGCACGTCGGGGTGGTGCCCGACATCCTGGTCACCGCCAAGGGCCTCACCTCGGGGTACCTCCCGCACGGGGCGGTGCTGGTCTCCGACGAGGTCGCCGACACCGTGACCGGCGAGCAGGGCTTTCCGGTGGGCTACACCTACACCGGGCACCCGACCGCATGCGCGGTCGCCCTGGCCAACCTGGACATCATCGAGCGCGAGGGGCTGGCAGCCAACGCGGCCGCCGTCGGCGCACACCTGAAGGACGGGCTGACGCGGTTGCTGGACCTGCCCGTGGTGGCGGAGGTCCGCGGGGTCGGGCTGATGCTGGCCGTCGAGCTGACCTCGGACAAGGAGGCCCGGCGGCCGCTGCCGCAGGGCACCACCGAGGTGGCGGACGCGCTGCGCGAGCAGGCGGGCATCATCCTGCGGACCAACCCGTACGCGCTGGTGATCAACCCGCCGCTGGTGTTCACCCGGCAGGACGCGGACCTGCTCGTCGACGGCCTGCGCTCGGTGCTCTCGCGGGTCGGCCCCGACGGCCACGTGCGCTGACCCGTCGGCGGGCCGGGCCCGGGGCCGCGGCACGGCAGCGCCGCCGTGCCGCCGCCCCGGGCTACCGCGCCGCCCCGGCGAGCAGGGCCGCGAACGGCCACTGCGGCCGCCGCAGCACGTGCTCGCCGCGCAGCTCGATCTCGTCGGCCATGGTCCGCGCCGTCGCGCGGGCCAGGTCCGGCTGTCCGGCGTGCTGCTCCGCCTCGGCGAGCAGCCCCAGGTGCAGCGCCCGCCGGAAGACCGTGCCGGAGCGGGCCGCGGTGTCCAGGGCCCAGCGCATCCGCCGCAGTCCGACGCCGGGTCGGCCGCGGCGCACCTCGGCCCAGCCGAGCAGCACGGACAGCATGTTCTGCCAGTGGCCCAGCTGGCAGCGGACGGTGAGGTCGACCCCGGCGGTGGAGGCCTGCCAGGCCCGTTCCACGTCCCCGTCGAGGACGGCCAGCAGGGCGTCGGCGTAGAGGGCGAAGGTGCGGTCCCACGGCCGGTCGCAGCTGTCCGACTCGGAGAGCTGCAGCAGCTCCTCGCGGTAGCGCTCGGCGGCGGCGGTGTCGCCGAGCAGGACGTGGCTGACGGCCAGGTGGACGCGGTAGTTGATCCTGGGGTCGCTGCGGGACAGGCCCATGAACCGGTCCGGCCGCTCCTCCGCGCCCTGCGCGTCGACCAGCGGGAGCCCGCGTTCCAGTTCGGCGACGGCCTCCTCCAGCCGGTCGGCGGTGAACCACAGCACGCCCTTGCCGTAGCAGGCGGCCGTCCGGGCCTCGGTCCCGCCGCCGTGCTCGGCCGACTCGTCCAGCAGCGCGACGATCCCGGACACCCGGGGCAGGTCGCCGCCGGCCAGGTGCATGATGACCCGGGAGGCCAACAGCGCGGTGGGCCGGCTGTTGTCGAGGGTCTTCTGCAGCACCTCGACCCGGGTGCAGGCGTCGGTGACCGCCGGGGACC
The DNA here is from genome assembly GCF_044767225.1 of Kitasatospora sp. NPDC101447. Classification (NCBI taxonomy): domain Bacteria; kingdom Bacillati; phylum Actinomycetota; class Actinomycetes; order Kitasatosporales; family Streptomycetaceae; genus Kitasatospora; species Kitasatospora sp. NPDC101447. Next base: position 44,202 of record NZ_JBIWNL010000035.1, read on the forward strand.
CGTAGCCGAGGGTCATCGACAGCAGCCACACGACCCGCTTCTGCAGTTCCAGCTCGGCCGCGACGGACCGGTTCCGGGGCTGGCCGCGCAGTACGTCGATGGCCTGCGACAGCCAGGCGTGCGCCTCGGAGTGCAGCCGCCGGCGCTCGGCGAGGTCGCCCATGCCGACCAGGGGCTGCACCGCCTCGCGCAGGTCGAGTTCCTGCGCCGCCCGGCCGCAGTGGTAGCCGATGGTCTCGGCGCAGTCGGTGCGGGCGCTGCCGACGGCGCGGTCGGCCAGCGCGACCGCCACCCGGTGGTGCAGCCGGGCGCGGTGGACCGGGTCGAGGTCGGCGAGCAGCATGTCCCGCACCAGCCCCTGCGCGAACCGGAAGCCGTGCGGGGCGACCGGGTCGGGGCGCAGCAGCCCGCTGTGCAGCGCGTCGTGGACCAGGCCCGGTGGCTCGCCCAGTCCGGTGAGGACGTCGGTGAGCAGCCGGCGGTCCACGGCCGGGCCGATCACCGCGCAGGTCTGCAGTACCCGGATGACGCCCTCCGGGCACTCGGCCAGGCGGGCGCCCAGCACCAGCCGCAGGTCGAAGGAGAGCGGGGCGGCCGGTTCGGCGGGGCCGGTCACGGCGGTGGCGGTCGGCCGCAGCTTGGTGAGCAGGTAGGGGTTGCCGCCGGTGGCGCGGTGGGCGGCCGACACCAGGTCCCAGGTGGGCGGCTCGCCCCCGGTGCGGTTGATCAGGGCCCTGGTCTCGGCGAGCGAGAGCGCGTCGAGGTGCAGGTACTCGGCGGCGACCTCCTGGAGCAGGTCGGCGACCGCTCCGCCGAGTTCGGGGCGCTGGGCGAGCCGGTGCTCCCGGACGGTCGCGACCACCAGCAGGTCGCTGTCGCCGAGCTCCTTGGTGAGCAGTTGGAGGAGGGCCAGGGTGCCGGTGTCGGCGAGGTGCAGGTCCTCCAGGAAGAGCACCAGCGGGCGGCGGGCGGCGGTCAGCAGGGCCTGGCAGGCGGCGTCCTGGAAGGCGAGGTGCCGGGCGGGGGAGAGCGGCGCCTCGGTGCCCGCGGGGCCCGGCGCGCGGTCCGGGCGCAGCATGCCGAGGGTGTCCAGGACGGGCTCGGGCAGGGTGGCCAGTTCGGCGGCCCTGGTGCGGCGGAGCTTGCGGACGACCCGGGTCCACAGCCAGTACTCGGGGAGTTCGGGGCCGGCGGCGCAGTGCGCCCACACGGCGTCCAGTCCGGCGGCCGGCAGTCCGCCGGCCAGTTCCTGGAGCAGCCGGGTCTTGCCGACGCCCTGTTCGCCGATCACCAGGACGGTGCGGCCGCGGCGTCCGGGTGCGGTGAGTGCCCGCAGGGTGGCCAGTTCCCGGGTGCGGCCGATCAGGCGTCCGGCGGGCGGGGCGGCTGGTGCGACGGCCGGGGAGACTGCCGCCGGGGTGGGGGAGGGGGCCGACGCCGGTGCGGGGCGCGGCGGTTGGGGCACGGCGGCGGGGGCGGGGGTGAGCGCCGGGGCGGGGCCCGGGACCGCCGGGCCCGGGGTGGGCGGGCGCAGCGCGTCGACGTCGGCGACCAGGGTGAGGCGGGGGCGCAGGCCGGCCGGGGAGGCGGGCGGACCGCCCGCGTGCACGAGGTCCTGACGCAGGATCGCGCCGTGCAGCTCCTGGAGTTCCTTGCTGGTGTCGGCGCCCAGTTCCTCGGCGAGGTGGGCCCGGATCCGTTCGAAGGTCAGCAGTGCCTCGGCGGGCTGGCCGCAGTGGTACTGCGCCAGCATGAGCTGGCAGCCCAGCCGTTCCAGCATCGGGTTGCGCCGGACCTCGTCGTCGAGTTCGCGCACCACCTCGTCGTACCGGGCCAGGCCGAGGCTGGCGTCGGCCCAGGTCTGCAGGCCGACCAGGCGCAGCTGTTCGAGCCGGGCGGACTCCAGTTGGGCGAAGTCGTAGGCGGCCAGTTCCCCGTACGGGGTGCCGTGCCAGAGGCCGAGCGCCTCGTCGACGGTGCCGCGGGCCGCGGCCAGGTCCCCATGGGCGAACTGCGCGCGCCCGGCCTCGACGGCGGACTGGAACCGGCTGGCGTCGATGCAGTCCCGGTCGACCTCCAGGACGTAGCCGGGGGCCTGGTACCGCAGGGCCAGCAGCCTGTCCTTGGAGGGGACGGGCGAGTGGCCGTCGATCGCCTTGCGAAGCCGGGAGACGTACGACTGGAGGGTGCCGACGACGGCCTGCGGCGGTGAGGAGCCCCAGATGGCGCTGACGATCCCGGAGACCGACACCACCCGGCCCGCGTTGATCAACAGTAGGGCCAGCAGGGCCCGTTGACGCGGCGGGCCCAGGTCGAGTGCCCGTCGGCCGGCCAGCACGGACATCTGTCCCAGCACCCTGATCGGTGCGGGGCTCCGTAACACGAGATCGGAAGCGGCGTTGTCGACTCGGCTCATCTCATCACATCCCGTCAGGCAAGACAGCTGGTGCACCCGCCGTGACCGCCGGGGTGAGCCGGGGCACGGCGTGATTCGGGTCATGTCCGAACATGGCCGGGGATGTTGCGGCGCCGGCCGTCCGGGGGCATCGACGGCGGGGCCTCGGGGGAGTCGCCGGTTCCGTGGGGTCGCCGTTCCCTGCCGTCACCGACGGTTGCCGGTTCGGCGGTGCTGGGGGGAGCTGGGGAGGGCGCGGGAACCGTCGACGGGTGTGTCTCGGGCGCAATCAGGCCGGGCGTCTGGACGGGGCGCTGCGCGGACGGCGTGGAGTGGTGATGGCGGAGCCTCCCTTGGTGTGACCAGCCGCGATCCGTCTGCGTCCGAGGCAACGGCACAGCGCTTTGCTGGTCATGTCACTGTCATGTGAATCATGAATGCTGGCAGGCTACCCCGGATCGGGCGACGGTGAAACCCGCCGTCGGACCGGGAGGTTCCCCTCCGGACGACTACGGAAGGTGACGGCGGGTGGGCGTGCGTCGGCTCCCCCCGCGCGGTCGTCCACGGGAGGAGCCGACAGGCCGTCGGAAGCGCGGCCCCGCAACCGGTCGGGGCGGCGGCCGGAGCCGGATCAGGAGTGCGTGACGCTTGCCCTCTCGCCGGGGACGGCCTCGGCCCGGCGCTCCCCGCGCAGCCGGGCCAGCAGCAGGTGGCAGCCCGCGCAGACCACGGCCAGGCACAGGCAGGCGCCCCACACCGCCGTGGTGCCGGACGCCTCGATCACCCGCGCGCTGAGCACCGGGGCCAGGGCCACCGACACGCTCCAGACCGACAGGAACCAGCCCTGGTAGCCGCCCTGCCGGTCGGGGGGCGACAGTGCGGCCACCAGCGCCATGCACGTCGGCCAGACGACGATCTCGCCGAGACTCCACAGCACGACGGTCGCCCCGTACCCGACGGTGCCGTGCACGACGGCCGTCAGGCCCATGCCGAGACCGGTCACCAGGGTCGCCACAGCCAGCGCGTGTTCCGGCCGGAGCCGCCCGGCCAGCCGGGTCAGCGGGAGCTGGAGCACCGCGATGACGAGACCGTTCATCATCATCGCCGCGCCGTAGTCGGCGGCCGAGAGACCGTCCGCCGTCATCGTCAACGGCAGTGCCACCAAGGGCTGTTGGAACATCAGGCCGAGCATCAGTACCGAACCCAGCAGGACCGGGAAGCCCGGCGCGCGGTGCGGCGGGCGCTGCGCACCGGCCGCGTCCGTCACCCCCGCGCTCTCCGGCGGCGGGCGGGTCTCCGGCACCCGCAGGTACACCATGACGCCGGCGAGCAGATTGGCCACCGCGTTGACCAGGAACAGCAGCAGGAATCCGTGGGAGGCGGCGAGCCCGGCCGTCACGGCGGCCACCGAGAAGCCCAGGTTGGTGGCCCAGTAGATCAGCGAGTACGCCCGCGGCAGGTCCTCCGGGCCCACCAGGTCGGCGACGGCCGCCGCGCGGGCCGGGCGGGTGGCGTTCAGGCCGACCCCCACCGTGAGGGTGAACAGCAGGACCGGCACCCGGCTGTGGGCCAGGCCCAGCCCCACCATGCCCGCGACGGTGAGGACCTCGCTCGCCAGCAGCACCGTCCGCCGCCCCACCCGGTCCGCCAGGATGCCGCCGAACAGCGAGGCGATCCCGCTGCCCACCCCGAACGTGGTCAGGGTCAGGCCGGTGAAGAAGACCGAGTAGCCGCGCACCGTGGTGAGGTAGATCGCCATGAACGGCACCACGAAGCCGCCCGCCGAGGTGACCAGCGTTCCGCCCCAGAGCCACCAGAACGGCCCCGGCAGCCTCCCCGGTGCCCCGGCCGACCGGAGCGGCACCTCAGCTCCGCCCGTCGTACTCGACCCTGAGGGTCCGTGCCAGGTGGTCGCGGAACTCCACCGCCGCGGCGTCCGACGCGTGGTGCGACAGCACGATCGCCGGGTACCCGGACCAGTCCGGGTACGGCCGCAGCAGCGCGCCGGGGCCGACCGTCCGCACCACGTGGTCCACGCACGGCTCCTCGCGCACCTCGTCCAGCCCGTGCACCCGGGCGATCCGGCCGCCGCCGCCCACCGGCACCAGGTATGCCGCCGCGTGCCCGGTGCCCACCGGCTCGGTGCTCCAGCACTCGGGCTCCCGGCCGAGGTGGATGCGGACCGCCTCCGCGGCGAGGTCGATCCCGCTGCTGACGTGCACCAGGTGGTGCATGAACCCGCCGCCGCCGATCCGCGCCCCCATCTCCAGCAGTACCGGCCGGGTGCCCGAGACCAGACGCAGCTCGGTGTGGGTGGTGCCCTCGGTGACGCCGAAGGCGTGGTGCGCACCGACCACCTCCCGCTCGACGGCCGCCAGGACGTCCGCCGGGAGCCGGGCGGGCGCCCGAAGCGTGGTCTCCTCGAAGTACGGGCCGTTCAGCTCCCCCTTGTAGCTGACGGCACAGACCCGGACCCGGCCGTTGTGCACCAGCGACTCGGCGGAGATCTCGGGGCCGTCCAGGTACTCCTCGACCAGCACCCCGGTGCCGTCGGCCGCCGCGTCGTCGTACCCCAGGTGGGTGTCGCACAGCGCCCAGGTGGTGCGCACCGCCCGCTCCAGCTCCCCGGCGGAGTCGACCCGGATCACGCCCAGGCTGGAGTAGCCGTCGGCCGGCTTGACCACGACCGGGAAGCGCAGGCCCGCCGCGTCCGCCCAGTCGTCCGGGTGGCCGACGGCGACGAACCCGGGCACGGCCAGACCGGCGGCGGCGAGCAGCCGGCGCATGCTGCGCTTGTCCCGGACGACCGCCGCGGCCTCCTCGGTCAGGCCGGTCAGCCCGAGCACCCGCGCGGCCCGGGCGACGAAGGGGACGACCTTCTCGTTGCCCGCCATGATCCCGTCGAACGGCTGGCGGGCGAACCGCTCCGCCAGCGCGGCCACCGCCGCGTCGGGATCCCCGTCGACGTCCAGCGGCAGGAGTTCGACCACCCCGGGGGCCTTGCGGGCCCGCTCGGGGTCGTCGTCGCCCCGGGGCGCCAGGATCAGATCGACACCGGCGCGCTCCGCGCCTTCGAACACCCAGGGAAGAGCGGAGAACTGGCCGACCAGGACGAGTTTCGGACGCTGCCGCATAGGGATCTCCGTACGAGAGTGTGGGATGTGTCGGTGCCCGGTGACCGGGCTCCCGCCACGGCCGCTCGACGGCCCGGGTCGCGGGCCGCGTCCGGGCGGCCGCGCGGAACCCGACCAGCCTTTCCTGGCGCTCTTGGCGGATCCTTGCAAACGGTTTGACGCCCGCCACCAGGATCCGGGCCACGGCACGCTGTGGGGCGTCGGGCCCGGGCATGGGCTCCTGCGCGTCCTCGGTCGTGAGTCCGTGTCGTGCTCCGTTCCTGGTGCGCGGTCCGCGCGTCGTGCTTCTGTCCCAAAATGCCCCAGGGGGTATTTTTCGGGTGGTCGCCCCGGGGCGCCCGTAGGCCGGTGCCCGTCGATCCGCGGGATTTCGGCATGCCCGGACTATTGTCAGGAAACTTTACTTTTCACTAGGCTCTCGGCGGCGGCTCGGCGCGGCGCCCCCTCGACCGGGGCGTGACGCGCTCAGCGAGAGCTCTGACCCGGCCGCCGCAGTGGTGAGGGAACCACCGCTCGACCGGCGGGGATCGCGTGCGGGCCCCGCCGGAGTCCAGCTCTCGCCGTCGTTCGAGGTCAGGGAGTTCAGGGATGCGTCCCCAAGTCTCGGTAAGGCCTGTTCACATCGGAGTGTTCGCCGCGGTGCTCGTGCTGGTCGGCGGAGTGTTGCTCGGCTTGTCCGGGCGGGCGGGAGCGGCGGCCGATCCGCTGCTCTCGCAGGGCAAGGCCGCCACGGCCTCGTCCACGGAGAGCTCGTCCTACACGGCGGGCAAGGCGTTCGACGGGAACACCGGTACCCGGTGGGCGAGCGCGGAGGGGAAGGACCCGCAGTGGCTGCGGGTCGACCTCGGGGTGAACGCCACCGTCTCGCGGATCAAGCTCTCCTGGGAGGCCGCGTACGCGAAGGCGTACCGGCTGGAGGTGTCGGCGGACGGGGCGACCTGGATCACCGTCGCCGAGGAGAAGGCCGGCAACGGCGGCACGGACGACTGGACCGGGCTGACCGGCAAGGGCCGGTACGTCCGGATGTACGGCACGGCCCGCGGCACGTCCTACGGGTACTCGCTGTTCGAGATGGAGGTCTACGGGGTCACGGACACCACGCCCTCGCCGACCGCCACACCCTCGCCGACCGCCACGCCGTCGCCGACCGCCACGCCGTCGCCGACCGCGACCGCCCCGGGCGGGGCGTTCACCGTCGTCGCGGCCGGTGACATCGCGGCGCAGTGCACCGCCTCGGACAGCGCCTGCGCGCACCCGAAGACCGCCGCCCTCGCCCGGAAGATCGACCCGAAGTTCTATCTGACGATGGGTGACAACCAGTACGACGACGCCCGGCTGTCGGACTTCCGCGCCTACTACGACAAGAGCTGGGGCGCGTTCAAGGCGAAGACCCACCCCGTCCCCGGCAACCACGAGACCTACGACCCGGCCGGCTCGCTCTCCGGGTACAAGGCGTACTTCGGCAGCATCGCCTACCCGCAGGGCACGAGCTGGTACAGCTTCGACGAGGGGAACTGGCACTTCGTCGCCCTCGACTCCAACGCCTTCGACCAGAGCGCCCAGATCGACTGGCTCAAGGCCGACCTCGCGGCCAACACCCGCAAGTGCGTCGCCGCCTACTGGCACCACCCGCTGTACTCCTCCGGCGGGCACGGCAACGACCCGGTCTCCCGGCCGGTGTGGCGGATCCTCTACGACGCCCGGGCGGACCTGGTGCTCAACGGGCACGACCACCACTACGAGCGGTTCGCCCCGCAGGACCCTGACGGGAAGGCCACCGCCGACGGGATCGTCGAGATCGTCGGCGGGATGGGCGGCGCCGAGCCGTACCCGATCGAGCAGGTCCAGCCGAACAGCCAGAAGCGGATCAGCGGCGACTACGGCGTGCTGAAGCTGGACCTCACCGACTCCGGGTACGGCTGGAGCTTCGTCGGGACGGACGGCAAGGCCAAGGACACCAGCCCGACCTACAGCTGCCACTGATGATGTACCTGGCCACCACGGGCCGTCGTCCGGACGCGGGGGGGGGCGCCCCCCCCGGGGGGGGGGGGGGGGGGGGGGGCGGGGGGGGGGGGGGGGCGGGGGGGGGGGGGGGGGGGGGGGGGGGGGGGGGGGGGGACG
>NZ_JBIWNL010000035.1:51858-65057 GCF_044767225.1 Kitasatospora sp. NPDC101447
TCTTCTCCGATCACCCCCCCCCCCGTTGCCCCCCCCCCCCCCCCCCCCCGGCCCCCCCCCCCCCCCGCGCCCCCCCCCCCCCCCCCCCCCCCCCCCGGGGGGGGGGGGGCCCCCCGCGTCCCGGGCACGGTCGTCGCGCTCGGCGCGGTCAGCCTGGTCACGGACGTCTCCTCGGAGATGGTCACCGCCGTGCTGCCGCTCTACCTGGTCCTGGGTCTCGGCCTCTCACCCCTCCAGTTCGGCTTCCTCGACGGACTGTTCAACGGAGCCACGGCACTGGTCCGGCTCCTCGGCGGGCGGCTCGCCGATCGCGGCTCCGGCCGGCACCGGACCGTCGCCGGGGCCGGATACCTGCTGTCGGCACTCTCCCGGCTGGGCCTGCTGATGGCCGGCGGGGCCGCCGGCGGCATCGCCGCCGCGCTGGCCGCGGACCGGCTCGGCAAGGGCGTACGCACCGCACCCCGGGACGCGATGATCACGCTCAGCGCACCGCCGGAGACCCTCGGCCGGGCGTTCGGCGTGCACCGGGCGATGGACACGACCGGGGCGCTGCTCGGCCCGCTGGTCGCCTTCGTGGTGCTGTGGGCGACCGCGGACGCGTACGACGCGGTGTTCGTGGTCAGCTTCGCCACCGGCTTGCTCGGTGTCGTGGTGCTGGGCCTCTTCGTCCCGGCCGACCCGTCGGCACCGCCGCCGCGGGCCGCATCGACCCGCCCGGTCCCGTCCGCGCTCCCGGCCGCGGGACCGAACGCCGCACCCGGCCCGACCGGCACGGCCGCCCGGTCGACTGCCGACCCCGCCTTCCGACGGGTGGTCGCGGCCGCCGCGCTGCTGGGCACCGCGACCGTCGGCGACTCCTTCCTCTACCTCCTGCTCCAACGCGGCCTCGACCTGTCGGCCGCGCTCTTCCCCCTGCTGCCACTCGGCGCGGCGGCCTGCTACCTGCTGCTCGCCGTCCCCGCCGGGCGGATCGCGGACCGCGCCGGACGGCGGATCCCGTTCCTCCTCGGCCACGGCGCGCTGCTCGCCGCCTACCTGACGCTCCTGGCCCCGTCGAGCCTGCCGACCGCCGTGCTGGTCCTGGTCCTCCTCGGCGTCTTCTACGCCGCCACCGACGGCGTGCTGATGGCGCTGGCGGCGCCCGCGCTCCCGGCCGCCGGACGCGCGAGCGGCCTCGCCGTCCTGCAGACCGGACAGGCCCTGGCCCGCCTGGTCGGCGCGGCCGGGTTCGGCGCGGCCTGGACGTGGTGGGGGCCGCGCCCGGCCCTCGTCGCGGCCACCCTCGCCCTGGCCACCGCACTCACCGCCGCCTGGCGGATCCTCCCGGGAAGGAAGGCGCGCCGATGAAGTCGCGAACGGTCCTGCTGGTCCTCGCCGCCCTCGTCCTCCTGGGCGGCTCCCTCGGCTACGTGGTGCACGCCCGCCAACGCGACGGCGGACCGCAACTCGTCGCCGCGGACGACTCGTTCACGCTCGATCAGCCCGGTCTCTACTACCGCGACAACGCCACCGGCCGCGTCGCCCGCAGCCCGGGCGGCGAGCCCGGCGGCCCGTCCTGCGCCCGCTTCTACGCCGCGAACGACCGCGCCCTGTGCCTGCGCGCCCTGCCGGGCACCCCTGCCCGGACCCAGGCGGTGGTCTACGACCGGCGGTTCACCGAACTCCGGTCGGTGATCGTCCCCGGGATCCCCAACCGGGCCCGGGTCTCGCCCTCCGGCCAGGTGCTCTCCTGGACCACCTTCGCCGTCGGCGACTCCTACGCGGCGGACCGCTTCTCCACCCGCACGTCGATCCTCGACCTGCGCACCGGCTACCTGATCAAGTCCGTCGAGGAGATCCCGCTGACGATCGGTGGCACCCGCTACCACGCCGCCGACGTCAACTACTGGGGCGTCAACTTCGCCGCCGACGACAACCGCTTCTACGCCACCGTCTCCACCGCCGGCCGCACCCACCTGGTCGAGGGCGACCTCAAGGCCTGGTCGGCCCGCACCCTGCGGGAGAACGTGGAATGCCCCTCGCTCTCCCCGGACGGTACCCGGATCGCCTTCAAGAAGAAGGTCTCCGCCGATCCCGCCGCGCCCTGGCGCCTCCACGTCCTCGACCTGGCCGACCTCCACGAACACCCGCTGGCCGAGACCCGCAGCGTCGACGACCAGGCCGCCTGGCTCGACGACACCACCCTCGCCTACGCCCTCCCGGCCCGGGCGGGCAAGGCCACCGACGTCTGGGCCACCCCCGCCGACGGCACCGGCACGCCCCGCCTCCTCCTCCCCGGTGCCTCCTCCCCGGTCGCCGTCCCGCCCCCGCCGGCCTGACGCCCTTCGGGGCCCCGGAGCCGCCATGGCACCGGGGCCCCTCGATGCGTTCCCCAGGAACCAAGACAGGTGCAGTGACTACGACGACCGACAAGCCCCACACCCCCGACAACCTTGACGATGACGACTACCCCGCCCACACCATGGGCCGCGCCGCCGAGATGACCGGCACCACACCCGGCTTCCTGCGCTCCCCGGGCGAAGTCGGCCTCATCACCCCGCTGCGCTCCGAGGGCGGCCACCGTCGCTACTCCCGCTGCTAACTGCTATTGCGATTCGCGCCCGCGACCTCGTCGACCAGGGCACCGCCATCGACGCCGCCTGCCGCATCGTCATCCTCGAAGACCGATCGAGGAAGCCCTGCGCATCAACGAACGACTCCGCCGCTCCCGGCCCGGCCGGCAAGCCGCCGCCGACACCTGACCGAGGGCAGAGCCCGTTGCCACGGGCACCCGCCGGAGTCCGGCCGCTCAGACCGGCGAAGCACCCGCACTCATCACACTCACCGCCCCGGGCGGCACCCGGACGTCGACGTGTTCTAGCCTTTGGTGCCATGTCGAACGCAGACGGGCTGCTCGTCGACATCGCCGCGATGGTCGAGTCCGAGCACAGCAACCAGATGTCCCTGACCGTGGTCGTCCCCGGCGCGGTGATCACCGGCCGGCTCGCCCCGGTGGCCCTGTGGTGGGAACGGGTGGCGGAGGTCCTCCAGGCCTCGGACCACCTGAAGCCCTTCGCCGCTCTCTTCACCCTGCGCGCCGAAGGAACGCCCGCGCGGCCCACCCACCTCCACCTGCACCGGGCGAAGATCCTGCAGGGCGACTTCGGACTGCCCCACACCGGCGGCATGTACCGCATCGCCATCGAAGACATCAGCGCCTGGACCGTCGGGGACCTCAGCTACTCCGACACCTGACGCCCCCGCACCAGGCCCAAGGTCCCAGATGCCCCCTTCGGCCGAGCCGACCGGGACGGTAGACGGCTCAAACTCAGCCGTCGCCATACGCCGAACCGGGGCGCTGGGGGCATGCACCGCCGCTCTACCGCAGCCGTTTGAATGGTGCCCATGGACCACACCGCATCGCTGCCGACACCGCAAGTCCGTCGCACGCGCCGGACCCTGTTCGGCGGCCTGGCGCTGCTCGCTGCGGCATTGGTCGGCTTCTACGTGCAGCGGCCGCTCCGCCACCACGGCAACCAGCTGCACTCCTACTTCGACACGATCAACGGGATCGTCTTCCTCACCGTGCTCGCGCTGCCCCTGGCGGCGCTGGCGACGTGGCTGCTGACCCGCCGTCGCACGGCCGCCGGCACCGCGCCGGCGTGGGCACGACGTGCCTCGCTGGCGGAGGTCTGCATCGTCCACGGGACGCTGCCGTGGGTGTGGATGACCATGCTGCCGGGCGACCAGGCCGGCCCGAACGCCCCAACACAGGTGAGCCTGGTGCCGCTGCGGGACCTGATCGCGACCGTCGAGGCCGGTCCGGGGTCCGCGATCGTCCAGGTCGGCGGGAACCTGCTGGTCTTCGCGGCGCTGGGATTCTTCGGCCCGGTACGGTTCGCGGCGCTGGCCTCGCCGCGGCGGGTCGCGGCGCTCGCGGCAGCCTGCTCGACGGCGATCGAGGTCCTGCAGTACGTGCTCCAGCTGGACCGGGTGTCCTCGGTGGACGACGTGCTGGTCAATACCGTGGGCGCGGTGCTGGCTGCCTCGGCCTCGCGCCGCTGGTGGCGCGGTACGCCGCATACCTGCTGAGGTCCGTCGAGCTTTTGCCCGGAGAGCAGCCCATGTTGGTCGGCGAGCATGCGGTGACGTTCCGGCGCTGCCTTTCGTGACCGTCGAGACTCACTGCCGCCGTTTTCGGCCGTAACGGTCCAAGAGCGGCCGGCTATCGGCCCCGGAAGAGTGACGTCCGGGCCAGAGCTTGTACGTGGCTCTGCTGACAGTATGGCCGGAGTTCTCGCGGTACTTGGCCACCAGGCTGGCGGCTCGTTGACCCCCGTACCCGAGCGGACCATCCTGCGGCCCGGGCGCTGGAGTGCCCGCTCAGGTAGCGCCGCGTCCCAGCGACGGCCGCTGGCCAACAAGTCGGTCGCGGCCAGCTCCCCCTGTTCTGAGATTAGGGGTTGCCACGACCGAGGGCGGTGCCGTGATCGACTCAGCTTCCTCCCAGTGACCTCTACTGCTCCGGGCCGCGCGTGCTTTCGGTCGCCGGGAGCAACTGAAACCGCCAGAGGCGCAGTACACGCGCTGGCCGGCCCCAGTAGTCCTCGGGAATCAGTCGGGCGAGGACGGCAGGGGGCTTCCAGCGGGGCGTAGATCAGAGCTCGGCCGGAGCAATCGTCAAGGCTTGTGGATCACGGGGCAGTGATCGGACCATAGACGGAGCTGGGCACGTTGGGGTGACTCGACCCGAGGGGGACAACTTTGAGCGCGCGGCCGTATCCATTCCATGAGGGAAAGAACGTCGCATGGGACCTTGTGGTCTGGCGCGGCGACTTCGAGCGGGTCGTGGTCGCCGTACTGGGCCGAGAGGACATCGTTCAGGTCCGCGGAGGTTTTGACCGAGGAGACGACGTGTGGATGTACAACGTCTACCCTGTTCCAGATGCAGTCCTGCCAACGATCGCTGATCTTGTGCCGGGGGTCCAGCTCGACCGCGAGCTTGAGTACTTCATAGAGGCTCGCCAGGACATGCCGGGCGGAGAACTCTGGTGCCCCGAGCGTGGCGAGCTTCCACCCGGTCACGTGCCGCCTCCGTGAGGACAATCGTCGAGGGTTCTCGATGACCGATGCGACGTGGTCAGGCGGCGGCGGTCTCCTCGCGCTCGACCATGACGCCGTTCTCGAACCGTGCGCCTGAGCGGACGAGGGCGACGAGGTGGGCGCCGGTGATCGCGCGCCAGCGGACCTGTGCGGACTCGACCAGCTTGAACACCATCGCGAGTGCGGAGGCCGGGCTGCCGGCTCCACGGGTGACCTTGGTCCGCAGCTTGACCGTGGAGAACGTCGACTCGATCGGGTTCGTGGTCCGCAGGTGGATCCAGGGCTCGGCTGGGAAGTCGTAGAACGCCAGCAACTCGTCCCGGTCGTCGGCGATTTTCGCGACGGCCTTGGGCCACTTGGCGCCGTAGGTCTTCGCGAACGCCTCGATCGCCTTCTCGGCGTGCGCGCGGTCCTCGGCGTTGTAGATCTCCTGCATTGCCTTCGTCACGCCAGGCTGTGCGGACTTCGGCAAGGCGTTCGTCACATTCCGGGCCTTGTGGACCCAGCACCTCTGGTGCCGGGCGGCGAAGAACACTTCCCGCAGCGCGGGGAGACCCCGGTGTGCCAGACCAGCCGGCCGATCACGGACGGTTGACCCCCGCTCGTGCGGGGACGAGGGTCCTTGAGGTCGTTGCAGTAGCGCTCGACGAGGCGACCGCCTGCTCCTACTCCGCCCTCGCTCTCGTCCTGGCCGCTTGACCATCCAGCTCACGGGTGGGGTCGTTCCTCTTGTCGCGCACGAGTTGAGGCAGCCTCGGCACGGTCACAGTGGTCTACCCGGATCGTCGTTACCTGGTCCAGGGCATCTCCGTCGAGCCGGTGGGCCGGTACCAGGCGATGCCCCACTCCGCGCCCCAGTCCTTGCCGGTCCAGTCGTAGGCGGGTGTCCAGAGTGGTCGGACCGGTTGAGATCCCCACTCTTCCGGGTCCGGGCGCACCAGCAACTCATCCTCATGGGCGTAGGCGCCGGTGAGTACGGTCGCCACGAACTCAGCGAAGCCGCCGTCGAAACGGGCGAGCTCACCGTCGTCGATGCCGTCGAAGTCGCAGAACACGGCCACCGGCCACTGCTCCGGGTCCGGGCCGGTGGTCAGCCAGCAGCAGTAGTTGTGGTTGCTGTTCATGCCCCAGGGCAGCAGCCCGCCCGGGTCCGGAAAGACAGGGGTGTGTTCCTGGTCCCAGAACTCGTCCTCACCCTCAACCTGCTCCCGGAACTCGGTGTCGGTCTCAAAGCGCCACCCAGCCAGGCCGGCGGGAGAGTCGGCTACGCGGGAGTGCTTCGTCGGTGATCGCACGCCCCACTCGCCGTTCAGGTTCACCGCGCCGTACAAGTCGACGAACGCCCGGTAGTCCGACGGCAGCTGGACCCCGAGTTCGGCCGGTGCCAGCTCCCACGGCACTCGCGCCGGGATGTAGACCGGCTCGCCCATGATCGCCCGGAGCCGGTCCCACGCCTCGGTCATCGCCCAGCCCCTCTCCGGCCGTCAGCCCGTCAGAGGCTGCACTCTAGGCCACGGGCTCCGACAAGCCACTGACCTGACCGGAAGAACGCCGGCTGGCGAGCCCCGCTCGATCCGAGGAGCTATGGGCATCGGCCAGGTCGAGCAGCTTCGCCGGCTGACCCCCGCGCGTGCGGGGACGCGCTTCGCCCGCTGTCGCTTCCTGGCTGGTTTCGGCCGATGGGGCGAATGGATCTGGAGGGGTTGTCGGGATCGCCCGGGTGCGGCGCGCCCGCTGGATCGTAACGGAAAGCGCATCCATGAATACGTGCAGTTGCATTCTGTTCGTCCCGTCACGGATCCGACGAAAGGGCACCGCCATGCCTTCAGCCACGCGCACCACGGCGACCGCCTCGCGGGCCCGGATGGCCGCTGTCACTGTCGCGCTGGGCAGCTGCCTGGCGCTCGCCCTCCCGGCGGCTGCCGCCGGCGCGGCGGACGCTCAGCCGGTGCCGACGGTGTTCTTCGGCGACTCCTACACCTCGAACTACGGCATCGCCACCTACGGCAACCGCCACACCCTCTGCTTCCAGGCCGATGAGAACTACCCCACCGTCGCCACCCGGACCCTTGGCGGCCAAGGGCGTCACGCTCAACGTCCAAGCGGACGTCTCCTGTTTGGGCGCGCTGATCGACAACTTCTGGCAGAAGCAGAGCCTGGGGTTCTTCCAGTCGGTTTCGGCGCAGGAGAACGCCCTCAACGCCGACACCCGCCTGGCCGTAGGCAGTCTGGGCGGCAACACGCTGGGATTCATCCGCATCCTCAAGCAGTGCTCCGACAATCTCCGGGGCGCGGCCGGAGTGCCCGGGGAACCGGTGGACGCCTCCTCCCCGTCCGCGGAGTGCGGGGCCTTCTTCACGTCGGGAGACGGCAAGACGTGGCTGGAAGGCCGACTCACACAGGTCGGCAGCGACCTGGCCACGATGTTCCAGCACATGGCCTCGCGCTCCCCCGACGCCAAGCGCGTGCTGGTCGGATACCCCCGCCTGGTGCCCAGGACGCCACCAAGTGTCTGACGGCGGCCCCTGGCCAGAAGAGCCTGCCGTTCTCCGACGTCCCCCAGGACGCCCTGCCCGTTCTGGACCAGGCCCAAAAGCGCCTCGACGACACCATGGAGAAGGCCGCCGCCGACGCCGGCGCCGACTTCGTCGACCTCTACGACACTACCGGCGCCAACACGGCGTGCGACGGCGCCGAGCGCGGCATCGGCGGCATCTTCGAGCCCTCCCAGGTCACAATCCTCGGCCAGCCGATCCCCTTCTACGCACACCCCAATGAGAAGGGCCGCGACCTCCAGGCCTCGCGGGTCGCCGCCCGGATCCAGGAGATCCTCAACTCCTGACCCTGAGTACCGCCCGATCTGCCAGATGCAGGCCGGCTCCGGGGACCGTAGCACCTTCCGGGCCTCGGGTCCGTCGCGACCGTAGTCCGGGCTGCAGCCAGTGACCGGGCTACCGGAAAATCGTTGGCCCACAAAACAGCGCTGCGGTCGAGGAGTCCAACGACTACAGCACGGTTGGAATTCGGGGCCTCGGCCTGGACCACTGGCCAGCGGGAGGCCTACGCCAACGACCTCGGCGACAGCCGGTCCCTGGTGGCTGTCTCCGCGCGCAGCAACCGAGCGAAGGCGGACAAGGACATCTCGGAGTGGCTGCCGCCGCTCGTCTCCTACCGCTGCACGTACCTGACGGACTGGACGGCGGTGAAGACCCGCTGGCGCCTGTCCGTGGATGACCGGGAGCGGGAGGCGATGGAGCACCTGGCGGGCGGCTGCCCGGAGGAGACGCTGACGGTGACCCTGGCCCGCTGACCGGCACACCCCGGGATGCGGGGGCCCGCGGTCTGCGGCCTGCACCCCAGGGGAGCGGTTCGTCGGCCGGCGCTGCCACGTCCGCGCACGAGCTCGATGCCTGAGGAGCCGCGTGGTTCTCCGGGACAGGTGACCCCGGAGCGAGTCTCACCGAGGTTTGACCGGCAACGGCTTGTCTCATCGGAGTTTGACCTCCAGGTTCAGAGGCGGCCCTCTATGCGGGCGTTGGAGTTCTCGTCGCCGGCGCTGTCCTCGCGGCCAAGAATTCCCGCGCCCGGTTCGGGCGTGCTGTGAAAAGATCCGGCTCGTCCTGGCGAGAGGCGGAGTGCATGGGGATCGACTACTGCTACGAGATCGTCGTTCCTCCCCGAAACGTTGCCCGAGCACTGACCGCGCTCGCTTCGCTGGCGCCGAGGACGCGTCCACTGCCGCCGATCACGGTGACCCTGCCCGGGGGTGATCGGGTGGTCCTTCCGTTCACCTCGAACTTCAGGAGAGAGCCGGTCAACTGCTCGGACGGCAGCACACTCCACCTCGACACCGCGATCATGTGCGGCGTCGATGACGACGCGATGCGCGAGTTCTCCAAGACCTGCCGCGGGGAACGCGACGAGGGCGGGAGGCTGGCGGTCGGATACATCTACCTCACGGTCCAGTTCACGTCCTGGTGGCACCCCGACTACGCTTCGCTGCGCTTCACTGCGGCCACGACGGGAATGAGTCTGGCGTTCGAGCGGTCCGCGAGCATCCGGGAGGTGTTCAGCGGACTCACCGCCGCGAGCGGCGGGGTGTGCTGCCTTCTCGACACCGAGACCGCCGCCTGGCAGATCTGCTGGCTGAACGGTGAACCGATCCATGAGACGGTCCCCGGCCCGCGTTTCCCCGGCCACCACGATCTGGCGGCTACCTGGCCGGCCCGGGACCGGCTGCGGGAAGGGACTCCGGGCCGGACGGACTGGATGCGGACGATCTCGGAGCCGGTGCCCACGCCACCGCTCGACAGCCGTGCAGGCAACTCGACGCAGCAACCGACACCGAACACTCAACCCACCGGCTGAAGCGCTCGGCCGCCAGGAGTCGGCCGAACTTCGCTCAGACACCGTCAAACTTCCTTGAGCCGGGCCAGTCACCTGTGTCGGGACCGCCGCCGACCGGTTCGCCGGGCTGGGACGGGGCTGTCCCAGCCCGTGTCTCAGGGGTCCGTTCCGGGCGTTTTGTCGGGACGGTCCTTGGGCTGTCCCACCCTGTTTCGCCAGGTGGAAGTGCTTCGCGGGGGCGCTAGGACAGGGCTGGGACATCGGGGCGGCTACCGGCCGGTCGGGGCGTCCTCGATGGCGGTGAGCAGGCGGGCGTGGACGGCGCCGGCAGCCTCGCGAGTGGCCGGGTCCGGGTCGTCCAGCTGCGGGGCGATCAGCGCGGCGGCCCCGGCGAGGACCGGTACCGGGACGGTTGCCGATCGCAGGTGCAGAAGCTGGGCGGCCGCGCGCTCGCCGAGCGTGGCCTTGGCGCGGGCGTCGGGGATCAGGGCGCTGCGCCAGGCGCCGGATGAAGGAGTCGGCCGGTTCTCCGGGAGGTGGCCGGACCTGGATGGGAAGCCGGTGCAGCTGCGGTTCCGGGGCCGCAGTCACCCGCCGACCGCCGTGTTCAGCGGAGAAGTCGCGGTCTCTGCGGCATGGTCCAACAGGATCGCGTCGATCGCTTCCTTCATCACGCGTTCCGTGCCGCTGAGGATGGCGTCGATCGCGGCCCCACGAATCGCGTGAGACAGCGCTCCGATCATGCCGTCCGTCCGGTTGTGCAGGTAGCGATCGAGCTTGACCAAGCTGCCAGACGGGTGATCGTGCAGCAGCAGGGTATTCAAGCGGAGCGTATGCAGCGTACGGAGGACGCGGTGTTCGAGCGGTGCGGTGAGTTCCGCGGAACGGGCCGGACGGACCGGTGGGACGTGCTGCTGCTGATCTCCCGGGTCCTGGAGCGGGCCAGGCATGCGGAGGAGGCCGTCGAGGTCCTGCGCGCCGAGAGGGCCTCGGGCCGACGCCTTCCCGGGTACCGTCCGGCGAAGTGTCGGCGGTATCGTGGCGGGGCCCGAGGAGGGGACAGAGGTGACGGCAGCAGCAACCGGCGGACCGAGCGGACCGTTCGACCTGGCGGACCGCGCCTCGGCGATCGCCCGCCGGCTGGAGCGACTGATGGTGCGGGAGGAGGCGAAGTCCGGGCGCCCTCCGTCGTACCGGGAGCTCGCCGACCGGATCAACCGCCTGGCCGGCCGGGACGTCATCTCCCGGGACACCATCCGCAACCTCCACCTCGGCCTGAACCAGAAGGGCCAGGCCTCCAACCCCACTGTGGACACACTCGACTGGCTGGGCCGGGGTTTCGGTATCAGCGCCGGAGCCGGTTACTTCCTGGACGACGCCAAGGCCGAAGTCATCGACGAGCAACTCGACCAGTTGCAGCGCATCGGCGAGTTGCGGCAGGCCCTCGGCAACGACGGGGTGGTCAGCCTCGTCCAGCGCGCCTCGGCGCTCTCGGACGGCAGTCTGCGGGTGCTCCTCAGCCTCGCCGACAACCTCCGGAAGCTCGAACAGGACGCGGACGAGCGGGGAGCGAGTCCGGCCGACGGGAGCTGAGGTGTCCAGCCTTCCCCGGGGGCCTGCTCCGACCTGCCCCGCCCGCCCCGCCCGTTCCGTCCCATTCGCCCCGTTCCGAGGAACAGCTCCGATTCATGGCGTTTCCCCGCGGCCTGCGCCGCCGCTGTGCGCGGCGACTGGCCGGCCTCAGCCTGCCCGACCCCTTCACGGTCGAGGGCTTCCGTGCCGCACTGGAGCGCGAGCGCGGGCGGCCCATCGTCCTTGAGCCGATGCCCGCACTCGGCCCTGATCTGCCCTGTGGTCTGTGGATAGCGCTGCCCAGCGTCGACGTCGTCTACTACGAGGACCGCACGAGTGCGGCGCACCAGGATCTGATCAAGCTCCATGAACTCGGCCACGTCCTGTGCGGTCACACCGGGACGTTCGAGCTGTCCCGACTGGCCGCGCTGTTCCCCGACCTGACTCCGGAGGTCATCGCCCAGGTGCTGGGCGCGGGACGGACCAGCTACCACACGGCCGAGGAGCAGGAGGCGGAGATGATCGCCCTTCTGCTGGCCGACCTGCTCGACCCGTCCGGCCCGGCCGCCCACCACGGCTCCCGTTCCGGCTCGGGCACGGACCGCCTGGCGGAGAGCCTGCTGTACCCGATACGCCCGCCCCGTTGGAGGAAGACCTGATGCGCCCGCTGTTCACCTGGCTGATGCCCGTGCTCGTCTGGGGCGTCGCGCTCTGGCGGACACCCTCGGCCTTCACCAGCCGGGCCAACCGCGCGCTCTGGGGCACCGTCACAGCGATCGCCGTCGGGCTCACCGTCCGGCCCGAGGGCGTCGCGACCGCGCTGGCGGACGTCACCGGTATCCGGGACTGCACACTGCTGATCAAGCACCTCGCCGGCGTCACGGCAGCCTACTTCGTACTGGAGTACGTGCAGGCCGTGCGTCACCGGCCGGAACGGCCCAGGGCCGCGCGCGCTCGGCTGCTGGTCACCGTTGCCGCCGGCGTCGCCCTGACGGTGTTGTTCCTCTTCGCCCTCCCACACGACTACGACGGCGCCTTCGGCATCGACGCCCACTACGGCGACCCCGGAGTCGACCTCTACCTGGGGGTGTTCAACTTCGTCTTCGCGGTGGCCGCCGCGCGGGCGACCGCCCTCTTCTGGTCCAACCGTGCGAGCGTCCAGCCGGGGCTGCTGCGCATCGGCGTCACCTGCCTGGCCTGCGCGAGCGCCACCGGTCTCGTCTACACGCTCTACCGCTTCTACTTCGTCCTCAGCAGCGGCAACGCGACGGAACTCGACGCGGACGGAAAGCCGGTACCGCTGACCGACCCGGTGTGCGAGCTGCTGCCCGCCGTGATGATCATTCTGTTCGTCCTCGGCGTCGCCGTGCCACCCGCCCGCACCCTGGTGAACTACCTGCGCGACCAGTACGCGCTCTGGCGGCTCCACCCGCTGTGGACCGACGTCGCGGCCGCCGTCCCGCAGGTGGTGCTCGGCACCCCGAACAGTCGGCTGCGCGACCTGCTGACCCTGGGCGATCGCTCGGTCGACCTCGCGCACCGGGCCTTCGCCATCCGGGACGCGGTCCTCGTCCTCCGGGAGGACACCCCGGCGACGCCGTCTGCGGCCGGACGCTCCGCGGACGGCCCTCCTGCGGATGTCCCCGCCGCGTGCGACGACCCGGCCCGCACCGAGGCGCGCTGGCTGCGCGCGGCGGTCCGGCACCGGGCGTGCAACCTGCCCGCCCCCGCGCTGCCGGCTTCCCTCGACACCGCCGCCGGCGGCCGCACCCCCCGCGAGGAGATCGCCCGGGTGCTTGCCGTCGCGGCCGCCTACCAGGAGATCGACGCCTGCGAGCCGGCGTAGCCGCACGCCGAAACCCGGCCGCCGAACGTGTCAGGGATCGGCGGCCGGGCGCTGCGGCGGTGGCCGGCGGGCGGCCTGGACGCCGCCGGAGCCGGTCTTGTGTCAGGAGGTGATGGTGGTGGGGCCGCCGATGAACTTGGTCCAGCCGGGGCCCTTGGGGTCGACGGACCAGAGGGTGTTGTTGGTGTCGCGGGCGTAGGTGATGAGGTGGTTGTCGGCGGGGTTGACGATCGTGTAGGGGTTGCCGGCGAGGGCGGTGCCGGAGAGGGTGGCGTCGAACTTGATCCAGCCGGGGCCCTTGGGGTCGACGGACCAGAGGCGGTTGTCGGGTCCGTTGACGTAGGTGATGAGG
>NZ_JBIWNL010000035.1:65155-72757 GCF_044767225.1 Kitasatospora sp. NPDC101447
GGGTGGCGTCGAACTTGATCCAGCCGGGGCCCTTGGGGTCGACGGACCAGAGGCGGTTGTCGGGTCCGTTGACGTAGGTGATGAGGTGGTTGGTGGTCGGGTCGACGACGGTGGTGGGGTCGCCGGCGGCGTAGGCGCCGAAGTCGACCCATCCCGGGCCCTGGGGGTCGACGGACCACAGGTGGTTGTTGGAGTCCCGCACGTACGTGACCAGGTGACCGGTGGCCGGATCCACCACCGTGCTCGGCCGCCCGGTCGGCCCCTTCGGCTGCGGAGCAGGCGTCGACGCATCGTCGACGATGTTCCTGTAGCGGTACGCGGTGTAGCTGCTCATCGGGTGAGACGACAGGTAGGAAGCGTTCAGGTCGCCGTCCGTGTTGAAGTTGGTCGGCCTGGAGCGGCTGCTCTCCTGGTAGTAGTTGAAGGTTCCGGCGTTCCTGTCGCGCCAGCCCGCGAAGAGGACCACGTGGTCGCTGCTGTTGAGGATGTCTCCCGGCTGAAGGTCGGACCTGTTGATGGCCGTGGAGTACGAAGGGAGTCCGCCGGTGGTCGGGCTCTCCTTCAGTTCCCAGGCCATGGAGACGAATCCGGAGCAGTCCTGGCGGTAGCGACCGCCGGTCTGCGAGTCGGACCACCAGCTGTACGGCGCGGTGAGCCCGTTGACGCTGTAGGGGACGCGCTGGTCCACCCAGGCCTGGGCGCGGACCAGCGCCTGGCTGCGAGTGACCTGGCCGCCCGGATTCGCGTTGTTGCCCAGCGAGCCCGTCGAGGACGCGGCCATGGAGGTGGACAGGACGCTGTCGGCGTGTGCGGGCGCCGAGGCCAGCACCGTGGAGGCGGCACAGGCGGCGACGATCGCGCCGATCGTGCGCGCGGACGACTTCCTGAGGGACATGAGGACTCTTCCTTCGGTTCGGTGAGGTCGGACGTCGAAGCTCGGATCAGTGCTGGGCCCCGAGCGCGGCGAGAGCTGCGAGCACCGACGGGTCGGTGCCGGTGTCGTGGGCCGGGGCGGGACGCTCCTTCAGTTCGTCGAACTGGAAGAGCGTCAGGACACCGCCCTGCTGGAGGGCGTAGAAGTGGTTGGTCTGCTGCTCCGGGGCCGACATGCCGCCGACCCCGGTCCACTGCCGGGACCAGGACGTGCCATTGGCCGTCGAGGCGGTACGGATCACGGTCGCGTCCTGGGGCGCGGCCTGGCGGGCCTGGAGTTGCCGGGAGGATTCCTGGCAGGCATCCATGTCGGCGAGGAGGTGCTGGTAGGCGGTGTGGGCGGCTTCGGGGGTGGGGAACGAGAACAGCTGCTGCCCGGCGGGGTTCCGGGCCGTGCTGAGGTAGCCCTGCTGCTGCCAGGTGACGGCGCCGGAGATGCCTGCGCACTCGTTGAGGGTGATCCTGCGGTTGTGCACGTCCTGGCTGCTCAGCGGCCCGTCGGGCTTCCACCCGAACTTCGGGGCGATGGGCAGTTGTGCCAGTCCGGCCGGCTGGACGGCTGCGGTGAGGGCGGTGCCGGCCGGTGCTGACGGTGCGGTGTCCGGCGCCTTCGGGACGGCCGGCGTTCCGGTGGTCGGCGTGGCGGAGGCCGGAGCGAGGGGCGTGGGCGATCCGGTGGGCCCGGTCGCGTCGGCGGGGGCCGTCGGCGGCAGCACCGGTGTGGAGGCCGTATCAACTCCCGCTGTGGGCTGCGGCGTTGCTGTGAGGGGTGGCAGGGTGCCGGGCGTGCTCGCTCCGGACGCGACGGCTGCGGGTGCGTCGGTCCCGGCCGTCGCGCAGCCGGTCACCACAGCCGCGGCGCAGAGGGCGAGGACCGCCGAGGCAGCGGTGAAGGTCGAACGGTGGGTACGGCCGGGCATGACGTCTCCCCGTGGGATGAGAAGGGCAGGAAGGATGGGCGAAGGGCCGTGTGGCGAATAGATTCGCCTAGCAGGGCAGGGTGAGGCAGCCGAGGACGGCGGGCGCCGTATGGGGCGTGAGGGATCGGCGGCGGCCGGGGTCAGCCACGGTTGATGGCGAAGCCGTGCGAGGAGAGCTGTCCGCGCACCCGGTCGAGCAGTGTCTGAACCTGGGTCACTGCGGCCGTCTCGGAGGCGGACCGGACGAAGAAGTAGAGCTTCAGCCCTTGTTCGACGTGCTTGGTGGTGAGGTGCTCAAGGCCCTCGGCGGGCCTGGCGTGGGCCCAGATGACGTCCTCGACGACAGGGCCCGACGGCCCCGTCGGAGGGGATCCGCTCGATGGTGTCAGGAGGACCGTGATGACCCGCATGCGGGTCAGTCCCACCCGATGACCTGCGAGGAAATGGCTGTGTCGGTCCGAGAGCCCGCACTGGTCGCAGCGGACGCGGTCTGCGCGGCGGCGGGCTGCATCAGGGCGGCGAGGCCGGTGGTCGCGATCGAGGCAGCGGTGTGGAACATGGTGATCCCCCGAGAAATCGGACGGTGTTGGGGACGGTGTGGCCCTGGGCGGCGCCAAGGCCGGGGAGTTGTCCTCCCCGTCGTCCCGGCGATCACCATCTTGGGGGCCCGGGCCGTTCGCGGGGAACGGTTCCGAGCTGTCACCAATAGGCCGGGCCGCTTGGTGACACGATGACAGTGATGGCGATTATGATCGACATGCAGGACTTGCGGACGACGACGCTGGAGCTGGGGGATGAGCAGTGCTCAAGGCGTTCGGACTGGATACCCGCACGGAGGCCGTCTACCGGGGGATGCTGGACGGAACCTCCGGCGGCGTCGCCGAACTCGCGATACGGGTTGGGACTACCGAGTCAGAAGTGAGGGAGGCGCTTGACCGGCTGGTGGAGCTCGGCCTGCTGACCCCGTCCCGGGAAGTCGCCGGCGGGCTCCGCGCCGTCAGCCTGGAGGCGGGACTGGCGAACCTGTTGCGCCGGCAGGAAGAGGAGATCGCCAGGCGTCACCACGCCCTCGCGGTCGGCAAGGCGGCCGCGGCACGCGCCCTCGCCGAGTACGCGACCCTGCGCCCCGACACCGAACAGGACAGTAACGAACGCCTCGTCGGTCTGGACGCCATCCAGGCCCGTCTGGAGGTCCTCACCCAGGGCCTCCGGGAGGAATGCCTGTCGATCATTCCGGGGGGCGCCCAGTCCGAGGCGAGTCTGGAGGCCTCCCGTCCGCTGGACGAGCAGGCCTTGAACCGGCAGGTGCGGATGCGTGCCATCTATCAGGACAGCGTCCGTAACGACCCCGCGACGGTCGCGTACGCCCAGTGGACCACCGAGCGTGGCGGCGAGGTTCGCACCAGCTCCGTCCTCCCGGCCCGCCTCCTCGTCTTCGACCGGAGCACAGCCATCGTCCCGATCGACCCGGACAACTCCCGCCTGGGCGCGGTCTGTACCACCTCGCCGGGCATCGTGGCCGCTCTCATCGCCCTGTTCGAGCAGACCTGGGAAGCGGCCGTCCCGCTCGGCACCACCCGCGGTCAGGCGCCGGAGGACGGGATCAGCCCGGGGGAACAGGAACTGCTGAGACTGCTGGCCTCCGGGATGACGGACGAGGCTGCCAGCAAGCGCCTCGGTGTGTCGATGCGGACGGTCCGACGACAGATGGCGACCCTGATGGAACGCCTGCAGGCGACCAGCCGCTTCGAGGCAGGACTCAAGGCAGCCTGGCGCGGCTGGCTCTGAATCGGCCCACCCCTGCCGGCCGAAACCGGGCTCCGATCGTTCGGTGAGCGACCACCTCAAACGCCCGAGTCCCCGTGCCCTGCCGCGCCGCGGTCTTCGCCCTGTCCGGCGCCCGCTCGTCCCGGCCGGCCGCGCCGCCGTTCTCGGGCCGTAGGCCCTCAGTGCCGTTGTATTGCTGTCAGTCACGGCGAAGGCCGGCAGGGACGGTGGCTGCTCACTGACGTGCGGGCTGGTGGTTGTTCAGCTGTCCGGGTCGCAGACGGCGACGAGGTCTTGCCGGACAACGAAGCCCGGAACACCCCTGAGCCTGCCCACCGACGCCATCGCCGACCGGCTCCAGGAACTCGCCTCCGCCACCCGTTGACCCACTGACCTGCCCCGCCCGCCCATGCGGGCGGGCCCCACCGAACGGAGAAGCCCGTGAACACCGCCTACGACCCTGCCGCCCTCGCCCCGGCCACCTCCGCCACCGGATACCTCCTCAGCATCACCACGCTGGCGCTCACCGCCCCCAACCCCACCTGCCGAAGCCCGAACCCTCCTTGCCCTGGTGCTCAACCGCCGATTCTGACCCGTTGGTGTCGCGCGGCCCACCCGCGGCACGGCTCGCACCAGGTGGGCGGCTGGTCAGCTGTCCGCGGGTATCAGCAGGTCCGGAGTGAGGTCTGCCCGCCGAGGTAGGTGCGTGAGGGGCGCACCTCCGCGCTTCGTCTCAGCCAGCCCAGCCCTCGGCATTCGAGTACGACTCGAAGGAGTAGCGCGTGTCTCGGCCCCACTCCTCACCGGTGATACGTGGACGGGGATCCGGTGCGTGTCGAGGCCCGCTGGCTGCGTGTCGCGCTGAGGAACCGGACCGGCGGCCTGCCCGCCCCGGTGGCGCCGCAGATCCCCGCCGACACCGGTGGCCGGACGCCTCGCGAGGAGGTCGCCCGGGCGCTCGCCGTCGCCGCCGCCTACCGGAGCATCGACGCGAACCCGGCGGACGACCGGCCCCGGCATCACCCGAGCGCCGGGGGAACGCCGGCCGCGGTCGGGTGAGGCCCTGTCACAGCCAGCCTCGGTGGGCGGCCTTCAGCCCGGCCTCGAACCTGCTGGTCGCCTGGAGACGCTCCATCAGCGCCGCCATCTGGCGGCGCACGGTGCGCATGGAGACGCCCAGGCGCTTGCCGGCGGCTTCGTCGGTCATGCCGGAGGCCAACAGCCTCAGTAGCTCCCGCTCACCCTCGCTGATGCCGTCCTGGGGTGCGTGGCCTCGACTCGCGCCCAGGGGAACGGCCGAGTCCCAGGTCTGCTCGAACAGGGCGACGAGCGTGGCCACGATCCCGGTGGAGGTGGTGCACAGGGCGCCCAGCCGGGAGCTGTCCGGGTCGATCGGGACGAGGGCCGTGGTCCGGTCGAAGATCAGGACACGGGCGGGCAGGACCGGGCTGGTACGGACCTCTCCGCCGCGTTCGGTGGTCCACTGCGCGTAGGCGAGCGTGGCGGGGTCGTTGCGGACGCTCTCCTGGTAGACGGCGCGCATCCGCACACCCCGGCTCAGCGCCAGCTCGTCCAGCGGGCGCGACGCCTCCAGGCTCGCCTCGGACTGGGCTCCGCCCGGGATGATGGACAGGCACTCCGAGCTGAGCCCCCGGGTGAGGATCTCCAGGCGGGCCTGTATCGCGTCGAGGCCCAGAAGACGCTCGTTGCCGTCCCTCTCGGTGTCGGGGCGCAGCGAGGAGTACGCGGCGATGGCCCGTGCCGCGGCTGCCTTCCCGGCCGCCAGTTCGTGCTGGCGCCGGGCCAGCTCCTCCTCCTGGCGGTGCAGCAGATGCGCCAGCCCTACTTCCGGACTGACGGCGCGCAGGCCCCCGACGGACTCCCGCGACGGGGTCAGCAGGCCCAGGTCGACGAGCCGGTCGAGTGCCTCTCGTACCTGCGACTGCGCCGCTCCCACCCGTGTGGCGAGCTCGGCGACGCCGCCGCAGGCCCCGTCGAGCATCTCCCGGTAGACGCCTTCCGTATGCCTGTCCAGCCCCAAGACATCCAGCACTGCCTGGCTCCCCCACTCGCGCTCTACGCCGGCGAACACGCCACGATGACGATCATAATCGCCACATGTGAGCTGGTGTCACCATCCGGCCCGTCCCATTGGTGACACCCCGAACCTGTTCCCCTGGGCCCGCCCGACCAGCAGGATGGTGATCACCGGGGCAGACGGGAGCACAGCTCCCCAGACCGCGGGACGACACGGGCCGTACCGGCCCGACCACCTGAGGGGACAACCATGCTCCGCATCGCTTTGACCATCGCCGCCGCCGCCGTCGCCGCCGCCCTCCCGCTCGCCGCCGCGCCGACCGCCGCCGCCGTCGCCGCCGCCCTCCCGCTCGCCGCCGCGCCGACCGCCTCCGCCGCGACCGCGGCCGGCACGGCCTCGCTCACGACGTCCGCCCAGGTCATCGGTTGGGACTAGCCATCATGCTGGTCGTCCTTGCCCACCTGGGCACCATGACCGCCTCCACCCCGCCGGACTCGGCCGGCCCGCTCGTCGAAGACCTGATCTGGGCCCACGCCAGACCGTCCGAAGGTATCGAACACCTCACCGTCCGTCCCGCTGCACACGGCCTGGACCTCTACTTCTTCATCCGGTCCGACCCCGGCCGAACCGCGCAGGACCGGGTGAAAGCCCTACTGGAGCGGCTCCACAGGTCGTTCTCCCACCACGGCTTCGCGTTGGACCACCACTGATCCTCGCGGCGAGCCCTGCTGCCCTGTCGCCGCCCGCGAAACGATCGTAGTCGCCGGATCCGGATCCGGAGCCCGACCCGGGGAGCTGGGGAGCCGGGGAGCCGGTCCGGAAGTCGGATCCGCCGGTCCGACACAGCCCGACCGGAACCACGCCATGCCGACGCCGGCAACCACACCTTCCTGTGACACCTGACCCGCCGACAGACCTGATTGCGCGTCCGACACTCCAGGCTCTTCCACCGGTCAGCCGTCCGGCCTGCGCCCACCCGACCGCCATGGGTTCCCGGCATGCCAATTCCACCCGGCGAACCCGTAACGAGGACCCTCTGTCATGCCTCCTTCCCGCAACCCGAGAGCCGTCCGCGTCGCCCCGGCCGGTGCCGCCGCTTCGGCAGCCGCCACCACCGCGCTGTCATCAGCTCCGCCCATGGAAGCGCCGTCTCCACCCTCAATGCCGGCCGCCGGCGCCGCCCACGCCCGGACACAAACGAGAGGAAGCCGACCAGGCATGTCCACCCGCCGACAGTCCCGTCGCACCGCCCGCGCCACCACTGCCCTCGCCATCGGAACAGCCCTCCTTGCGGCTCTTCCCCACAGCCTCGCTCACGCGGCCTCCGTGAGCACCTGGGACAAGGTCGCCCAGTGCGAAAGCGGCGGCAACTGGTCGATCAACACCGGCAACAGCTTGTACGGCGGCCTGCAGATCACCATGCAGAACTGGCGGTACTACGGCGGCACCGCCTACGCCGCCCGCCCCGACCTCGCCACCAAGCAGCAGCAGATCCTGACAGCCGAGAAGATCCTCGCCGACCAAGGCGCCGGCGCCTGGAGCTGCGCACCCGGCACAGGCCTCGGCACCGACCACGCCGACCCGTACCCCTCGACGCCATCGACCATTGCCGGCGGTGGGCTCTCGGCCGCGGCGACCGGAAACACCGTTCGCCTGCAGCTGATCGGCTCGAACGGCTCGCAGTACGCCAACGACGGCAACTACACGACCGGTACCTGGTCGGCCTGGACCCGCATGGACAACGCCACCCTCCAGTCCATCAGCGCCGTGGCCATCGGCAACGTCAACCACGTCTTCGCCGTGGCCGCGGACGGTGGCGTCTACACCCGCGACGCCGATTACAACACGGGCACCTGGTCCAGCTGGATTCCCGTCCCCGGCGGAGCCGGCGGCGCCAGGGCCGTCACCGCCGCTGCCACCGGCAACACCGTGCATCTGGGGATC
>NZ_JBIWNL010000035.1:72855-93705 GCF_044767225.1 Kitasatospora sp. NPDC101447
TCATCGGCTCCGACGGCTCGCTGTGGAGCAACGACGGCAACTACACGACCGGTACCTGGTCGGCCTGGACCAAGGTGGACAGCTCGAATCTGAAGTCGATCAGCGCCGTGGCCATCGGCAACGTCAACCACGTCTTCGCCGTGGCTGCGGACGGTGGCGTCTACACCCGCGACGCCGACTACGACACCGGTACCTGGTCCAGCTGGATTCCCGTCCCGGGCGGGGCCGGCGGCGCCAGGGCCGTCACCGCCGCCGCCACCGGCAACACCGTGCATCTGGGGATCATCGGCTCCGACGGCTCGCTGTGGAGCAACGACGGCAACTACACGACCGGTACCTGGTCGGCCTGGACCAAGGTGGACAGCTCGAATCTGAAGTCCATCAGCGCCGTGGCCATCGGCAACGTCAACCACGTCTTCGCCGTCGCTGCGGACGGTGGCGTCTACACCCGCGACGCCGACTACAACACCGGTACCTGGTCCACCTGGATCCCCGTCCCCGGCGGAGCCGGCGCCTGACACAGCATCACCTCCGGTGGCACAGCATCACCTCCAGGCGAGCCCGGCCCACATGACATCCGCCGCCTCCCTGCACCCAGAGCCCGTCCCGCAACCTGCCCAACCGCCTCACGGACCGCGCCCCGCGCTGCGCCCGCGCTGCGCCCGCGCTGCGCCCGCGCCGCCGTCCGGCAGACAGCCATCGCCCGCCGCAGCCCAGAGCGGCGACATCGCCCGCCACAGCCCAGACCGGCGACATCGTCCGCCACTCGGGGCACCCATCGTCGATCCATCACCACAAGGAGTTCCGCCATGCGTTCCACCGCCTCAAAGCTCACCCAGCTCGCCCTGACCGCAGCCCTCACCCTCTCCGGGACCGTGGCCATGACCGCCGTCACGCTCTCCACCGCGACCACCGCCCAGGCCGCCTCCTCGGTGGGCGGCCCGATCACCCGCTCGGAGATCCTCCAGCGGGCCCAGTACTGGTACGGCAAGACGATCACCTACGACCAGGGCGGCTACTACCCGGACTCCAGCGGTCGCATGTACCGCACCGACTGCGGCGGCTACGTCGACATGGCCTGGCACCTCGCCGACGGCCCCAACACCCTGGGGCTCTCCAACCCCGCCTACACCACCCAGATCCAGCGCAGCGACCTCAAGCCCGGCGACATCCTCGACAGCAAGTACGACCACGTGATCCTGTTCGAGAAGTGGGACGACGCGGCGCACACCACCTTCTCCTACTACTCCTTCGGCTCGACGCCGGTGAAGCACCGCACGGGCATCTCGATCAACGCGGCGTACTTCGACAGCCACCCGAACGGCGACTACCAGGCCTACCGCTACAACAAGGTCGTCGACGACGTCCCGACCGGGTCCTGGGACGTGAACGCGGCGATCACGGCGTCCGCGACCGGTACCACCGCGCGTCTCAACCTGATCGGCTCGGACGGCGCCCTCTACAACACCGACGGCAACTACGCCGGCGGCGGCTGGACCAACCAGTGGGCGCGGCTGGACGGCAGCGCGCTGAAGGCGGTCACCAGCGTGACGGTCAACAACGTGGTGCACGTCTTCGCGCTCGGCGCAGGCGGCCAGGTCTTCGGCAAGGACGCCGACTACACCACCGGTACCTGGTCGAACTGGACCGAGGTCCCCGGGGGTGCCGCCGGAGCGACCTCGCTCGCCGCCGCGGTCACCGGGACGACCGTCCACCTGCAGATCGTCGGTTCGGACGGCGCACTGTACGGGACGGAGGGCAATTACGCGGCCTCCGGGAGCGGTTGGACCGGCAGCTGGGGCCGCCTGGACGGCAGTGGCCTGAAGGCGCTGACCAGCGTGGCGGACGGCAACAAGGTGCACGTCTTCGCGCTCGGCGCGAGCGGCCAGGTCTTCGCCAAGGACGCCGACTACACCACCGGTACCTGGTCGAACTGGACCGAGGTCCCGGGCGGCGCGGCCGGCGCCAAGGGCCTGACCGCCTCGATGACGGGCACCTCCGTGCACCTCGGGATCATCGGTGCGGACAACGCCCTGTACTCCACCGACGGCAACTACGCCTCCTCCGGCAGCGGTTGGACCGGCAGCTGGTTCAAGATCGACCCGAGCCCGGTGAAGTCGCTGACCAACACGGTCATCAACAACGTGATGCACATCTACGCCGTCGGCAGCGACAACCACGTCTACACCATCGACGCCGACTACAACGTCGGCCGGTGGAGCACCTGGGCCGAGCTCCCCGGCGGCGCGGTCGCCACGTCCTGACCCGATCGTCCCCGCACACACCGCCCGGCCCCTCCAGGGGCCGGGCGCACACACATTCCCAGGCCGCCGCCTCGACCTGCTGGCCCGTCCACGGCCGGGATCCGCGCTGCCCCGGGCCGGTGTGAAGCTCCCTGCTTGCCCGTCACTCGTGATCGCCGCTCACCATGGCAGTGGTGATAAGGCGGTAGTCGGCCCTCAGCGCGGTCGCGACGGCGGAAATGGTCTCGTCAGGGCCACAGCGGCCGAGAGCCGACGATCCCGGCCGGGGTGCCTACTCCTGGCAACCTTCCTGGGCCGCGAGCGCCGAGTGGTCGCGGCTTGACGACCTTGGCGGTCCCATGCCGTGACGCATGAGAGTACCCGGGATGGTGTTCGCTTCGCCTCGCTGTGCTTCGCGCGTGGGCGCGCGGACAGCCCGCCGGATCCGGAGGATCCGGCGGGCTGTCCGGCCTTCGGGGGAACGCCTCGGTCGAGCGGGCGGATGGCCCGGTCGTCGAGGGGATCAGAAGGTGGGGAAGGCGGGGAAGGTGCAGGTGGGGGCCGTGCCCGGGTTGTTGGTGGGCGTCACGGTGACACCGGAGCCGGACGGGTGGAGGTTGGTGTCGGCCGCGCTGATGTGGGCGTTGGCGGCGGTTGCCGTGGTGACGTCGAGGTTGAGGTGTTCCAGGGTCACCTGGAGCGGGTGGGCCGGGTCGAGTCCGACGAGGGTGGACTTGGCGCCGCTGGGAGAGTGAGTGGCGGTGACGCCGTCCACGGTGATGCCGGTGAACCAGGGGGTGTTGGAGCCGCTGCCGCCCGAGTAGTGGGTGTCGAAGACGAGCGGGGCGCGCACGGCGTCGAGGCAGGTGTTCAGGTAGCCGATGTCACTGACCTTGCCGCCGTTGGCGGGAGAGCTCTTGATCCGGATGCCGGCGCTGGAGCCGCTGGTGTTGCCGAGCGCGTCGGTGCCGGTGAGGGTGTTGTCGCGGAAGAGCACGTTGGTCACGCCGCTGCTGGTCTCGCTGCCGATCGAGATGCCGTGGGTGCCGTAGAAGTGGTTGCCGCTGACGGTGATGTTGCTGCTGGCCTTGTTGCCGCCCTTGATGGCGATGCCGTCGTCGCCGTCCATGATGAAGGAGTCGGTGATGGTGACGTTGGTGGCGCCGGCCGGGTCGATGCCGTCGGTGTTGCGGGCGGTGGCGGGGGTCTTGATGCGCACGCCCCAGGCGGTGAAGCCGTTGCCGCCGTTGTAGACCACGTGGAAGTTTGCCGAGTTGAGCAGGTCGACGTGGTAGAGCGTGAAGTTGTCGGAGTTGTCCGCCTGGATCAGGCGGGGGTTGTTCTGGTTCGAACCGGCCTTCTGGGCGTCGGTGGCGAGCTGCCACCAGCTGGTGCCCGTGTTCAGGATGGTCTGGTCGCCGCGGCCGTCGATCCGGCCCTGGCTGCCGTCGGCGGCGCGGATGGCCTCGATGCCGGCGTTGGCGCCCTCGACGTGGATCAGCGGCTTGCAGCCGCCGCTGGAGGAGGCGAGGGTGCCGCACTTGGGCTTTCCGGACTGCTGGTAGTCGGCGGGGTTGCGCGAGCCGTACAGGGTGACACCGCTGTCCAGCAGCAGCACTTCGCCCTGGTGGATGGTCAGTGGGCCGGTGAGGAATGCGGTGTGGGCGCCGTCGCCGGCTCGGAGGCGGACGGCGACGGTGTTCTGGCCGGTCTGGGCGCAGCCGTCCAGGGCCTTCTGGATCCGGGCGGTGTCGGGCGGGGTGGTCTCGGACGAGGCGTGCGTGGTCCGGGCGGTCATGGTCAGGGTGGCGGGCACGGCGGCGCAGGTGGTGGTGGGCGGGACCGGCTCGGTGACGTGCCGGGTGTCGCCGGTGGCCATACCGGCGGGAACCGGGGAGCCGGAGCCGGTCGAGGGGGCTTGGCCGACCGGGTTCCAGCCGTCGCTTCCGGCGAGGTAGGCGCGGGCGGTGAGGGCGGCGGCCTGCTCGGCGCTGAGCTGCGGGCTGTCGCCGCCCGTCTCGGCTCCCGCTCCGGCGCCCGGACCGGTGTTGCCGTACGAGCTCAGGCGCGCGGAGCGCCAGGAGAAGCCGCTCATGTCGGTCCAGGGGGTGGTGCTCTTGATCGCGGCTGGGAGCACCGTGTTGCGGATGACGACCTGGGCGACGGACGAGTCGGTCGGGTGCCAGGGCCTGCCGAGGTAGTAGGTGCCGTCCTTCGCGGTGGAGCGCACCGTGCTGTCGGTGATCAGCAGGCCGTACTTGTGCGAGGAGTCCGTGTTGGCAGCGGTGAGGAAGCCGTTGAGGCCGCCGGCGGGGGCGCCGTCGTCGTCGGCCTGGATGGTGGCGTGGTCGAGGACGGCGGTGGCGTTGCCGAAGATCATGTCGACGTCGCCCTCGACGTAGTCGCCGACGAAGTACTGGCGGGTCTGCGCGGTGGCGTTCGGTGACCAGGTGAGCAGGGTGTCCTGGTGGCCGATGATGCGGTCGTTGCGGAAGACCTGGCGGTCTCCTTCGGCGGCTACGGCGACGGCCTGGGTCGGGGTGCCGGGGTGTGCGGCCGCCCGGTCGAAGGAGTTCACGACGGTCAGGTTCTCGACCGTCAGTCCCGCGGCGGCGAACGTGGCCGTGGCGCTGCCCTCGGTACCGAGCTGGCCGCCGCCGGGCTTGGCACTGCCGGCCGAGTTGCCGTAGCTGATGACCACGTCGGCGGGGTTGCCGGTGGCGCCGGTGATGG
This sequence comes from Kitasatospora sp. NPDC101447, assembly GCF_044767225.1. NCBI lineage: Bacteria > Bacillati > Actinomycetota > Actinomycetes > Kitasatosporales > Streptomycetaceae > Kitasatospora > Kitasatospora sp. NPDC101447. Next base: position 77,832 of record NZ_JBIWNL010000035.1, read on the forward strand.
TCATTCCGGTCTTGTCCACCGGTACGTGGACCACCTCGCGGTAGGTGCCTCTGGCTATCCGGATCCGGTCGCCGGGGCGTGCGGCGTCCACCGCGGCCTGCACGGTGCGGTACTTGCCGCCGCCGTCGGCGGCCACCGTCAGCGTGCGGGCCTTCGCGGGCATGGCGGCCTGGGCGATCAGCGGAACGGCGGCGCCCACTACGGCGAGGGCGCCGGCGACGGCGAGCACCCGGCGGGTCGCCGGACGGCGGCGGTGGGAGGGGCGGTTCTGGTCTGGCAACGGCTCGTCCTTAGGGAGCAGCGGCCCGCAGGAGCGCGGGACCGATCACCCCTCAGTTGCCGCCGCGAGGCGATAGGTTGCCGCGCCCGCGCAAAATTCTTTTCCGGCAACCGCAGTTCCCTCGATGGCGGACGGTGTCAGTGCGGGAGAACGAAGCCGCCCCGTACCGCGGCGGCGGAGTCCTGGGCGTCCACCCGGTAGGTGTCGCCCTTCGGATCGCGCAAACCCGTGGCGTGGTTGTACTGGCCGGCGAAGACGTGCTGCCCCGGCGGCACGGTGCAGCCCGGCTTGAGAATCCAGCGGTAGACCAGTGCCCCACCCTGCTCCTCCTCGGTGACGGCGAAGCAGTCGGCGGGCACCGGTGATCACCACGGCCGGTCCTCCAGAGGTCCGGCTGGAAGGGCGCCGTGGTGGTGACGGGCGACGGCCTCCAACAGCGTCCGACGGGCCCAGCGCCAGCGGACGTCCTTGGTGCGGCCGGTGTCGGCGGCCCACTCGGGCAGTGGCCGGTCCTGCGCGGCGGTGGTGAGCCGACGGCCGAGTTCGCCGATCGCGTGCTGCCAGTGGGCCAGCCGCCCGTACAGGCCGCGCACCAGCTCGTCGACGGCGTGGGCCGGACCGGTGCCGAAGACGCGGGCCTCGGCGGCGGTCTCGGCGAGGACGTCTTCGTCAAGGTCCTCGAAGGTGGCTACGTCCACGGGAATGGGTTCTGGCTCGACTTCCGGATGCTGTTGGTGATCTTCAGCGACCGTCGGCTTGAGTCCGGTCGATCGTCTGGCGGCAGAGGCGTGTGAAGCGGATTGCGGGGCTGGTCCGGTTTTTGCCCGGCTGATGCTGGCGGAGGCGGATGATGTTGGTTCCGGCGGCGGTGAGTACGTGCTGGACGTGGGTTTTCGCTGTGCCGCGGTAGCGGCAGTGACGGAGGCCGTGGGCGTGCACGGTCTCGGAGACGGTGGCCTCGCAGCCGGCCCTGAGGGCGTATCGCTCGCGCCATGGTCTGGTCTGCTGGTCGCGTCGCACCCGGTTCTGGATCTCCTGCAGAGGCTGGGGCAGAAGGAGGATGTGCCGGCCCTTGCCGTCGACGTCGTCCCACCGGAGCACCCGCCCCGCGCCAGCTCGCCCGCCTCGAACAACGCCTACGCACCACCGGCGCCACCCTCCTGATCCCCACCCCCTGGCCCGGCACCGCCGAGCTGCGCCTGACGGTGGGGGATTCGTCCTGGAGCGGGCTCGGTGACGGGTACGGGGCGCTGGAGTCCCGGGCGGTCGCCGCCCGGTGTACGGGGCGGGGCAGAGCGGCCCGGCCGCGTGAGGCACGTCTGCTGCTGCCGGACATGGACGGAGGGGTGAGCGCGGCGGTGTCGAGCCCGGCGGTGCAGCGGCCTGCTGTCAGGGCCGTCGGGTGGTGAGCGCGGTTCCGGGCGCTGCCGGGTGGCGCTGTTCCTGACGTCGGCCTGAGCTCCTGGTGCTGATCGTCCAGCTACTCGACTTTCCCTCCTGCCGGGCTTCTGTGCACTGGTAGTACGTATCGATTGAGCTCTTTCAGCGTTGCAGCTCCAGGGTGAGGACGGCCTTGGCCGCTGACGTAAGCCAGTTCGGGCTGCAGCGGGCATGGCGGAAGATCCGCCACCGTTTGAGTGTCGCCACGCCTCGTTCGACCGGGTACCGGAACCGGGCGTGGGCCCGGTTCAGCGATCTCTGGCCCGCGGTGAGCTCCTTGCCTGGCCTGCGTCTGACCGGGACGGCGAATGTTCCGCCGGCGCCGGTGCAGGCCAGGTCGGCCAGGGCGGGAATGCGGAGTCTGACGCAGGTCCTCACCGAGCGGCCCGCCCGCGAGGTCACCGCCTTGGCCTGGAGCAGCGCGGACCGCTCTCCTCCGCCCGCGCCGAGGAGGAGGCCGCCCTGGTCTCCCTCGCCGAGCAGGCGTTGCGCGAGCGGCCCGCCGATCCGGCCACCACCGAGGACAGTGCGGAGAGCCTGTCGGAGGCCCTGGTCGCTCGCCTGGAGGACGCCGGCCCGCCGGCCCGCCAGGTCTGGCTGCCCCCGCTGGCCACCCCGCCCAGCCTGGACCAACTGCTGCCCGGCGTCGTGCCCGACCCCGAGCGCGGCCTCGGCACCGCCGACCCTCGGCTGCGCGGCGCACTGCGGGTGCCGCTCGGCATGGTGGACCGCCCCTTCGAGCAGCTGCGCGACCTGCTGGTGGCTGACCTCTCCGGCGCCGACGGTCACATCGGCGTCGCCGGCGCTCCGCAGACCGGCAAGTCCACCCTGCTGCGCAGCCTGATCCTCGCGCTGGACCTTCGACGAGGAGGCGTATGCGTCGATGCTCGAGGACGACCTCGCCAACTCGCTGCCCTTCCACCCCTACTTCGGGTCCGAGGACGAAGTGGCGACCGCGGCGACCGCGCGAGCCCTGCTGCCCGGCGTGGCGTGCCGGCTGGCCGCCGAGATCGCCACCTTCGCGAACACCGACGGCGACTTCAGCTCGCGGCGCGTGCTCAGGGACCTCCTCGCCCTCCTCGACGTCGACCCAGACCTCCGCGCACCCCCGGGAGCCCCCTCGTCCTGACCGTGCCACCACCCGCGCCCGGGACCGGACGGGCGACCTTGGCCCTCCAGGGCAAGTCGGGTGCAAGTGCCCTGCAACCGTGATCCGAAGACTGGGGATCATGACTTCGAGCAACACGTCCCTCTCCCCCGTCCACCCCTATACCCGCGAGATGGCGATGATCCACCAGGTGTTCCGCCGCGAGTCGCGCCTGCTGGCCGAACTCGTCCAGGACGCGCAGCCCGGCGACACCGCCCGGTCCCGGATCCTCGCCGAGCACTGGCGGCAGTACGCCGTCGGCCTGCACGCCCACCACACCGGTGAGGACGAGGTGCTCTGGCCCGTACTGCTGCCCCACCTGGACCTCGACGCCGAGCAGGTCCTGGCGATGGAGGCGCAGCACCGCGAGCTGGACGAGGGGATCACCGCGGTCCAGGCGGTCATGGACCGGTGGCAGGTGCAGGCCCTGCGCGAGGACCGGGACGAGCTCGTCGAGGCGCTGCGCCGGCACCACCGGCAGCTGTGCGCCCACCTCGACGAGGAGGAGCGGGAGGTGATGCCGCTGGTCGCGCTCCACGTGAACGAGCGGCAGTGGCACGCGGTGGGTGAGCGGGGTCTGGCCGAGACGCCCCGGGACCGGCTGATGATCGCGCTGGGCGCGATCCTGGAGGACAGTTCGCCCGAGGAGCGCCGGGAGTTCCTCGGCCGGCTGCCCCTTCCGGCCCGGGTGCTGTGGAGGCTGCTGGGGCAGCGGCAGTACCGCCGTGAGACCGACCGGATCCGCGGCCGGCGCACCGGCGCCTGACGTTCCGTCGCCCGGCGACCCCCCTCCCCGAAGCCCTCCTGCGGGTGCCCGTCACCGGGTGCCCGCCCTCACCGTACCGATCGAGGAACTCCCACCGATGCGCATCGGATTCTCCGTCCCCCAGTTCGGCCCGTTCGCCGATCCCGGCCGCAGTGCCGCGATGTGCGCGGCGCTGGAGGCGCTGGGCTGCCACAGCCTCTGGGTGGCCGACCGGCTCCTGGCCCCGCTCACCCCTCCCGACGGCTACGCCGGCGGGAAGCCGATGCCCCTCCGGTACGGCACCCACCTCGACCCGCTGCTCGCCCTGAGTGTGGCGGCCACGGCGACGGAGCGGGTGCGGCTGGGCAGCAGCACGCTCAACGCGCTGTGGCAGCCGCCCCTCGTGCTCGCCCGGGCGCTGACGACCCTCGACCTGATCAGCCGCGGGCGTCTGGACGTGGGCCTCGGGCTGGGCTGGATGCGTGAGGAGTACGAGGCCGCCGGGGTGCCCTGGAAGGGGCGCGGCGCACGGCTGGAGGAGACCCTCGACGTCCTGGAGGCGGTGTGGCGGTCCGAAACGGTGGTCCACACCGGCCGGCTGTGGACCGTCCCCGAGTCGACCGTCCTGCCCAAGCCCGTGCAGGGGCCGAGGCCGCCGATCCTGCTGGGCGGCTTCACCCCGCCCGCGCTGGAGCGGGTCGGCCGGCGCGCGGACGGCTGGCTCGCGGCCTCGATGCCGCTGCCGTACTTCGAGGGTCTCTGGGCGGTCGCGGTGGAGGCCGCCGAGCGGGCGGGGCGGGACCCGGCGGGGCTGCGCCGGGTGTTCCGGGTGAACCCCGATGTCACGGCGGCGGAGGCGGATCCCTCGGAGGTCCACGAGCGCGGGACGGTGCGCCAGATCTGCGACCACCTGAGGGTGATGTGCCGGGCGGGGAACGACGAGGTGCTGGTGGACCTCCAGTTGACGACGGATTCGCCCGGGGAGTTCCTCGACCTGGCGGCGGCGTTCATGGCGGAACTGGCCGAGCCCGTCCCGGGCTGACCGGGCCGTCCCGCACCGGCCGGGCCGTCCCCTCCCCGTGCCGGCCGAGCGCCATCCTCTCCGGCGCGTCGGCCGGGCCGAGCACCGGCCGACGCGGGCGGGGCGCCGCTACGCGGACGCCGGCGGCAGCGCGTCCAGGCCTGCCCGCGCGGCGTCCGCCCAGTGGGGGGAGTCCCAGGCGGCCGCCACCTGCGCGGCTTCGAGGTAGTGCTGGCGGGCCTGTTCGGGGCGGTCCAGGAACCGGGCGAGGTCGCCCAGGCTCTGCGCGACGGGCCGAAAGACGATGCTCAGGCTGCTCGCGCCGCCCGCCAGAGCCCGCAGGGGCAGCAGGTCCCGGTACACCTCGTCGGCGGCCGCCCGGTCGTCCAGGGCGATGGCGGCCCGGCCGCGCAGCCCGGCCAGGACGGAGTAGGCGAAGTCGCGTCGGAGCGGCACCCGGCGGCCGAAGGCGTCCCGGGCGTCCTCGGTACGGCCCGCGGCCAGCAGCGCTAGAGCGGTCATGGCTTCGTTGAGCGGCTGGTACTGCTCCCACACCGCGAGGACCATCGCCAGCACCTCGTCCAGCCGGCCCTGCTGCAGCCGGATGCACCCGATGGCCAGGGCCGCCAGAGAGCTGAGGTCCACCGCTCCCCGTGCGCGCAGCTCCGCCACCGCCGACCCGAGGGCCTGTTCGGCGTCGTCGAAGCGGCCCTGGGCCATGGCGACCATGGCGCCGCGCAGCCTGGCCACCGCGAACGCGCCCTGGAGCTCGTACGTGCGGGCGATCTCGTCCGCGCGGACGAGGCACCGCTCCATCTCCGCCGGGTCGTTGCGGCCGGCGGCGATCCGGGCGGCGATGTAGCTCGTCATCCAGGAGTACTCGGGGCTGTCCTGGGCGGCGGCCACCTCGGCGAGTTCCCGGTGGAGCTCCAGGTAGGCGGCGGGCTCCAGTTCGCAGTCGACGCGGCGCAGTACCGAGGAGAGCGTCAGGCCGCGCAGTCGGGGCTCGCCCACCGTCCGGGCGAGTTCGACGGCCTGGCGGGACACGGCCACGGCACGGGGGTCGGCGTCGTCGAGGGCGTCGGCCAGCTGGTCGAGGAGCAGGCACCGCTGCCGGTCGGCCAGGCCCGGGTTCTCCAGGAGCTTGCCGAGTTCCTCGACGGCCTCGGGGTCGAATGCGGCGTAGGCGCGCACGCGCCAGGGCGTCGGTTCGGTCCATGCCGTGTAGGCGGCGGTCAGCAGGTCGTTGCGGCCTTCCGCGCGGGCCACGCCGATGGCCTGCAGCTGTGCCTCGCGGGCGGGTACGACGGCGCCCATCCGGATCCGGCAGTCCACCAGCTGGCCCAGCAGTGCGACCCGCAGCAGGGTGGCGTCCTGGTCGGCGAAGGCGGCGGGGTGGTCGGTGAGCAGGCCGAGGGCCGCGTTCAGGAGGGCTTCGGCGTTCTGGGGGGCGTAGCGGCGCACGGCCTGTTCGCAGGCGAGCCGGGCGTGGTGAAGGGCGGGGGCGGCGTCGGCGGTTACGACCGCGGCCGCCCGTAGGAGGTGGTGGGCGGTGGCGGCGACGTCGTCGGAGCCGAGGGCGATCAGGGACCTGCCGAGGCGGGAGTGCATCCGGGCCAGCCGCAGGCGGGTGAGGTCGCCCTCCAGGGCGTCCCGCACGAGGGCGTGGGTGAAGCGGACGGTGCCCGGGCGCGGTTCGGTGAGCAGTCCGGCGGTGACGCCGGCGTCCAGGGCGTCGAGGAGTTGGTCGGCGTCGCTGTCCGCCGCGTGGACGAGCAGGGCCACCGCGGCCTCGCGTCCGGCGACGGCCGCCAGCCGCAGCCCGGCGGTGACGGTCGGGGCGAGCAGGGCGAGGCGTCGCCGCAGCACGTCCTGGACGCCCTGCGGGACGCGGGCCAGTGCCTGCTGCTCGCCCTCACCGGCCATCAGGAACGAGCTCTCGCGCAGGTAGAAGGGGTTTCCGCCGGCGCGTTCGGCCAGGGCCACGGCGGCGTGGTCGCTCATGCCGGCTGCGCCGCGGCGCAGCAGTTCGACGGCCTGGGCGTCGGACAGTCCGCAGAGGGCGAGCCGGAGCGGCGACCAGGCGGCCAGGCGTGCCAGGGCGCCGGTCAGGTCGCCCTCGCCGGTGCGGTAGGAGCCCACCAGGAGCAGCGGGACGTCGCGCAGTTGCTCGGCGCAGAGCAGGTAGAGCTCGATGCTCTCCTGGTCACCGCGGTGCAGGTCGTCCAGCACGATCGCCAGGGGGCGGCGCAGGGCCGTCTCGCGGAGCCAGCCGAGCAGTGCCTTGTGCAGTCGGAAGCGCCGGGCGGGGCTGCCGTCCGGTTGTCCGGTGTCGCTCGCGGTGCCGGGGGCCAGCAGCGGGGCGAGCTCATCGGCGTAGGGGCCGGGTGGTGCGGCCTGTGCCAGGGTGGGCAGCATGTCGAACCAGGCCCGGCCGGGCGGGGCGCCCTCGGTCTCCGGGCAGTGTCCGGTGCCGACCAGCCAGCCCTGTTCGGGCAGTTGACGGACGGCGGCCTCCAGGAGGCTGGATTTGCCGATGCCGGCCTCGCCGGAGACCAGGACGACCTGCGCGCGGCCGGCCCGGGCCCGGTCGGCCGCGGCGGCGAGCTCGGCGAGTTCGTCGTCGCGGCCGAGGAGCCGGTCGGCCGTCAGGACCGTCGGCGTCCGGCCCCCGTGCCGGCTCCCGGTCCCGCTGCGGCTCCCGACGGTGGCGACCGTGCCCCGTGTCGGCGCGAGGGCGGTGCCCGGCGCGGCGGGTGTGCCGGTCGCGCGGTGGAGGACGTCCAGGCGCTTGTGCAGCAGGGCCTGCTCCAGTTCCAGCAGTGCGGGCCCGGGCTCGACGCCGAGTTCCTCGCCGAGGACGTGCCGGGCCCGGCGCAGCGCGGCCAGCGCGTCGCCCTGGCGGTCGCGGGCCCACAGGGCCAGGGCAAGCAGCCGCCAGCCCTCCTCGTGCAGCGGCTGTTCCCGGGTCAGCGTGCCGGCGTCGGCGAGGGCCTGGGCGGCCTGGCCGCAGCCCAGCCGTGCGGCCGCGAGGCGTTCGCGGGCGGTGCGGTACACCTCTTCCAACCTGGCGCGTTCGCCGGCGGTCCACGGTTCGTCCGAGAACTCGGCGTACGGCTGTCCGCCCCACGAGGCGAGTGCGTCGGCGAGGCCTTCGGCGGCGGCGTGGGCGGGCAGTTCCGCCGCCGAGCAGGCCGCGACCCGGTCCTCGAACACCCAGGCGTCCACCGCGTCCTGCCCGACGGCGAGGGCGTAGCCGTAGGGGGCGCTGACCAGCAGCCGTGCGGGTGTGCGCGGTGCCCGGTCCGGTTCGAGGACGCGCCGCAGACGGGCGATGTAGGCGTGGAGCGAGGTCTGTGCGCTGGAGGGGACGCGCTCGGGCCACAACCGTTCGATGATCCGTTCCGTGGGCACGACCGCCCCGCGGGCGAGCAGCAGTTGGACCAGGACCATGCGGGCGAGCCGGCCGCCGGTATCGACCGTGCGGCCGTCGACCTCGACCCGGAACGAGCCGAGCACCTTCAATACGATCATGACGGGAACATCGTAGACGGCACGTGTGCTTCCCCTCGTAGCGTGGAGTCGTGACCCGATAAGGAGTTGAGGGTGGGGAAGCGACGCACGTACGACGCCGAGTTCCGTGAGGGCCCGTGCGGATCGTGCTGGAGACCGGGAAGCCGGCCGCGCAGGTGACCCGGGACCTGGGAGTGCGCGAGGCCACACTCCAGAACTGGGTGCACGCCGCCCGCAAGGCCTCGGAGGCCGGGACGGGGCCGGTGGAGGAGTCCGAGCGCGAGGAGCTCGCGCGGCTGCGCGCGAAGGAGAAAGAGCAGGCCAAGCGCATCGTCGAGCTGACGGTCCGGCTGGCAGGGGTCTGTGCCCTGCGGGGCCGTGATGGTTGGTGAGCGTCCGGCGAACATCGGACGCCCCCGGAGCCCGGTCGGGCCCCGGGGGCGGGGCGATCCTCCGCCAGGCCTGCCCGGCCCGGCTGGCCTGTCGACGTCGACCGGATCCGGCACTGGCCCCCCTTGGCCGACTGATGCCCCCGTGGACGGCCCTGACGGCGACCATCGTGCCCTGACGCATCGTTCGGCCCCAGGGTGCGGTCCGGCCCCGGGAGGCCCGGGAAGGGCCCTTCTCTGGCCTCCTGATGCAGCTCCCGGTGCAGTTCCTGCTGTGACTCCTGATGCGGCTCCTGATGCCGGCACCCCCGGCCCGGGCGCGGGCTGGCATCTGTGCAGCTCACCGGGCCAACCAAGGTGGCCGGAAAAGCCGACATCCCTCTCTACGCACCCCTGTCCTCCTGGTGGTGGGGGTGGGTGGTGGTGCGCTGCCGGGTCGGGGTGGCCTGCGGCGCTGGCTGGCGGGCCCTGCCCGGCGGCCTCGCGGCCTTCGTGGTCCCGGTTGGGCTGCCGGGGACGGTCCGGTGCAGCCCGGTGTTCAGCGGGGTGGTTGAACCTGGGCCATCGCGTCGACTGGTTGCCCGCGTTTCAGGGGCCGAGGCTGTTCGGTTGGGGGTGTGGCTCGTAGTTCGGCACGGGATTCGGCGTTCCTGGACGGGGCCTGTACGTATACCGCGACATTGGCGACGCTGGGACGCTGTCTGGATTCTTTCGTGTCACAGGATCCTTTCGGGTTCGCGTGGAGGCCCTTGAACTCCAGGAAGCACTCCGCCTGGCCCGGCTGATGGGTTGACGGGAGCCGGGCGTTGGCCCGTCGGGCGCGTCAGGCGCGCCGGACGCGCGGTGGTGGGAGGGCTCGCCTGGAACGCAACACCGCGTTGGTGGTACCGGCCCGGGCCCGCGCTGCCCGCGCTGCCCACAGCGCACGGTTCAGACGCAGTGTGACCCACGGCAGTGTGATCCGCCCCCCGTCCGTCCGGCAGGTCGACCAGGCGGCCGGCCGCGACCGCCGGCTCCACGGCACCGTCGTGGAACGGGCGCGGGGCCGGCAGCTCCAGTAGCACGACCCGCCGCGGCAGCGCGGTCACCTCGGCCGGGCACGGCACGAGCCGCGCCTGCTGTGCGTCGGCGCCGACCGTGCCCCGTGCGGGGGTGGTGTGGTGTTCGCGGGCGTCGGCATCAGCGCCGAAGTCGACTGGTTTGACCACGGAACGTGGCTGAATGGTTACTGGCGGGAGCGGTGGGGGGAGTCCTAGGTTCTGAGCGGGGTGAGATCAGTAGGTCCACCACCGGCCCATCGGAGAGGCGGTACGTCCGTGCCCTATCAGTCCGTTCCGCCCGAGCGTCTGAAGGTCCTGCAGGGCATCGTCGACGGGAGCCCGCACGCGCCGCGTGGCCTGGGGCTGTCCTGTGATGACATCAAGTCGAGGATGGACGCCTACCTGACGAGTTCGTTCGAGGACCCGGAGGAGGGCGCGGCGTACTTCATCTGGTTCCTGATCGCGATCATCTCGGGTTGCGACTTCATCTGGAACGACGTCAATGACCCGTACTGGATCGATGTCTCCTCCGGGAAGCCGTTCCAGCTGCAGATGGCACATCCGGAGTGGGACAACCGCGGCTGCAAGCTGATGATGTACGACGACGACATTCCCGCTCTGTTCAGTGACAACATGAACCGGAAGGGCGACTACGATCCGTCGCAGGACGTTCACAACCTCTTCCATGCGGTACCCGTCGGCTACCAGCTCGAAGGGCGCGATGCCTACTACATCTTCGTCCAGGACGGAGCCCATTCGGGCAAGTCGCTGACCAGCTACTGGGACGCCGACGCAGGCGACCGCAAGATCAATGCGCTGGAACACGATCCTGCCACTGCCGATCGGTGGACTGTCAGCGACAACATCACGGTCGGTGGCTGCGGAGGCCGTGCAATCGACAACTACGACGCGCAAGGAAACCACCAGGGGAGGATGGACGTTCCCCAGGGGAAGGGCGGCCACCCAATCCTCGTCTGGCCCGACTGGAACGGCGATTACAACCAGATCTTCCAGCTGCGTCCGACCGTGTACGAGAACCTCTGACCGAGGCAGCGCGTGGAACCGGGGGCACGGGCGGTCTGTCCGGCTTCCCGTCGCCCCGGCTTCCCGTCGCCCCGTCGCCCCGTCATGCAGCCGACTTCGTCGAGGCGGCGTGTCGATGTCCGTTGCCACGGCGGGTGTGCCGGCGAGGCGACCGGGGTCTCCTGCGGGACGCCACCGACGCGGACTCGGTCGGGGAGGCCTGTTCCGAGGTGGGGCTGGGCCGCCGGCCCCCGCCGGACGAGGTGGGGTTCTCCTGCGGACGCGGTGCGGCGCTGAGCTGAGCACTGACTGCAGTGGGTGCTCGGGTCGACTCCACGCGTGGACGGTGTCACGCCGGCGCGCTCCGCCGTCGCTTCGCCCAGGCCGTGGGCGTCTCCGCTGACAGGTTCCGTGCTTCGGCACACCGGCTGTGCCGGAGCACGGAACCTGTCGCAACGGGACGGGGCCTGCCGTGAAGATCGAAACGGCGGCGCGGCAGGGGGCTGAGACTGCAGTGGTCCGCGTCAGTGTCCCCGGGGCGGGCCGGCGCCTGCGTGGGGCACTGTCCCCTGGCTGGACGTCAGGCCTGGAACTGCGCGGTCACGCGCAGGCCCTGCAGGACCAGTTCGCCGATGACGGGCTGGTCGAGCCCGTCGGTGTAGACGAGTGAGGTGAGGCTGCTGGGAAAGGCGTCGATGATGCTCCAGGTCGTCGACGGGGAGAGATCCTCGTCGAGCAGGGCGAGCGTCACGTCCTTCTTCGGGCTTGCATGCGACTGCAGGGAGATCCAGTCGTAGAGCGCCTTGTAGCCGTCGGCCGAGCCGCGGCGAAGCGAGACGACCGCCGGCTTCCTCGGGCCGAGCATCGGGATGACGTCTCCCGCACTCTCCTGGTATCCGACGACGTCGAAGCCGATCTCCAGTCCGGAGATGTCGCAGAACAGGTAGTCCTGCCCGTCGACGGAGAGCTTGTAGCGGTACGCAGGCGTGGACATGGGACTCCCGGTGTCGGCCGCATTGCGCGGCGCGGTCTACTGCTTGCGCTGCACCACTCTATGCCACGGACCTGTGACGGAAAGTGTGGTTTCCGTGCACGGGTTGCCCGACGAGGGTGCGTCCTTCGCCAAGGCGTTGCAGGGATCCCTCAGTGCGGCCGCCGGCCCGGCCGGGAAGTCCGTGGGGAAGCCGGCGGCAGCCCAAGTGCACCAGCTCCCCGGCACGGCCCGACCTGCGCGATCACGGCAGAAGGTCACGGCACTCCTCCATGCCCACCGATGGCTCCACCGTCAGAGGTGGACCTGGGCCGGGCGACCCGGGGGCCTGAAGGGCTGTCGGTCTCGGATGCCGCCTTCCCGACAACCCCGGGTGACCACCGGGGACGGTGACGAGGCACGACAATGGCGGCGGCTGGTGTGAGTACGACGACGCGGTGCCGGTCACCGCCACCACCTGGGGCTGCTGGCCGAACCTCGGCTCCAGGGCGGTGTAGAGGGGCTGTGCTGCGGCGATGGCGGTACCCCGGCCGGCGCGCTGGAACAGGCACTGGCCGTACTACCCCCGGACGCCCGCCCCTGCCCGACACCATGACTGTCAGGACTGCCGGGCCGGGCCGGACGGCGGCGACGCCCGCACCATCTCAGTCGGCCGGGACATGACCGTCCCGGAGATCTGGCGCACCGACAAGTGCCCCGCCCACACGATCGAGCGGGTCCTGTTGGAGGCCTGTGCCGCGAAGGTCAAGGAACAGGACGCGAGGGCCAAGGATGCCCTCCCCGCGGCCTGCCGGCGGCTTCAGGACGCCGCAGCTGCCGTCCCGGCAGACACCGCCGCAGTGCCCCTCGTCGCGGCCCGATTGGAACTCGTCCGGGCCCAGGCTGCCGCCACCGCAGCGCCTGCCGGGCACATCCCGGATCCAAGTCCCGGCAGACCGCCCGAGGGTGTGGCGTGATGGGGCGTCGGGTAGGGCCCCGTGCATGGTGATGAGTTCACGTCATAAGGGTGACCCGCAGCGGCTGGCACTGATCCTGCCGGGGTTGACCTACACCCCGGCCAGACCGCTGCTGCACTACCTGGCGCGCATGCTGAATACCCGCGGATGGAGTGTGCGGGAGCTGTGGTGGGATCCGCCGACCCGTGGGCGCCGGACATACGTCGAGGAACAGGCCCTCGCGGCACTCGCCGAGGAGGAGGCGCGCCAGGTCCTGATCGTGGCGAAGTGCCTGGGATCCCTCTTTCTGCCGGCCTCCCAGCGCCACGCGATCCCCGGGATCTGGCTCACCCCCATGCTGGATGACCCTGCAGTGGCCGAGGCCGTCGCGACCGGGCGCACGCCGGGCCTGGTGATCGGCGGGACCGCAGACCCTCACTGGTGCCCGGCCGCCGCCCGTGCCGGCCGGGCCGCCGTCCTGGAGCTGCCCGGCGCCGACCACGGCCTGGAAGTCCCCGGGGAGATCACGACCACGCTCGGCTACCTCGGGAGAGTCACCGCGGCCGCTGCCGACTTCGCCGACAGCGTCCCCGCAAGTCGCCTGAGCGCCCTGGCCGATTCCGAAGGTGTCGGCATATGCAGGAGCAGCAGCGGACAGGAGGGCCACGTCAGTCAGCGCCGCCAGAGCGATGTTCCTCTTCATGATCAGACCAACGACGCACGCTCTTGAGCAATGCGGCTGTACCGGTTGGTTTGCCGGCCCGGGCCGCTTCCCGTACGGCTCAGTGCTTCGGCGGGAAGTCGCATTGACCGATCTTCGGATTGAAGACGAGGCCGGACGGGCACTGCATCGGCATCGGCACAAGGTCGGAGGTGCACTCGTAGAACTTCGAGGGATCGGTCGGGTCGGGGAGTAGCTGGCTGTCGAACTCGCACAGGGGCCTGGTCTCGCTCATGTGATCGTTTCTACTCTGCCGGGGCAGGTCACAGGGGGACTCTGGAGGATCGAGCGTATCCGCCCCTCGCTCCCAGCGGCTGCTGCCGGGCGGCCTGTCAGACTCCGTTCGGCGGCGCTGTGGTGCCCCGTGGTGGCCCGGCCTGCGGGATGTGCCGGCTACTCCCACCGCATCCCGAGTTCGGTGAGGCGTGCGGCAGCGGGTCGCCGGGGTCCGGGTCGGTGCCGGCCGCGTGCGCGACCATCTGGTCCGGCTGATCCGGGTGCTCGATGACGACGAGGATGCCCACTGCCCCACCCTGCGGCCGGAATCGGCCGGAGTGCATCCCGGGGCGTTCCTCCCGCCCGCCGTCCCGGGGTCCGCCGCTTGGTGGCTGGGTCGCTCGGGTCGCTGTCCGGACGGTCTGGTGTGACCTGGTGGTGTTTCGGGGGTGTTTTCGGGCTGTCCGGGGCTGTCCCGGGGGCACCTCGGCGGTCTGGCCGGGCGGTGTGGGGGTGGTGGCCGTTGCCTGGTTCTGTTCACGTTGCGTGTTCGTTGTGTCCGCGTGGACCCTGTGTGGGGTGGTTCCGGGTCCGGGGAATGGTCACGGGAACTTCAGGGGTGTTTTTTCGCCTGCTATTCCGGTGGTAGTTCCCGGGTTTCCCGGTCCCTTCCTCGGCGCTTGCGCCGTCCGTTCTCGATGTGCCCGCCCGCCGCTCCGCCCTGGTGCTGTCCGTTCTCGACGTGCCCTCCCCGGCTCGGCGTAGCCGGGGCCCGCGCCGACACCCTCGTCGTCCTGGCCGCCGTCCCGGCGCTCCGCCCGTTCGTCCCGCCGCGCCCCGGCGCCCCGCCCCGCTCGCCGCGGTCCAGGCCCCCGCCCGGCCGGTCCTGCTGCGTCTCCTGGTGGTGTCCTTGCCCCCGGGTGGGGTGTGACTGTCCCACCCTGGTTTCCCAGGTGGCAGTGCCTCACCCGGGGCCTGGGACGTTGGGACACCGCCCCGCCGTGCTGCCCCGCTGCCCCGGCGCCGCCCCGGGCCGGCCGTCCTCCCCGCCGGCGTCGCCTCCCGGCCCCCGGCCAGGCGTGCATGTCGCGCCCGTCCCTCCCGGGGGTGCTGTCGCGTCGTTTCCCAGCACGGATGCCCCGGATCCCCTCTCCCGCTCCCGCATCGCGACAGCACGACACCACCCCCCCGGCCCCGCGCCCCGTCCTGGCCCGGCGCAGCCGGGGGCCGCCTCACCCGCCCAGCACCCCCGGCCCCGCTTCCGCGGGGCCACCAGGCCCCGGACAAGCCGCCCCCTTTCACGGGGGATCCCTGAGCCCCCGCCCCGCCCTGGGGCCGCCCCGTCCCACCCCCAGCACCACCCCGTTCCCGCCCCCGCCCCAGGCCCGCGGTGACGCCGCAGGCGACACCCCCCAACCACCCGCCAAGGGGCCGCCAGGCCCCGACCCCCTCGCCGAAGGCCCGCCTCTTTTTCCGGAGTTCCCGGACGGTGTTGCGCTTTTGTGGTGGCCCTGTGCTGCGCCCTGTTCTGTGTGGTGTTGTGACCGTGTTTTCTGGTGGTGTGGTGGCTAAGAGAGGTTCACTGACGCGTGGCCGGTTATTGGGGGGGATTGGTGGTGTTCGGAGTGAGGAACTATGGACCGGTGGAAGGACCGGTTCTGGTGTCGTATCAGGGTGTTTTGGGGACGGGTAAATCGGGCCTGCTCCGACAGTTCACAGTGCGAGGTTCGCCGACCCGCAGTCAATCGGGGGCTGTGCCAGTATTCGAAGCGCTCGCAAGGCATATCCGGGAGGCGGTCTCGCATGCCCGGCAAGGGGCCGTGCCGGTGACACCCCAGCGCGTTCCAGGCCCCGCGCTGCGCCCCTTCCGGGCCCGCCGGGGCGGTGGTGACCGTCCCGCCCGGCGCCGCTGTCCGGGGGCGCTCCCCGGCTCGTTCCAGCCACCGGTGCCGTGCTGCGCCCCGGCGACTGCGGCACCCGCACCGCGCCGGCACTGCCGCTGCGACGTCGCCGGGGCGCAGCCCCGACGCCCCGCCAGGGGCGCCCCGGCCCGGGGGTTGGTGCTGTTCCAGGAAATTCACGCCATATCGTCAACGGGCTCCGTGTCGGATACCCGCCTCCCCGTCAGGGGAGGCCCTTTCACCGGCAATTCGCGCCACATCGTCAACGCTGCCACCGGACACGGCCCCGCCCCGCAGGGGCGGGGGTGCAACCGGCAATTCGCGCCACATCGCCAACAGTCCCTCAAGGCGGGCCGCAGGCCCGTGCCAACCACCCCAAAACCTGAGGCCCCGCCAGGGGCCGCTACGCGCCCCCGGATTCGCCGCAGGCGAATCAGCCCCAGCCACCCCGCCCGGCGCAGCCGGGCCCCGAGGCGCAGCCTCGGGCAACCACCCACGGTGACGCCGCCAGG
>NZ_JBIWNL010000036.1:0-90734 GCF_044767225.1 Kitasatospora sp. NPDC101447
CTCGAATTCAGATTCGAGCCCGTTTCCGAGGGGCCGTCCCGTGGGGCAACCCGGAGAACATTACGCACCGGGCCGCCCCACGTCAAACCGGCCTCGGCCGGGGACGAACGAGCGTCAGGGCTCGACGAGCGAGCGTCAGACCTCGACCACGACCGGCAGGATCATCGGCCGGCGGCGGTAGTTGTCCGCGACCCACTTGCCGATGGTCCGGCGGACCAGCTGCTGCACCTGGCGGGGCTCCAGCACGCCGTCACCCGCCGAGCGGTCCAGGGCCTCCTGGAGCTTGGCGACGACGGGGACGAACGCGTTGTCGTCGATGCCGGAGCCGCGGGCCTGGATGGTCGGGCCACCGATGATCTTGCCGTTGGTCGAGTCGACCGCGACGAAGACCGAGATGAAGCCCTCCTCGCCGAGGATCTTGCGGTCCTTGAGCGAGGCTTCGCTGATGTCGCCGACCGAAGCGCCGTCCACGTAGACGTACCCGGCCTGCACCTTGCCGACGATCCGGGCGACGCCGCCCTCAAGGTCGACGCAGACGCCGTCCTCGGCGATGACCACGCGGTTGCGCGGCACCCCGGTGGCTACGCCCAGCTCGGCGGCCGCGCGCAGGTGGCGCCACTCGCCGTGGACCGGCATCAGGTTGCGCGGCTTGCAGATGTTGAAGAAGTAGAGCAGCTCGCCGGCCGAGGCGTGGCCGGAGACGTGCACCTTGGCGTTGCCCTTGTGCACGACCTTGGCGCCCCAGCGGGTCAGGCCGTTGATCACCCGGTAGACGGCGTTCTCGTTGCCCGGGATCAGGGAGGACGCGAGGACGACGGTGTCGCCCTCGACGATGCGGATCTGGTGGTCGCGGTTGGCCATCCGGGACAGCGCGGCCATCGGCTCGCCCTGCGAACCGGTGCAGATCAGCACGACCTCCTTGTCCGGGAGGTCGTCCAGCTGCTTGACGTCCACGACCATGTTGCCGGGGACCTTCAGGTAGCCCAGGTCACGGGCGATGCCCATGTTGCGGACCATCGAGCGGCCGACGAAGGCGACCTTGCGCTTGTACTCGTGCGCGGCGTCCAGGACCTGCTGGATGCGGTGCACGTGGCTGGCGAAGGAGGCGACGATGATGCGCTTGTCGGCGTTGGCGAAGACGTTCCGCAGCGCCGCCGAGATGTCCCGCTCGTGCGGGATGAAGCCGGGGACCTCGGCGTTGGTGGAGTCCACCAGCAGCAGGTCCATGCCCTCCTCGGCCAGCTTGGCGAAGGTCGGCAGGTCGGTGAGGCGGCCGTCGAGCGGCAGCTGGTCCATCTTGAAGTCACCGGTGGCCACGACCATGCCGGCGGGGGTGCGGACGGCCACGGCGAGGGCGTCCGGGATGGAGTGGTTGACCGCGATGAACTCGCAGTCGAAGGGGCCGATGCGCTCGCGCTCGCCCTCCTTGACCTCCAGCACGTACGGGCGGATCCGGTGCTCGGCGAGCTTGGCCTCGATCAGGGCCAGGGTCAGCTTCGAGCCGATCAGCGGGATGTCCGGGTTCTCCCGCAGGAGGAACGGGACGGCGCCGATGTGGTCCTCGTGCCCGTGGGTGAGCACGATGCCGTCGATCTTGTCGAGGCGGTCCCGGATGTAGCTGAAGTCCGGGAGGATCAGGTCCACGCCGGGCTGCTCGTCCTCCGGGAAGAGGACGCCGCAGTCGACGATCAGGATGCGGCCGCCGTACTCGAAGACCGTCATGTTGCGGCCGATCTCGCCGAGGCCGCCGAGCGGAGTGATACGGAGGGCGCCCTCCTTCAGGGCCGGGGGCGCGCCGAGCTCGGGGTGCGGGTGGCTCAAAAGACTCTCCTCACGACGCACGCCATATGCCCGGGGTCCTCCCCCGGAGACATATGGCGTGCGTACTCAGTGTCGTTTTCCTACTGGGTCTGTGCTCTCGCGCCTTCGGTCCGGTCCAGCGGCGGACCCGGGGGTCCGGCGAGCCGGGGCGCGCACGTCTGTGTCTGCTTAGAGGTGTACCCCGCCGGCGGCGAGATCCTGCTTCAATCGCGCGATCTCCTCGGCCGTCGCGCCCACCAGCGGCAGTCGCAGCGGGCCGGCCGGCAGGCCCTGGAGTTCCAACGCCGCCTTGGTGAGGATCACACCCTGCGTGCGGAACATACCGCTGAACACCGGCAGCAGGCGCTGGTGCGCGCTGGTGGCCTTGACCACATCGCCGGCCAGGTGGGCCTCGATCATCGTGCGCAGCTCGCCGGCCACCACGTGTCCGACGACGCTGACCACGCCGACGGCCCCGACCGACAGCAGCGGCAGGTTCAGGATGTCGTCGCCGGAGTACCAGGCCAGGTCGGAGCGGGCGATCGCCCAGGCCGCGGCGCCGAGGTCGCCCTTGGCGTCCTTGTTGGCGACGATCCGCGGGTGCTCGCCGAGGCGGACCAGCGTCTCGTGGCTCAGCGCCACCCCGCTGCGGCCCGGAATGTCGTACAGCATGACCGGCAGCTCGGTCGCGTCGGCCAGGGCGACGGTGTGCCGGTACAGGCCCTCCTGCGGGGGCTTGCTGTAGTACGGCGTGACGGCCAGCAGGCCGTGCGCACCGGCGGCCTGCGCCTGCCGGGCCAGCTCGATGCTGTGGTGGGTGTCGTTGGTGCCGACACCGGCCACCACGTGGGCGCGATCCCCGACCGCCTCCACCACGGCGCGGACCAGTTGGGCCTTCTCGGCATCGCTGGTGGTCGGAGACTCACCTGTGGTGCCGTTGACGACGAGGCCGTCGTTCCCGGAGTCGACGAGGTGCGTGGCGAGGCGCTGGGCGCCGTCGAGGTCGAGTCCGCCGTCGGCGGTGAACGGGGTGACCATCGCGGTCAGGACCCGGCCGAACGGCGTCTGGGGGGTGGAGATCGGAGCCATGCGTCCAAAACTACTCGTAGGCGGTGGGGCGGTTTCCACACCGGTCCAGGGTTCGGACAGGGGCAGCGGCGATGAGCGGCGGGAACGGGCGGTGCAATGGGATTCCGGTGCTGCCCGCTCGGGGGTTCGGGCAGCACCGGAATCCGTGCTCACGAATGTAGGGAGCGGCTAGAAAAGCCGCAATCCAGACATGCCAGACACTCTGCCCATATGCCTGTCGTCCCAGGTCAGGGGGCGACTCGGCCGTGCTTCTCGAAGGCCGCATGGGTGAGCGGCATGAGCTGCGCCCACTGCTGCTCCATCTGCTCGGCGACCATCTCGATCTCGCGCTGCGGGAAGGACGGCACCGTCGCGTTGTCCCGCTTGGTCCGCAGCGACAGGAAGTGCATCAGCGAGCGCGAGTTGCAGGTCGCGTACATCGAGGAGAACAGGCCGACCGGCAGCACCGCGCGGGCCACCTCGCGGGCCACCCCGGCCGCCAGCATCTCCTGGTAGCGGGTGTAGGACTCGCGGTACGAGGCCTCCATCGCCTCGGTCGTGGTCCTGTGCTGCTCGGGCGTGCCCTCGTGGAACTCGTACTTGCCCGGGCGGCCCTGCTGGACCAGCTTGCGGTCCTCCGCCGGGACGTAGAAGACCGGGTGCAGCTCGCGGTAGCGGCCGGACTCCTCGTTGTACGACCAGCCGCTGCGGTGCCGGTGGAACTCCCGGAACACGAAGATCGGCGCACTGATGAAGAAGGTCATCGAGTTGTGCTCGAAGGGCGTGCCGTGCCGGTCCCGCATCAGGAAGTTGATCAGGCCCTTGGACTTCTCCGGGTCCTGCGAGAGCGCCTCCAGGGACTGCTCCCCCGCGGTCGAGACGCGGGCCGCCCAGATGACGTCCGAGTCGGCGGCGGAGCTGCGGACCAGCTCCACCGTCACGTCGCTGCGGAAGCTGGGGGCTGTCGGTTCGTCGCTCACGCGTTACTCCTTGCGGGTTCGGTGCTGTGCAGCTTGATGGCGTGCTGCATGGTCTTGCGGGCACGCGGGGTGTCCCCGGCGTCGGCGTAGGCCACGGCGAGGCGGAACCAGACCCGCCAGTCGCCCGGCGCGTCCTCGGCCTCGGCCTGCCGGCGCGCGAAGACCGCGTCGGCCGAGGCCCGGTCGATCCGCCCGCCCGTGCTGCGCTTGAGCTCGTCCACCGGCAGGCCGCCCTCGGCCTCCAGCTCCCGGGCGAGCCGCTCGCTGTCCCGGCCGAAGCGGACGGTCTGGCGCAGGAACCAGACGCCGATCACCGGGATGACGAAGGCGCAGACACCGATGCCGATGCCCAGCGGCTTGCCGGTGGCGATCAGCTGGACGCCCTCCCCCACGCAGAGCAGGGCGACCAGCAGCAGCACGCCGGACAGGACGAAGAAGCCGGTACGAGAGGTCATGTCACGCTCCCTGGAATCACCACGGTCACACGTCCAGGAAGTGTTCGAGGCCGAAGGTCAGCCCCGGCGTCCCGACGACCCTGCGCGCGCCCAGCAGGATGCCCGGCATGAAGCTGCTGTGGTGCAGCGAGTCGTGCCGGATGGTGAGCGTCTCACCGGTGTCGCCGAACATCACCTGCTGGTGGGCGAGCAGCCCGCGCAGCCGGACGGCGTGCACCGGCACCCCGTCCACGTCGGCGCCGCGCGCGCCGGGCAGGCTGTGGGTGGTCGGGTCCTGCTGCGGCGGGCGGCCGGCCTCGGCACGGGCGGCCGCGATCAGCTGCGCGGTCCGGGTGGCCGTGCCGCTGGGGGCGTCGGCCTTGCGGTCGTGGTGCAGCTCGACCACCTCGACCGACTCGAAGTACTTCGCCGCGATCTGCGAGAACTTCATGCCGAGGATCGCGCCGATGGAGAAGTTGGGCGCGATCAGCAGACCGAGTTCCGGGGCCTGGTCCAGCCAGCCGCGGACGGTGGCGAGCCGCTCGTCCGTCCAGCCGGTGGTGCCGGTGACCACGTGGATGCCGTGGTGCAGGCAGTGGTCGAGGTTGCCCATCACCGAGTCCGGATGGGTCAGCTCGACGACGACCTGTGCCCCGGCCTCGGTCAGCTCCTCCAGCGCGGACCCTCGGCCCAGGGCGGCCACCAGTTCCATGTCGGGCGCGGCCTCGACGGCCCTGACCGCCTCGGAGCCGATCCTGCCCTTGGCCCCGATCACGGCGACACGCAGCGTCATAGCGAAAGTCCTCTCACACCAGCAGCTCGGCGAGCTTGGCGGCCCGCTTGTCGTTGACCGGGCCGATCAGCGCCAGGGACGGCCGGTACGCGCCCAGCACATCACGGGCCACCTCGTGGACGTCCTCCAGGGTCACCGACGCGATCCGCGCCAGCATGTCGTCCACCGACAGGTGGTGCCCGTAGCTGAGCTCGGCCTTGCCGATCCGGTTCATCAGCGAGCCGGTGTCCTCCATGCCGAGCACGGTGGAGCCGGAGATCTGCCCGATCGCGCGCTGCAGCTCCTCCTCGGTGATGCCGTCGGCGACCACCTTGGCCAGCTCGGCGCGGCAGATCCGCAGCACCTCCTCGACCCGCTTGGGCTGGCAGCCGGCGTAGATGCCGAACAGGCCGCTGTCCGCGTACGACGAGGAGTACGAGTAGACCGAGTACGCCAGGCCGCGCTTCTCCCGGACCTCCTGGAACAGCCGGGAGCTCATCCCGCCGCCCAGGGCCGCGTTGAGCACGCCCATCGCCCAGCGGCGCTCGTCGTGCCGCGGCACCCCGGGCACGCCCAGCACCAGGTGGGCCTGCTCGGTGGACCGGTTGAGCACCTCGACCTTGCCGGCCGTCCGCAGCGCCTTGACGCCGCGGCGGGCCTCGGCGGGGGCCGCGTCGGAGCGGGCGAGCACCGGGGCGAAGGCCTGCTCGACCTGCTTGACCACCTTGCGGTGGTCGAGGTTGCCCGCCGCGGCGACGACCAGCTGCTCGGGGCGGTAGCGCCGGTGGTAGAAGCCGGCGATCTGGTCCCGGGTGAGCGTCCTGATGGTCTCCTGGGTGCCGAGGATCGGGCGGCCGAGCGGGCCGCTGCCGTAGATCACCTTGGCGAACAGGTCGTGCACCACGTCGCCCGGGTCGTCCTCGGCCATCGCCATCTCTTCGAGGATGACGCCGCGCTCGGCCTCCACGTCCTCGGTGCGGATCAGCGAGCCGGTGAGCATGTCGCAGACCACGTCGATGGCCAGCGGCAGGTCGGTGTCCAGGACCCGGGCGTAGTAGCAGGTGTTCTCCTTCGCGGTGAAGGCGTTCATCTCGCCGCCGACCGCGTCCAGGGCCGCCGAGATGTCCAGCGCGCTGCGCCGCTCGGTGCCCTTGAAGAGCAGGTGCTCCAGGTAGTGGGTGGCGCCGTTGAGCTGCGGGGTCTCGTCCCGCGAGCCGACGCCGACCCAGATGCCGAAGGTCGCGGAGCGCACCGTCGGCAGGGTCTCGGTGACGACCCGCAGGCCGCCGGGGAGGACGGTGCGGCGCACCGTGCCGGCGCCGTCGACGCCCTTGAGCAGGGTCCGGGTGGTGCCGGGACGCTGCTTTACCGCCGGGGCCTGCGCCACGGGGGGTACCTCCAGAGGAAACGCACGCGAGGAAGGCACGTGCGGACGTAAGCGTGTGGACAACGGGGTGCGGCCCGCACGCCGGGAGGCGTACGGGCCGCAAGGGGTCAGCTAGCGGCGCTTCACTCGGAAGCGGCCTCGCCGGCCTCCTCGCCCTCGATGACCGGGATCAGGGAGAGCTTGCCGCGCGGGTCGATCTCGGCGATCTCGACCTGGACCTTGGCGCCGACGCCGAGGACGTCCTCGACGTTCTCGACGCGCTTGCCACCGGCCAGCTTGCGGATCTGCGAGATGTGCAGCAGGCCGTCCTTGCCCGGCATCAGCGACACGAACGCGCCGAACGTCGTGGTCTTGACCACGGTGCCCAGGTAGCGCTCGCCGACCTCCGGCATGGTCGGGTTGGCGATCTGGTTGATCGTGGTGCGGGCGGCCTCGGCGGCCGGGCCGTCGGCGGCACCGATGTAGATGGTGCCGTCGTCCTCGATCGTGATCTCGGCGCCGGTGTCCTCCTGGATCTGGTTGATCATCTTGCCCTTGGGGCCGATGACCTCACCGATCTTGTCCACCGGGATCTTGATGGTGATGATGCGCGGCGCGTTCGGGGACATCTCGTCCGGGGAGTCGATGGCCTCGTTCATCACGTCGAGGATGTGCAGGCGGGCGTCCTTGGCCTGCTTCAGCGCGGCGGCGAGCACCGACGCCGGGATGCCGTTCAGCTTGGTGTCCAGCTGGAGGGCGGTGATGAAGTTGCGGGTACCGGCGACCTTGAAGTCCATGTCGCCGTACGCGTCCTCGGCGCCGAGGATGTCGGTCAGCGTGACGAAGTGGGTCTCGCCGTCGATCTCCTGGGAGATCAGGCCCATCGCGATGCCGGCGACGGCGGCCTTCAGCGGCACACCGGCGTTCAGCAGCGACATGGTCGAGGCGCAGACCGAGCCCATCGAGGTGGAACCGTTGGAGCTGAGCGCCTCGGAGACCTGGCGGATGGCGTACGGGAAGTCCTCGCGGGAGGGCAGCACGGGCAGGATGGCCCGCTCGGCCAGCGCGCCGTGGCCGATCTCGCGGCGCTTGGGCGAGCCCACGCGGCCGGTCTCGCCGACGGAGTACGGCGGGAAGTTGTAGTTGTGCATGTAGCGGCGACGCGTCTCCGGGGAGAGCGTGTCCAGCTGCTGCTCCATGCGGAGCATGTTCAGCGTGGTGACGCCCAGGATCTGGGTCTCGCCGCGCTCGAACAGGGCCGAGCCGTGCACCCGCGGGATGGCCTCGACCTCGGCGGCCAGGGTGCGGATGTCGGTGACGCCGCGGCCGTCGATGCGGACCTTGTCCGTGATGACGCGCTCGCGGACGATCTTCTTGGTCAGCGCGTTGTAGGCGGCGCTGATCTCCTTCTCGCGGCCCTCGAACTCGGGGAGCAGCTTCTCGGCGGCCAGCGCCTTGACGCGGTCCAGCTCGGTGTTGCGCTCCTGCTTGCCCGGGATGGTCAGGGCCTGGGCCAGCTCGTCCTTGACGGCGGCGGTCAGCGCGGCGAGGACGTCGTCCTGGTAGTCCAGGAAGACCGGGAACTCACCGGTCGGCTTGGCGGCCTGGGCGGCCAGCTGCGACTGCGCGGCGCAGAGGACCTTGATGAACGGCTTGGCGGCGTCGAGGCCGGCGGCGACGACCTCCTCGGTCGGCGCCTCGGCGCCGCCCTCGACCAGCTTGATGGTCTTGTCGGTGGCCTCGGCCTCGACCATCATGATCGCGACGTCGCCGTCCGGCAGGACGCGACCGGCGACGACCATGTCGAAGACGGCCGACTCCAGCTCGCTGTGGGTCGGGAAGGCGACCCACTGGCCGTTGATCAGCGCGACGCGGACGCCACCGATCGGGCCGGAGAACGGCAGGCCCGCCAGCTGGGTGGAGGCGGAGGCGGCGTTGATCGCGACCACGTCGTACAGGTGGTCGGGGTTGAGCGCCATCACGGTGACGACGACCTGGACCTCGTTGCGCAGGCCCTTGACGAAGGACGGGCGCAGCGGGCGGTCGATCAGGCGGCAGGTGAGGATCGCGTCCTCGGAGGGCCGGCCCTCGCGACGGAAGAACGAGCCGGGGATGCGGCCCGCGGCGTACATCCGCTCCTCGACGTCCACGGTCAGCGGGAAGAAGTCGAAGTGCTCCTTCGGCTGCTTGGACGCGCTGGTGGCCGACAGCACCATGGTGTCGTCGTCCAGGTAGGCCACGGCGGAGCCGGCGGCCTGACGGGCCAGGCGGCCGGTCTCGAAGCGGATGGTACGGGTGCCGAAGGAACCGTTGTCGATCACGGCCTCGGCGTAGAACACGTTCTCTTCCACCTGGAAGATCTCCTCTTTCGTACGTCTCCGGGAGAGCGTCCCCGCGCACTGCCTGTCGAGTGGCCCTGGGTGCCCTCGTCAGGGAGGGCGGCAGTCGGGCCGGTCTTCGATCGAAGCCTCCGGAGTGCCCCGCTCGGTCTGCGGGGGTTCCGACGGCCACTACCGAGGACCGGCGCCTCACGGCTGCCGGGCCGGGACGGGCGTTCCGCGTCTGGACGCTCTCTCGGATGCGGGCGGCTTCCGTTTGAAGCCTTCGTCCCGCGGGGGGGTTGGGGTCTGTCTGCCCGGGTGGCGCTCTGGTGCGCCATCACCCGGCATGCCCACAACCCTACGGTGCAATCCTCGGCCACCTGGGGAGGTGCGCGCGAGTTGTTATGTCAGGGCGCCGCGGCCAGACGGCCGCGGCATACGCGCGAGGGGCGGCTCCCCGGTGTGGGGAGCCGCCCCGAGCGGCGGTCTTAGCGGGCGCCACCGGCGGCACCGCGGCGGATGCCCAGGCGGTCGACGAGCGTACGGAAGCGCTCGATGTCCTTCTTGGCCAGGTACTGCAGCAGGCGGCGGCGCTGGCCGACCAGGATCAGCAGGCCGCGGCGCGAGTGGTGGTCGTGCTTGTGCAGCTTGAGGTGCTCGGTCAGGTCCGAGATGCGGCGGGAGAGCATGGCGACCTGGACCTCGGGGGAGCCGGTGTCGCCCTCCTTCTGGCCGAACTCGGCGATGATCTGCTTCTTGACGTCAGAGGCGAGAGCCACTGCAACTCCTTCGGGTGTACCGAGCGGTCCTGGTCGACAACACAGGACTCATCGAGAACTCGGTGTCGTGAGCGCGGCCGGCACTCTGCAGCCCACGGAGGGGCGGCGGACACACGGCTGCGCTCGAAGGCCAAGCGTACCAGTGCCGCCCACCCGGCCGTTCGGCGGCCCGGAGGGGTCGCGCGCGCTCCTCCGCGGAGCGGGGCCCGGGGGCGGCACCGGGGGCGGGCCTGGTCAGCCGGTGGCGCCGCGGACCAGCCGGTAGATGTCCAGGACGGCGAGCGCCAGCGGGACGAGCGCGATCAGGGTGAGGCTGTCGACCAGGTCCAGGATGCGCCCCCAGAACGGGGAGACGCCGAGCCGGGGCACCACCAGGGCGATCGCGACGAGCAGCGCGGCACCGAAGGCGATGCAGGCGGCCAGCCAGACGGTGCGCAGGTCGAGCTGGGTGGTGGAGCCCGCCACCCGCAGGAAGAACTGCGGGGTGTGCAGGGACAGTCCGACGATCAGCAGGCACAGGCCGAGCAGGCCCGCCACGGTCAGGCTGAGGACCTGCGCGGTGTAGCGGAACAGCCGGGCGCGCAGCATGGTGGCCAGGCCCAGGGCGAGGGCGAGCAGCTCGGGGAAGGTCTCGTCGGTGAAGCCGAGGACGGCGCAGGCGCCGACCACGACCGCGGCGCAGCCGCCGACCAGGCCGACCAGCACCTCGTGGCCGCGGCGGGCCTGGTGGGCGATCCTCTCGTACTGGACGGCCTCGGCGCGCTCGGCCTCCTCGTCGTAGTCGCGGCTGCGGGTGCGGGTCTGGCCGGGGGCGCTGAAGCCGACCGGCAGCCGGGCGAAGCGGGCGGAGAGGCTGGGCAGGAAGCCGACGGCGGCGACGGCGGCGACACCGGTGACGGCGGCGATGTGGCCGGCCGGGGTCCCGGGCATCAGGACGGCGGCGAAGGTGGCGAGCGCGCCGGCGGCGGCGACCAGGGCGGCGGCGACGAACACCGCGTCCTTCTCCGGCAGCAGGCCGGTCAGCAGCACGGCGACCACCAGGACGGCCACGCAGCCGGCCAGGAACTGGAGCCGGCCGGGGCCGTCCCACGGATGGGCGACGGCGATGACGCCGCTGCCGCCGATCATGGCGTGCGGCAGCGCGCCGAGGCCGAGCGCGAGGGCGGCGTGGGCGTCCTGGTAGACCCGGGCGCGCACACCGGCCAGCGCCGTGAGCACGACCGCGGTGACGCAGGCCAGGACGCCGGGCAGGCCGTGCATGTCGTGGCGCAGGTCGGAGAACCAGAGCGCGAAGCCGAGCAGGGTGAGCAGCACCCCGGCGCCGATCAGGCCGAAGCCGCGCATCAGTTCGGCGGACCAGAACCGGCGGTCGGCCTCGACGGCGCTGGCGATGGCGTCGGCGACGTCGTCGTAGACCGCGGGCGGGAGGGACTCGGCGAAGGGGCGCAGCGCGAGCAGGTCGCCGTCGCGGACCTGCTGCGCGGCCAGCGGCAGGCCGCTGTCGAGGACGGTGCCGTCGCGGCGGACCAGGTGGAAGCCGGTGGGGGTGCCGTCGGGCTGGCTCTGGTTGGCCAGCCGCAGCACCTCGGGGTAGACGTCCGCGAGCGGGACGTCCTCGGGCAGGGCGACGTCGATGCGGCGGTCCGGGGCGACGACCGTCACCCGGCAGTAGCCGGTCGCGGCAGCAGCACTGCTCATGCTCCGGCCTCGCTTCGCCCGGCAGGCGCTCCGCACAGTGCGCGGCGTTCGATGAGGAGCCCGCTCCGCTCGCTCATGAGCCGCACCTCGTTCCTTCGACGCACGTGGCGCTCCCCCTTGTTGACGGTGCCGAGGCACGGCGGCGCTCGGTGTGGCTGTGGAACCGGCCCGACCGGGCCGCGAATTGGCGCGGCGTTACCCTACCCGCTCGGTTGGTGACCGGGGCCTGGCGGGCGGTGCGGGAGCGACCGTTAGGATCGGCGCCTGCGCAAAGGTACGGGGGCTGCGCTGTGTGGGGCGTCCTCAGCCGCCGGATTCCCGTACGGACCGTACGCAGTCGCGTGAGGGCTGATGCCGAAGTGATCGATCGACGCCACGGGGTGGATGACACATGGGTGTGATCACGGTCAAGCGACCGGCCAGGGCCTATCCGCCCACCGTGCCGGACGAGCCGGTGGAGCTGGTGAGCCCGCCCGAACTGCCTCGGCAGGGCGGCGAGGACTGGCTGATGAGCATCCTGCCGATGCTCGGCATGGGCGGTTCGGCGGTGTTCTTCTTCTCGCCCGGCGCGGCCGCCCCGATGAAGATCATGGGCGGTCTGATGATCGCCTCGACGGTCGGCATGGTGCTGGCCCAGATCGTGCGGGCCCGCAAGGGCGGCTCGACCGCGATGGCGGACGAGCGCCGCGACTACCTCAAGTACCTGCAGCAGACACGCCGCCAGGTGCGCCGCACGGCGGAGCGCCAGCGCGGCGCGCTGCTGTTCCTGAACCCGGCGCCGGACCAGCTGTGGTCGATCGTCGAGGACGGCCGGCGGCTGTGGGAACGGCGCACCGCGGACGGCGACTTCGCGCAGATCCGGGTGGGCCTCGGACCGGTGCAGCTGTCCACGCCGCTGGTGGCGCCGCAGACCGCGCCGATGGACGAGCTGGAGCCGCTGTCGGCGGCCGCCATGCACTCCTTCCTGAAGGCGCACGGCACCCTGCACGACCTGCCGCTGGCAGTGTCGCTGCGGGCGTTCTACCACATCACGGTGTGCGGCGACCCGGACTCGGTGTACGGCAACGTGCGGGCGATGATCGCCCAGTTGACCACCCTGCACTCGCCCGACGACCTGCTGGTGGCGGTCGCGGCGGCTCCCGGCGCGGCCGAGGAGTGGGAGTGGACCAAGTGGCTCCCGCACAACCAGCACCGCAAGGAGGCCGACGGCGCGGGTTCGCGCCGGCTGTTCGCCGCGGACCTGGGCGACCTGGAGTACCTGCTGCAGGACGAGCTGGCCGGGCGTCAGCGCTTCGTCCGGGACGCGTCGCCCTCGGCGGACCAGCCGCACCTGGTGGTCGTCATGGACGGCGCCGGGGTGCCGCACGACTCGCTGCTGGCGAGCCCGGAGGGCGTGCAGGGCGTGACCGTCATCGAGGTGGTCCCGGGCGAGGTCGACGAGCCCAGCGGGCACCTGATGGTGACGGTCAACGCCGAGGAGCTGGTGCTGCGTTCGGCCTCCGGCGCGACGTACACCGGCAAGCCGGACCTGCTCTCGGTGTGGCAGTCCGAGGCGCTGGCACGGCAGTTGGCGCCGTACCGGGTGTCGGCCGGCGGGGACGACGAGCCGCTGCTGTCCAACCTGGACTTCACCGACATGATGAGCTCCGGGGACCCGGGCTCCTTCGACGCGAACCGCAGCTGGCGCCAGCGCGCCCAGCACGAGCGGATGCGGGTGCCGATCGGCGTCGGCGCCAACGGCGAGCACGTCTACCTGGACATCAAGGAGGCCGCGCTGGAGGGCATGGGCCCGCACGGCCTGTGCGTGGGCGCGACCGGCTCCGGCAAGTCGGAGCTGCTGCGCACCCTGGTGCTGGCGCTGGCGATGACGCACTCCTCGGAGATCCTGAACTTCGTCCTCGCCGACTTCAAGGGCGGTGCGACCTTCTCCGGCATGGCGGACATGCCGCACACCTCCGCGGTCATCACCAACCTGGAGGGCGAGCTCACCCTGGTCGACCGCATGCGCGACGCGATCGAGGGCGAGCTGCACCGCCGCCAGGAGCTGCTGCGCTCGGCCGGCAACTACGCCAACATCCACGAGTACGAGCGGGCCCGGGCCGCCGGCGCGGCGCTGGACCCGCTGCCCTCGCTGGTGCTGATCATCGACGAGTTCTCCGAGCTGCTCACCGCCAAGCCGGACTTCATCGAGATGTTCATCCAGATCGGCCGGATCGGCCGGTCGCTGGGCGTGCACCTGCTGCTGGCCTCGCAGCGCCTGGAGGAGGGCAAGCTGCGCGGCCTGGACACCTACCTCTCGTACCGGATCGGCCTGCGCACCTTCTCCGCGGCGGAGTCGCGGGCGGCGATCGGCGTGCCGGACGCCTACCACCTGCCGCCGGTGCCGGGCGTGGGCTACCTCAAGTTCGGCGAGGACGTGATGGACCGGTTCAAGGCCGCCTACGTCTCGGGGCCGTACCGGGCGCCGGGCCAGCAGCGGTCGACCGGCGGGCGGCGGGTCGCCGCGCGCCCGGTGGAGTTCACCGCGGCCTTCGTGGAGCTGCCGGACCCGGTGGAGGAGGAGGCGCCGCCGGTGCCGGAGCAGGACGACGCGCTGGTGGACACCGTGCTGGACGTGTTCGTCCAGCGGATGTCCGGCCAGGGCCCGGCCGCGCACCAGGTGTGGCTGCCGCCGCTGGAGGAGGCGCCGAGCATGGACCACCTGCTGCCGCCGCTGCAGGTCGCGCCGGAGCGCGGGCTGACCGCCACCGGCTACCCGGTGGGCCGGCTGCGGGCGCCGATCGGCATCGTGGACAAGCCGCGCGAGCAGAAGACGGACATCCTGGAGGTCGACTACGCGGGGGCGGCCGGCCACGGCCTGGTCGTCGGCGGCCCGCGTTCGGGCAAGTCGACCGTGGTGCGCACCACGGTGGCCTCGTTCGCCCTCACCCACACCCCGCTCGAAGTGCAGTTCTACCTGCTGGACTTCGGCGCGGGCAGCTTCGGGTCGCTGTCCGGGCTGCCGCACGTCGGCGGGGTGGCCGGGCGCCTGGACGTGGACAAGGTGCGCCGGATGGTCTCCGAGGTGCACGGGGTGATGAACCGCCGCGAGGAGCTGTTCCGGGTCGCCGGGATCGACACCATCGGCACCTACCGGGCCCGTCGGGCGGCCGGGCAGCTGCCGGACGAGGCCTTCGGCGACGTGTTCCTGGTGATCGACGGCTGGAACACCTTCAAGCAGGAGTTCGAGGGCCTGGAGCCGGTGATCGGCGACATCGCCCAGCGCGGCCTCGGCTACGGCGTCCACCTGCTCATCACCGCGGCCCGGTACGCGGAGGTCCGCCCGGCGCTGAAGGACCTGCTGCAGAACCGCACCGAGCTGAAGCTCGGTGACGCGATGGAGTCCGAGGTGGACCGCCGGGCGGCGCAGAACGTCCCGCCGCTGGCCGGCCGCGGCATCACCCCGGAGCGGCTGCACTTCCTGTCCGGCCTGCCGCGCCTGGACGGCTCCTCCGGCGTGGACGACCTGCAGGAGGGCGTGTCCGGGCTGGTCGCGGCGATCGGCGGGGCCTGGAGCGGGCCGCGCGCCCCGCAGGTGCGGATGCTGCCGGCCGTCCTGGACGGGAACTCGCTGCCGAAGGGCTTCGAGCACCCGGAGCGCGGTGTGGCCTTCGGCGTGGACGAGGCGGAGCTCGCGCCGGTCTTCGTCAACTTCGAGACCGACCCGCTGTTCGTCGTCTTCGGCGACACCGAGTCCGGGAAGTCGGCGGTGCTGCGGATGCTGATCAAGCAGATCACCGAGCGCTACACGCCGGACCAGGCGGGCATCGTGGTCGGCGACTACCGTCGCGCGCTGCTGGGCGCGGTGCCGGCGGAGTACCTGGTCGAGTACGCGGCCGCGCAGCCGGCCATGTCGGCCGTGGTGGAGATGCTGCGCGGGGCCTGCTCCCGCCGCCTGCCGGGCCCGGACGTCACCGCGGAGCAGCTGCGCAACCGCAGCTGGTACAGCGGCAAGGACATGTTCGTGATCGTCGACGACTACGAGCTGGTCGCGACGGGCTCGGGCAACCCGCTGGCGCCGCTGGCCGAGTTCCTCCCGTTCGCCCGGGACATCGGCCTGCGGGTGATCGTGGCCCGCAGCGCGGGCGGTGCCGGGCGCTCGCTGTACGAGCCGGTGATGCAGCGCATCCGCGAGCTGGGCGGCCAGGGCGTGATCCTCTCCGGGAACCGGGACGAGGGCGCGCTGCTGGGGACGGTCAAGCCGCAGGCGCTGCCGCCGGGCCGCGGGGTGTACGTGTCGCGCCGCGCGACCAGCGGGCAGATGGTCCAGACGGGCTGGCTGCCGGTGGCCTAGCCGGGCCGGCCGTCACGGACGGTGAGCGGAGGGGTCGGACTCGGGCGAGTCCGGCCCCTTCGTCGTCCCAGGTGCTGAAACGTTACCTAGATCTTTCCGGGCGGGTGCTGCGGTTCCCGTACCCGGCCGGGGTGTGGCCGCACCCCTCGGGAGGCGCCTGGGCCTACCACCGTCCGATCGGATCTGCACCTTCGAATCCCGACCCGAGCGCTTTGTTCACCTTCGATTCAGGTGCGATCCAGCCAAGGTAACAAGTCGGACAAACGGCGCAATGACCGAACGTGATCATCGGATCGCATGTTTATGCCTTTTGCCGCAACGGATTCCGAAGCAGTTCCGACGTTGACGCGATCAATACGCCCAAGGTTCCATTGCGGCCCGGGAGCGACTGGACCAGAGACCCAGCACACCAGCCAGCGGAGGCGATACCGCTCCCACCCCAGGACCGCACAGAGCCGATCGGAAGCCACATGACCGACACGCTTCGCCCGCCACAGACCGTAGCCGCCTCGGCGGCCGGGGCGGCCGCGCCCCAGCAGCTCAAGCGCTCGATCGGCGTCGTGGGCGGAACACTGCTCACGCTGTCCTGCGTCACCCCGGCGTCGACGCTGTTCGTGATCGTGCCGGAGCTGTTCTCCAGCATCGGCAGCGCCACCGCCCTGGCCATCGCCATCGGCACCGTGCTCTGCGTCGCCGTCGCGTTCTGCTACTCCGAGCTCGGCACCCTGATCCCCAGCGCCGGCGGCGAGTACGCGATGGTCGGCACCCTGGCCGGACGGCTGATGGGCTGGCTGGTCTTCGTGCTCTCGCTGATCGTGGTGATGATCGTCCCCTCGGTCATCGCGCTCGGCACCGCCGACTACCTGGCCCCCGTGCTGCACGTCGACAAGGCCATGACCGGCGCCGCCGTGATGCTGGCCGCCACCCTGGCCGGCCTGCTCGACCTGCGCGCCAACGCCTGGATCACCGGCATCTTCCTGGTCCTGGAGGTCATCGCGGCCGGCGTCGTCTCGGTGCTCGGCTTCGCCCACGCCAACGACCACGCCCCCAGCCTGCTGCACGGCGTGGTCACCGGGGACGGCGGCGCCACCGCCACGGTGAGCATCGGCGCCATCGTCGGCGCGCTCGGCATCGCCCTGTTCATCACCCAGGGCTTCTCCACCGCCGTCTACCTCTCCGAGGAGCTGGAGAACCCCCGCCGCAACGTCTCGCGCACCGTGCTGTGGACGCTCGGCATCTCCGCCGCCGTCATCCTGATCCCGGTCGTCGCCATCACCATGGGCGCCCCCGACCTGCAGACCCTCACCTCCGGCGACATCTCCGGCATGGTCACCGCCTGGAGCAACTCCGCGGTCGGCACCTTCATCAGCCTCTGCGTCGCGCTGGCCATCATCAACGCCGGCATCGTCATGGTCATCCAGAACTCCCGGGTGCTGTTCGCCTCCGCCCGTGACAAGGCCTGGCCGGAGCCGGTCAACAAGGCCTTCGGCACCCTCGGCCGCTTCGGCTCCCCCTGGATCGCCACCCTGGCGGTCGGCCTGCCCGGCGCCGCGCTCTGCTTCGTCAAGGGCGAGCTGCTGAGCAACATCACCGGCGTCGCCGTCACCGGGATGTACCTGCTGGTCGCGATCGCCGCGCTGCTCTCCCGCCGCGCCCACCACAAGCACGCCGCCGCCTGGCGGATGCCGCTGTGGCCGGCCGTCCCGGTCGTCCTGATCGCCGTGCTGGTCTACGTGATGACCCAGCTGGACACCGAGCCCCTGCTGTGGACCGGCGGCATCACCGCCGCCGCCACCCTCTACTGGCTGTTCTACCTGCGCCCCCGGCAGGACACCCGCTGGGTGATCAGCCTCCCCGAGGACCAGCAGGACTGACCCCCCCCCCCCCCCCCACCTCCCCCACACAGCGGTGCCCCGGGCCTCCCCCAAGCCCGGGGCACCGCCGCGTTCGCACCGCTACTTCCCGGCCTTCCACGCCGGGCTGAGGGCGATCGCGCGCAGCTGCTCCTCGGTGAGCAGCGGCTTGCCGCTCGGGCCCTGGGCGGCCGTGACCGCGATGCCGTTCGGGTGCAGGGCGTTCACGGTGAGCGGCATCTTGTCGGCGCCGTCCGGGCCGCCCCGGGTGAGCACCTTGTTCCCGTCGGGCAGGGTGAGCGCGTCCTTGTAGGCCTGCTCGTCCGCGGACTTCGCGCGGTTCTCCACCCGCAGCACCACCGAGCCGGTGGTCTGGCCCTGGGCCAGCTGGAAGGTGGCCACCAGCGGACTGCCGCTGCGACCGGTCACGGTCACCCCCGGCGGCAGCAGCCGGGTCAGGGTGGCCTCCCGCTCCTCCAGCGACAGGCCCGGGTCGAGCGCCGTGACGTCGACGCCGTCGAACCCGACCGACGCGACGACCCGGTCCCAGGACTTGTCGGTGACGATCGCCTTCAGCTGGTCGAGGGTGAGCGGCGGCTCGGGACGGCTGTCCGGCGCACCCTTCTCCGCGGCCGCGTTCCACTCGCTCAGACTGATCTCCCGGCCGTCCGGACCGGTCAGCAGGGCGTGCCACTCCTTGGTGGTGGCCCGCTTGTCCGGGTACTCGTACCCCTGCAGGAGCTGGAGCCGGGAGCCGTCGGGCAGGGTCGTCCCGGTGCAGGAGTCGAGCTGGGCGAGCTTCAGGTCCGCTGGGCAGCTGTTCGACTGCCCCTGGCCGGGGCGGTGCTTCTGGATGCCGATCTGGATCAGCGACTTGCCCCGGCCGTCGTCGAAGACCACGTCCGCGGCGGCGAAGGTGCCCTTCGTCTGCTCGTCGTCGGTGCCGCGTCCCTTGCCCTGGGTGGTCTCGCCCTTGGGCAGCAGGGCCCGGAGGGTCGCCAGCACCTCGTCGCCGGTGACCACGTTCGGGGCGGAGGGCTGCGCCGTCGTCGGCGTGGCCACGGGGGTGCCGCTGCCGGCGGTGAAGGTCCGGGCGGGGGACGCCGCCACGGTGCCCGCGTCCTTCGCCGGGCGGCCGACCAGGTACACCGCGCCGGTGCCCACCAGGGCCAGCGCGGCCGCGCCGCCGACCAGGGCGGCGGTCGAGCGGCGGCGCCAGCGGCGGCGGCCGTGCTGGTAGCCGCCCGCGACCAGGCCGCCCTGCTCGGCGCGGAAGCCCTCACCCGTACGAGTGATGGCATAGAGAAGATCGTCCTCGAACTTGTCCGGTTCGGACATGGCTGTCTCCTTGGGTCACGGGTCACGGGTTGCGGGAAGTGCCGGTCGGGGCCGGGGCCGGTCTCAGCGGACGGCGAGCTCGGCCAACGAGTCGCCGAGCAGGGCGCGCAGCCGGGCCAGCGCACGGGTGGTGCGGGTCCGGACGGCACCGGAGGACACCCGCATCACCTCGGCGGTCTCCTCGACGCTGCGGTCCTCCCAGTAGCGCAGCACCAGGACGGCGCGGTCCTTGGGCGGCATCCGGCCGAGCGCGTCCAGGAGGGTCAGCCGCAGGCTGCTGTCGGCGTCCTGCCCCGGCGAGTCCGGCAGGGCGTCGGTGGGCCGCTCGCCGCTGGAGCGGCGGCGCTGCTGGGCGAGGAAGGTGCGCACCATGACGGTGTGGGTGTACGCCGCCGGGTTGGCGATCCGCTCCCGGCCGCCGGTGAAGGCGCTGCGCCGCCAGAGCACGTACATCCGCCCGAGGGCCTCCTGGACGAGGTCCTCGGCGTAGTGGGTGTCACCGCTGGTGAGCAGGCAGGCCGAGCGGTACAGGTGGCTGGTGCGACCGGCGACGAGTTCCAGGAACTCCGCGTCCTTGGCCTCCCGGCCGGTCCTGATCCACCCCATGTCCGCCGCCCCCCGCGGTCCGTCCTCCCCGACACTTCATCGATGCGGTGGGAGGGCGGCGGTGTTACACGCGTGGCGGAGGAACTTTCCGGGACGTCCGGATCAGTCGGCGGACTTGCGCCGGTGGTCGCGCAGCACCACGCCGCCGCCGACCAGCAGGGCCACCAGCAGCGCGCCGACGCCGAGGACGTACGTCGCGGTGCGGCCGTCGCGGTCGGCCTGGGTCTCGCCGAGGCCGACCGGCCGCGGCACGATCGGCACGGAGGCGAGCTGCACCGGGGCGTCCGGGGTGGCGGCCATCGGCGCGACGTCGGGGGCCTTGGTGACCGCCTTGACCGGGTCCACCACGCCCCAGCCGACGAAGACGTCCGGGTCGCGCTGGGTGCGCTGGGCGGTCTGCTCGATCCAGGCCCGCACCTGGGCCGGCTTCCAGTCCGGGTGGGCGCCGACCAGCAGCGCGGCCAGCCCGGAGACGTAGGGGGCGGCGAAGCTGGTGCCGTTGTCCACGCACTGGCCGCTGCCGGGCACGGTCGACAGCATGTCGACGCCCGGCGCGGCCACCTTCACGAAGGAGCCGTACTGGGAGAACGGTGCGCGCTCGTTGTTGCGGTCGGAGGCGCCGACGGACAGCACGGTCGGGAAGGCACCCGGATAGGTGTCCCCCTCCTTGCCGTCGTTGCCGGAGGAGGCGACCACCACGACCTTGCTCGACTCGGCGAACTCGACCGCGGCCTTCAGCTCCTGGTAGCCGCCGAAGCGCGCGTCACCCGCGCCGCGCACGTCCTGGGAGATGTTGATGACCTTGGCGCCCTTGGCGACGGCCTCCCTGATCGCCTGGACCAGGGTGGCGACGTCGCCGTTGCCGTCGCTGTCGTTCTGCCGGATCGAGAGGATCTGGGCGTCGGGGGCCAGCCCGACGAAGCCGGTCTTGTCGCTCCTGCGGGCCGCGATGATGCCGGCCACCTTGGTGCCGTGACCGACCGGGTCCTCGTAGGAGTGGCCGGGGACCGGCTCCTTCGTGTCCCGGTTGACCAGCAGGTTGGAGCCCTCCTGGACCTTGTCGACCAGCGTCGGGGCACTCTTGTCGACGTTCGGATCGGTGGCCACGACCTGGCCCGCCAGCTGCTGGTTGACCCGGTCGACCCCGGTGTCGATGACCGCGACCTTCACGCCCTTGCCCGTGGTCCGCCCGCCCTGCCACAGCTCGTCCAGCAGCATCCGCTGGAGCGACCACGGCACGGTCTGCACGTCGGGCGCGTTCTTCGGGCAGTCACCCGCGGCGGCCAGGCCGGTCCCGCCGTCGGCGTACGCCGGAGCGGCGAGCGGGCCGCCCAGCACCGCGAGCGCGGCCAGTGCCGCGGCCGCCTTCCGGTACCCGCGTCCGGCCACCCTGCCACCCCTCATGTCGTCCACCCGTGCCGCGCGCCGAGGGGCGGGTGCCCGGAACCCGGGTACCCGCCCCTGTCGTTCCCGATGGGAACCCGTGATCAGTTGTGCCAGAGGCTGGCGTTCTTGTCCTCGGTGGTGCGGTAGCTCTGCGCCGCGCTCTCCAGCGAGCTCGCGATCTGGTTGCAGGTCGTGTGCAGGTCGGTGGCGGCCGAGTCCCACTTGTCCTGCTGGATCTTGTAGCCCTCCTGGGCCTTGCCCTGCCAGCTCTGGGCGATGCGGGTGACGTCCTTCTTCAGGTCGCTCAGCATCTGCTCGATGCGGCCGGCCGAGGCCTTGACCTCCTCGGCGGCGTTGTGAACGGTCTGGAAGTTGACGAGAATGTGGTCGGACACGTTGTCTCCCTTGACGAGGGTGCGGAGCGTCCCGCGGTCAGTGGCGGACACCCCGCCGAGCGGCGGTTCGGAACAGACCGGTGATCAGCGCGGGTGCGCCGATCAGCCCTGGGTGTTGGAGAACATCGCCTTCTGCTCTTCCTCGGTGGTCGCGTACTGCTTGGTGGTCGCCTCGATCGCGTGCTTGATCGCGGTCAGCGACTCCTTGAGCTTCCCGATGTCCTCGTTGACCTTGTTCTGCAGGTTCGTGTAGGCCGTCGCCGCCTGGCCCTGCCAGCCGACGGTGATGCCCGAAACCGTGCTGATCAGCTTGGCGCGCTCGCCCTCGATCTGGCCGATGGCCTGCTCGATCTTATTGGCGAAAGCCAGCATTTCCTGAGCAGTCATCGTGAACTGACCCTGAGCCATGCTCCACCGTCCCCCATGAGACAACAATTGCGTGTGCGGAGGGCCCCGGAGGACCCGACCGCCGCATCACAGGCGTGATGCCCAGCAGCACTGTAGTCGGCACACGCAGCTCGCCCAACACTGAGCACGGAGTAGTTACCAGACCATGACACTGCGGCCAATTCCGTTGCCGCGCTTGGCCGGTCAGGCGTTCTGCGGCTGCGCGGCGCTCTTCGCGGTGAGCGGCGGGCCCGCCGGCACCAGGTCCGACCACTCGTGCGGCACCGGCAGCGGCTGGAGGCCCTGGTAGCCCAACCGCGCCTGGTTGCCGCCGGTTTCGTCCTGCGGCGGCCCCGACTGCTGGCCCTGCTGCTGGTCCGGCGCCCCCGGGTTCGGGGTGCTCGACGGCGGGGTCGGCGGCTTCGCCGCACCGCTCTGACCGGGCTGCGCACCCGGCGTCGGGGTCGCACCGCGGCCACCGTCGCCGTTCGCCGGAACGGCGTAACGCAGCCCGGTCTCGGTGATCAGGAAGTCGGTGCCGGAGCCGGCGGTGGTGTTGTTCAGCGCGCGGTAGAACAGGCCGTGACCCGGGGTCACGTACGCGGCGCCGGCGCCGTTGTTGTACGGCGCGGGGTACGAAGTCCCGGCCCAGACGCTGCGCTTGGGCGTCTTCCCGTCCTCGGCGACACCGTCGAAGGTGCTGCACACCACCAGCCGGGCGTCCTGGCGGTCCTGCCAGTTGTTCACCGGCGCACCGGACTTCAGCGGCCAGTCGGCCGCGGTGCCCGGCAGCGGGGTCTCGCTGCCCGACACGGACTGGTCGGCCGGGGTCATCTCGTCGCTGCGCGGCTTCTTGTCCTGGTCGTACTTGTAGAGCATCTGGAACGCCGGGTTCTGCCGGATCAGGTCCGCCTGGAACTGGGTGACCAGGAAGAGCCGGTCCTTGCCGACCACGTAGTTGCGGTCCTGGTAGTGCACCAGCCGGCCGACCCGGCGGTCGGCGGCGTTCCCCAGCTGCACGGTGGAGTTGGCGTTCTGGCTGTCCGCCGCCCCCTCGACCTGCGGGAAGGTGATCGGAGTACCGGTGACCAGGGTCTCCAGCCAGTCCCGCTTCACCCGCTGCGGCACCGCGTTGGGCCCGAAGACCGCGGTGATCAGCGACTTGCGCTCCTTGTCGTCCGACTGCGGGGAACCGATCTCGTGCTTGCGGCCCTGCGCGTCGACCAGGAAGACCTTCGGGCCCGTGGCGGCCTGCTGACCCGGCGCCGGCGCGGCGGAGACCTGCTGCTCGTCGGCCTGCTGCACCAGCATCAGCTGGTCCTGGCCGAGCTTCCGGTCCTTGGCCGCGAGCGCCGCCGCGTCCGCGCCCGCCGCCACGAACACCGCCTGGTTGACGGTCTCCTGCTTCTCGTCCGAGCCCGGGCGGTCGCACACCGTCCACTTCATCGACTGGCTCGCGTTGTCCTTGCTCGGCAACTTGTCCGGCGCGTACGGGATGCCGATGGTCGGACCGTGGTTCGGGTAGCGGTCGAGCACCCCGTCGTCGACCACCACGACCTTGGCCTCGGCGGGCAGCACCAGCCGCGCCGAGGACATGTTGAGCACCTGGTGCAGCCGCTTGGTCTTGCCGTCCGGGTCGGTCAGCACCACGTACCGGGTGGTCGACTGCTTGCCCTGGATGATGTTCTTGCCGTCGTCCCACTTCAGCGGGGCACTGGGCTTGAACACCCCCCAGACCCCGAACCCGGCCACGGCCACCGCGCCGACCAGGATGCTCGGGAGCACCGCCTTCACCGGACGCGGCGCGTCCTCGTCGCTCCCGCCGCCGGAGGGCAGCAGGAAGGCCCCCACCGTCCGCTTGCGCGCGAAGGTGTAGGCGTTGAGCTCGTCCCGGCGCGATGCCATCCTCGTCGTCCCCCTAGTCAGACGTTGTCGGACGTGTCAGACCGACCTGCCCCGTGGTCCACCCGCCGGGCGCGAACCGGCGCGAACCCTCTACGATGCGGCAGCAGACGGTGAGTACGGTACGGGTACGGTCCGCGAACCAGCCAGCCGGGCCGCGACAACGGATCAGAGAGGGCCACCGGGGGATGCCAAGCCAGACCGCTCCA
Organism: Kitasatospora sp. NPDC101447; assembly: GCF_044767225.1. Classification (NCBI taxonomy): domain Bacteria; kingdom Bacillati; phylum Actinomycetota; class Actinomycetes; order Kitasatosporales; family Streptomycetaceae; genus Kitasatospora; species Kitasatospora sp. NPDC101447. Next base: position 23,628 of record NZ_JBIWNL010000036.1, read on the forward strand.
GGACGCCGCCGCAGCATGGGCGGCGGGAGGTCGCGCCGGTCCGGCCGGGCGCAGCAAGGCGGCCCGGCCGCCGAGCCGGGGCCCGTCCGACCGCAGCCGGACGCGGGTGGCGGCGGCGCCGTCCAGGTCCGCGTCAACCCCCGACCCGGGCTGCTCGGCGGGCGGCTGAAACTCCAACAGCTCGTCCTGGTCGAGGTCGCGGTGGCCCTGGTCGCGATCGGCTGGACCATCAGCCGCCCGGTCGCGGCCGGCTTCGGCGCGGTCGCGCTGGTGCTGCTCGTCCTCGCCGCCGTCCCGGTGCGCGGCCGGACCGTCCCCGAGCTGCTGCGGGTCCGATCCGCCCTCAAGTCCCGTCGCAAGCAGGCCCGTACGCTGCTGCCGCCGGCCGGCACCGACCCGGCCCTGGCGCCGGCGCTGGAGCTCGAACCGGGGCTGCGCACCTGCACCCACGCCACCGAGGCCGAGTTCGGCGGCCGCCCGGTGCGCCGCGAGACCGGCATGGTCGGCGACGGCACCTTCCTCAGCTCGGTGCTGCTCATCCAGGCGAAGGACCAGCCGCTGCGCCCGGTGCGCACCGCCCTGCCGCTGCCGCTGGACGTGATCTGCTCGGCGCTCACGGTGGACGACATCACCCTGGAGTCCGTGCAGCTGGTCCAGCACACCCAACCCGCCCCGGCCCCGCACCTGCCCGAGCAGTCGCTGGCGGCCCGCGCCTACCGCGAGCTGCCGGACGGCACCTCCACCCCCGGGCTGCGGCTGACCTGGGTCGCCCTCAAGCTCGACCCGGAGCGCGCGGCGACCGCCGTCCGCGCCCGCGGCGGCGGCGAGGAGGGCGCCCGCAAGGCGCTGCAGCGGGTGACCGACCAGCTGGCCGGACGGCTCAACAGCGCCGGGTTCAACGCGACCGTGCTGGACGAGCGCGAGCTGATCGCCGCCCTGTCCATCTCCGCCTGCGCCAACCCGATCGCGACGGCCGGCCGCCAGGGCACCGGCAGCGGCGGCGGCACCACCCGCCGCACCCAGGAGGGCAACCGGTTCTGGCGGATCGACGACCGCTGGCACACCACCTACTGGATCTCCCGCTGGCCGCAGCTGAGCCGCCCCGGCGGCTCGCCCGGCCGGATCGCCGCGCCGGACCTGGTCAACCTGATCACCGGCACCCCGGCCCTGGCCAGCACCTTCAGCCTGACCGCCGGACACGGCACCGGCGGCTCGGTGACCGTCAGCGGACACCTGCGGGTGACCGGGCGCAGCGAGAGCGAGGTCGGCCAGGCCGGCCGCCAGGTGGAGACCCGGGCGCAGAGCGCGGGCCTCGGCCTCGTCCGCCTCGACCTGGAGCAGGCCCCCGGCATGCTCGCCACCCTGCCGCTGGGAGGAGCGTCCTGATGGCGTACCAGACCTATCCCGCCCTCGGCCCGCAGCCCGGCGCCGAGCAGCGCCGGACCCGGCCGCGGATCCTGCCCGGCTTCGGGCTGCGCGGCCCGCGCCGGGAGAAGCACGTGCTCGAACCCGCCGACCTCGCCGCGCTGGCCTTCCCGGTCGGCGACGACGGCGTGGTCATCGGCGTCGACCCGCAGGGGCTGCCCGCGGTGCTCGGCCTCTTCCGCCCCAGCGCGTACGACCTGGTGCTGGTCGGCGGCATGTGGACGGCGCAGGTCATCGCCCTGCGCGCGGCCGCGATCGGCGCCCGGGTCGTGGTGGAGACCGCCCGCGGACAGCTGTGGGGACCGCTGGCGCAGGCCGCCGGCGGCGGCCAGCCGTGCGTGACGGTCCACCAGGTCGGCCGGCTCGGGCCGCAGGGCGCCTCGGTGGCCTCACCCGTCCTGGTGGTGCGTGACCTCGGCGCCCGTCCGCCGCGCAGCCGGCTCTCCGCCGCGCCCTGGCAGACCACCCTGACGCTGCTGCCGTACCTGGGGCCGAACGCCTCCCGGGTGCTTAACGCCGCCGACCTGGTCGGTGTGCAGCGGATCTCCCCTCAGGAGGCGGAACTGACCGGCCGGGTGCTGTCGCTCCCGCCGGAGGACGTGGCCACGCTGCCCACCCTCGGCGACGACCTCACCCTGTGGGCGACCCGGATGCGTCGCCAGTACGTACGGGCCGTGGCGGGGCAGGCGGAACAGCAGGTGCTCGGCGGCCCGCGCCGGATGGACTGAGCGGTGGCTCGCCGCACCCGGCGGGCCGCCGCGGAACCGAAGCCGCCTTCAGCAGGGGTTGCCGTACGGCCTAGTCTTTGATGCGGCAACGGCACCGCTGAACAAGCGGCGGCGAACACGAGGGAGCCAGAGTGAGCAGCGATCGGGACGGCGTCTACGTCGGCGACAACGCGGCAGAGGACGACGACGACTGGTCGGACGCGCCTGACTACACTCCCCCGTCCTGGTACGTGCAGACGGACGCCCCAGCGGCTCCGGTGAGCCCGTCCGCCGGGCCGGCCGACGCGCCCGCGCAGGTGCCCGTGCCCGCGCCCGCCGCGGAGGCGGCGCACTCGGCTGCCCCGGTGGCGGCGCAGGCTCCGGCTCCGGTGCAGGCGCAGGCCCAGGCTCCGGTGCAGGCTCCGGTCCCGCACCAGGCGCCGGCCCCGACGGCCGCGCCGGTTCCGGCCCCGGTCCCGACTCCGGTGGCCGAGGTCGCGCCGACCGCCGTGCCGGCCACTGCCCCGGCACCCGTCCCGGCCACGGCGCCGGCCCCCGCACCCGTCGCGCCGGTGCCCCCGATGCCGCCCGTGCAGGCCGAGGCCCAACACGTCCCGTTCCCGACGGCCACCCCGTCGGCCTCCGCCGCCCCGCTGCAGCCGCAGGCCGCCGCCCCGGCCTGGCCGGCCGCGGAGGCCCCGGCACAGCAGCCCGCGCCCCAGCCGTACCCGGCGGCCCCGGCACCCGCCGCGACCGCGCAGCCGGGGCAGCCCGTCCCGCCGCAGTCCTACGCGCAGCCGCCCGCCCAGCCGCTCCCGCCGCAGAGTCCGCAGGGCTTGCAGGGCCCGCAGCACCCCCAGGAGCAGCCGGCCGCCTGGGACCCGCAGGCCGCGTGGGCGGCCCAGCAGGCGGCGGCCCAGGCCCAGCAGGCCCCCGTCGCCCAGCAGCAGCCCGCTCCGGCCCCGCAGGCCGGCCCGGTGGACCCGCGCCAGGGCGGCTGGCCGCAGCCCGCCGCGTACCAGCAGCCCGGCCAGCCCCTGCCGGGCCAGCCCCAGCCCGGCCAGCCCCAGCCCGGCCAGCCGCTCCCCGGCCAGCCGCTCCCGGGCCAGCCCGTCCAGCCGCAGCAGACGCAGCAGCCGGGCCCCGCGCAGCCGTGGCAGCAGCAGCCGCAGGCGCAGCAGCCCGCCGCCTTTCAGCAGGCCGCCGCCCCGCAGCAGACCGCGCACGGCGCGCCGCTCGGCTACACGGCCGCCGTCGAGCTGTCCTCGGACCGGCTGCTGCGCAGCCAGCCCAAGCAGCAGCGCCAGCAGCCGCGGTTCCAGTTCGGCGGCAAGGCCGCCGCGGCCGAGAAGGCCCGCAGGCTGGAGATCATCCGCACGCCGGTGCTGAGCTGCTACCGGATCGCCGTGATCAGCCTCAAGGGCGGGGTCGGCAAGACGACGACCACCACCGCGCTCGGCGCGACCCTGGCCAGCGAGCGCCAGGACAAGGTGATCGCGATCGACGCCAACCCGGACGCGGGCACCCTGGGCCGCCGGGTCAAGCGCCAGACCGGCGCGACCATCCGCGACCTCGTCACGGCCATCCCGCACCTGCGCAGCTACATGGACATCCGTCAGTTCACCTCGCAGGACCTGAACTCGGGCCTGGAGATCCTGGCGAACGACGTCGACCCGGCGGTCTCCACCACGTTCAACGACTCGGACTACCGCCAGGTCATCGACGTGCTGGGCCGCCAGTACCCGATCATCCTGACCGACTCCGGCACCGGCCTGCTCTACAGCGCGATGCGCGGGGTGCTCGACCTGGCCGACCAGCTGATCATCGTCTCCACCCCCAGCGTGGACGGCGCCTCCAGCGCCTCGACCACCCTGGACTGGCTGTCCGCGCACGGCTACGCGGACCTGGTCCAGCGCAGCATCACGGTGGTCTCCGGGGTGCGCGAGACCAGCAAGATGATCAAGGTCGAGGACATCGTCGCGCACTTCCAGACCCGCTGCCGAGGCGTGGTCGTGGTGCCGTTCGACGAGAGCCTGGCGGCCGGCGCCGAGGTCAACCTCGACATGATGCGGCCCAAGGTCCGCGAGGCGTACTTCGAACTGGCCACCCTGGTCGGCGAGGACATCGCCCGAGCCCAGCAGGCCGCCGCCCAGCAGTCCGCCTGGCAGCAGCCGCAGGCCCCGCAGCCGCAGCCCTACCAGGGCCAGGCCGCGCAGGCCCCGCAGCCCGCCCCCGGCGCGCCCTGGGGGCCACAGCAGGGCACGCCGCAGCCGGGTTACGACTACGACTGCTACCCGCCCGCCCAGGGCCAGCCCCCGGCACCTGCACCGGACGGCTACCAGCCCCCGCCGCCCGGCTACGGCTACCCGCCCGGCCAGGGCCAGCCCCCCGCGCCCGGCTACGGCTACCCGCCCGGCCAGGGCCAGCCCCCCGCGCCCGCGCCGCAGGCCGCACCGGAGGGCTACCAGCCGCCGCCCGGCTACGGCTACCCGCCGCAGGCACCGCGGCAGTGACGGAACGGGAAGGGCCCGCCGGTCAACGGCGGGCCCTTCCGGCGTCCCCGGGGCTCGGAACCCCGTCGACGCCGCTCGCGGCGCTCAGGCGCCGTCGGTCAGCTCGCGGGCGCGCTTGACGTCGTCGGCCATCCGGTCCAGCAGCGCCTCGATGGAGTCGAACTTCTCCATCCCGCGCAGGTAGGCCAGGAAGTCCACCGCGACGTGCAGCCCGTACAGGTCCAGGCCGACCCGGTCGATGGCGTACGCCTCGACGGTGCGGGCGGTGCCGTCGAAGGTCGGGTTGGTGCCGACCGAGATCGCGGCCGGCATCCTCTCGCCGTCAGCGGTCAGCCAGCCCGCGTACACGCCGTCCGCCGGGACCGCGCTGTGCGGGACGGTCTCGACGTTGGCGGTCGGGAAGCCCAGCTCGCGGCCGCGCTGCGCGCCGCGCACCACCTCGCCCTCGACCCGGTGCGGGCGGCCCAGCACCTCGTTGGCGCCCGCCATGTCCCCGGCCTCGACCAGCCGGCGGGTCAGGCTGGAGGAGAACGGCTCGCCGTCCCCGGCCGTGCCGCACACCTGCAGGTCGACCACCTCGACCTCGAAGTCGTCCGCCCGGCCCAGCTCCGTGAGCAACGCCACGTCGCCCGCGGCCCGGTGCCCGAAGCGGAAGTTGGGTCCCTCGATGACGACCCGCGCGTGCAGCGCGTCCACCAGGACCTGCCGGACGAAGGTCTCCGGGGACTCCTTCGAGAACTCGGTGGTGAACGGCAGCACCAGCACCGCGTCCACGCCGAGCTCCGCGATCAGCTCGGCCCGGCGCGGGTGCGGGGCGAGCAGCGGCGGGTGGCTGCCCGGGCGGATCACCTCGCGCGGGTGCGGGTCGAAGGTCACCACGACCGAGGGGAGGCCGAGTTCGCGGGCACGCTCGACCGCCTGCCCGATGATCAGCTGATGCCCGCGGTGCACCCCGTCGAACGAGCCGATGGTGACGACGCTGCGTCCCCAGTCACCGGGGATCTCCTCCAGGCCACGCCAGCGCTGCACCCGAACCGCTCCTTGTTCCGTACGGCGCGTACCCTCTGTACGCTCAAACGCTCAAAACCCGAACCCCTATAGCGTGCCATGCGCCTGCCCCGGCTCAGGCACCGGAATACGGGTTGAGCGCACCGGCGGCCGTACGGCCCGGTCCGGCGCCGTGCGTTCCGCCTCCGCGGCGGCGTACTGCGGGTCCCGGCCGGCCGCCGTCAGGGCCCGCATCCGGGCCAGCCGAGGACCCTCCGGCGCGGCCGGGGCGGCGTCGCTCGGCCACCGGACGAGCAGCCTGGCGAAGGCCGCGGAGTGCCCGGCGCAGCGCACCAGCAGCCCGTCGGCGTCCGCCAGCGCGGCCGTCGTCCGGGCCAGCACCGCGCGGGCCCGGGCCGGCTTCTCGGCCGCGCAGTGCTCGGCCAGGCGCTCCACGACGGCGGTCAGCACCGCGGGGTCGGTCTCGGTGGCGAGCAGGGTGTCCAGCAGTTCGCAGCGCAGCGCGTCCGCCGCCGGGTCGGCCACCGGGACGGACAGCACCTCGGCGAACGGCCGCCGCACCGCCGCCGCACCGGCGGCCAGCGCGGCGCCGAGCAGCGCCCGCAGCTCCAGCCGGTCGGCCGGGCCGGCACCGGACGCGCGCGCCAGCCGGCGGCCGAGGTAGTCGACGGCGACCGGACCGGCCAGTCCCGGGTGCGCGGCCAGCAGCCGGGCGGCCAGTTCGGTGCCCTGCCGCACGGCCACCGGCGCCGAGGCGTCGGCCAGCACCCGCAGGGTCTCGGCGGTGGCCGGGTCGGGCGCGGCCAGCCGGTCGGCGAGCGCGGCCAGGACGGGCCCCGGGTCGCTCTCCAGGGCCGGGGCCAGCGCGCTCGGGGTGAGGAAGGCGTCGCCGCCCGCCCGGTGCAGCGCGAGCGCGGCCGGCAGGTACTCGGCCCGGGTCGCCGGGTCGCCGACCAGCAGCGCCAGCGCCGCGCCGTGCAGGCCGGGCTCGTCCTCGCGGGCGAGCAGGGTCAGCGCGGCGAAGCGCAGCAGGTCCGCCGCGGCACCGGTCGCGTACGGGGCGGTCCGCAGTGCGTGCGCGGCCGCGGCGACGTGCCGCTCGGGCCGCCGGTCGTGGCTCCAGCGGTCCACCGCGCGGCAGAGCGCGGACGGCTCCTCGGCGGCGAGCACGGTGAGCAGCGCGTCCGCCCTCGGGTGCGCGGCGTCGGCCAGCGCGTCGACCAACTCGTCCAGGGCGAACCACCGGTGGGTGTACAGCAGGTCGTGCGCGAGGTCGGCGACGCCGGGGCACCCGTGGGCGCCCGGGCGGCCCGGCAGCCCGCGCGGGTCCTCGAACCAGGCGCAGAGCAGGGGGAACACCGTGACCGGGTCGCTCCGCAGCCGCCCGGCCACTGCGGCGAGGTAGCGCCGGCCGGGGCCGTCGGCGACCACCAGCCTTCGCAACAGGTCGAGTTCGGCCTCGACCGGCAGGCCGAGGCCGGTCCAGAACGCCGGGCCGAAGGAGCCGAGCCCGGCGGCCGGGAGCACCGCCGCCCCGCCTGCCGCGCCGCCCGCCGCGGCGGCCCGCTCGGCGATCCGGCCGGCCAACTGGTCGAGCAGCGCCCGGTGTTCGACCGGATCGGGGCTGGCGGCCAGGCCGGCGGTGAGCAGCCGGGCCGCCCACCAGGCGGGGTCGCTGCCGGGCGGGCGCAGGTCCAGTGCGCGCCAGATCCGGTGCAGCCACGGGTCCAGCGCGGGGGCTCCCCAGGTCTCGCCCACCCGGCGCAGCGCGGCGGCGACCGGGCCGATCCGGTGCCGGGGGACGGAGTTCGCCCCGGCGGCCCGGCCGCGCTCCGCCGACGCCCCGGCAGGCGACGGGGGCGTGTCCGCGGCCTCGCCGAGCAGCAGCCGCAGCGCCGCGTCCAGGTCCAGGTGCAGGCCCTGCAGCCAGTCGGCGAACTCCCCGTGCGCGAACCGGAATCCGGGCCCGGCGGGGACGAACAGGCCCTCGGCGAGCACTGCCGTGGCCCAGCCGCCGTCGACCGGGAACAGCTCCTCGAAGCCGGCCCGGTCCAGGCCGCCGGGCTCGCTGCCGAGCATCCGCCGGGCCGCCTCGTGCACCCGGCCCGCCACGGCCGCCGCCAGCCGGCGCACCCGCCCGTGGCGCGGTCCCTGCGGCCGGGCCGCACTCCGGCGGTGCGCGCCGGGGCGGCGCGGCCGGCCGCCGTCGGCCAGCCGCTGGGCCACCCGCAGGCAGCGCAGGTCCAGGAAGGCGCCGAACAGTTCGCCCCGGCGCACCGGCCCGTCGCGCAGCCCCTCGGCCCACAGCTCCCCGGCCAGCCGGACGGCCAGCGGGTGCCGGGCGTCCTCGGCGGCGGCCGGGCGGCCGGGCGGCAGCCCGTACCGGCGGCGCACCCGCTCGGCGGCCTCGACCGGCAGCGGACCGAGCCGCTGCCCGGCCAGGCTCGGCGCGCCCGGGCCGCCGCCGTCCATCCGGACGGTGGGGGCGCTGCTCAGGTCCCCGTCCGGGAGCGGCTCCCCGACGCGCTCCGCACCGGCCGTGCCGCTGCCCCAGGTCTCGGCCGCCAGCCGCTCCCAGAGCTCCTCGCCGCAGGCGGTCACCAGCCGTGCCCCGCAGCCCGTCAGCCACTGCCCGGCGCCGCGCAGCCAGCGGGCGTCCAGCCGCGCCGGGGCCTCCTCCGGGCCGTCCAACACGACCAGCAGCGGCCGTCCGGCCGCCGCGCACAGCGCCGCGACCGGCTCGGGCGCCGGTGCCGGGATCTCCAGCCCGGCCGCCGCCGCCGCCAGCGCCCGCTCCACCGGTTCGGCCAGCGAGCGGTCCTCGGCACGCAGGTCGGCGCCGCGCAGCCAGAGGGTGGGCAGCGGACGGGCGGCGCCGGAACGGCGGGCGGCCAGCGCGGCCAGTTCGGTGGAGCGCCCGCTGCCGGGGGCGCCGACCAGCGCGGTCACGGTCGCGGCCGGCTCGTCCCCGGTCAGGCCGTCCGGCCGGTCCACCCGGTCGGCGGCCAGTGCGGCCACCCGGCCCGGTCCGGCCCCGGCGCCGGCCAGTTGGGCCGCGGTCAGCCTCAGCACCCCGGCCAGGTTGAGCGCCGGGCCGTACGCGGGCGCGGCCGCCGCGTTGCGCGCCAGCAGCCCGGCCAGCGCCTCGGCGACCTCCACCGCCCCGCCCGCGACCGCCACCGCCGGCAGCGCCCCGCCGTGCTGCGGGCCCCGGACGGCGGGCGCGGCCAGCGCGACCACCGCCCCGCTGCGGGCGTCCAGCACCGGCGAGCCGGCCGGCACGGTGACGCCGCCGACCACCGGCACGTCCAGCAGCAGCACCCCGCCCAGCCGGTGCCCGCCGTACCCCGCGCCGGTGACCCCGAGCAGCCCGCAGCGCAGCACGACCGCCCGGCCGTCGTCGCCCGCCAGCGCCGGCAGCAGTACCTCGTGCCCGCCCCCGACGGCGGCCGCCGGCAGCGGCGGCACCGGCAGCCCGCCGACCGCGTCGGTGCGCAGCAGCGCCAGCCCGTGCTCGGGCAGCGGCAGGACGGCGTCCGGGCCGAGCACCCGGGTCTGCCCGCCGGGGGTGTGCAGGACGACGCGGTCCAGCCCGGCCACGCTCTCGTGCGCGGTGAGCACCCCGCCCTGCGGGTCGGCGACGAACCCTAAGCCGTGCAGCCGCCCGTTGAGGTCGCGGATCCGCAGCAGGTACCGCCCCGGATCGCCCTCCGGAAACCCCGACATGAATGCCCCTTCGACCGTCGCTCGCTCACCGCCGAGAGCCTGCCCGCCGGGGCGGCGCGCCGACCGCGCCCACGCCGCTCACCACGGGCGTTCACCTCGTGCGCTCCCTCGTGCGGGTGATCCGGTCCGACCGGAGGGGTCCCCTGGAACGGGACATCCCCGCCGGGAGTCCCGGCGGGGATGTCGCGCAGTACTGGAGCTGCGGGCGGCGGTGGGGCCGCGGGCGGCGGTGGGCCGTCAGCCGACGAAGACCGCGACCGGCTTCGCCTGCCCGCCCTTCTCCTCGACCAGGGCGAGGAAGCGCCCGTCCGGGCCGAACACCGCGATCGGCCCGTCCACGCCCAGCCCGGGCGCCTTGAGCCGCGCGCCGTGCGACAGCTTCTGCGCCGAGGCCTCGTCCAGGTCCCAGCGCGGGAAGGCGGCCGCCGCGGCCTCCGCGATCGGCAGCACCTCCAGGCCCGTGGCGGAGTCGCCGGTGACCGCCGCCTCCAGCTGTTCCAGGGTGCGCGCCGACTCCACCCCGTACGGCCCGACCTTGGTGCGCCGCAGCGCGGTCAGGTGCCCGCCGACGCCCAGCCCGGCGCCGAGGTCCCGGGCCAGCGCCCGGATGTAGGTGCCGGAGGAGCACTCGACGGTCACGTCCAGGTCGATCACCGGCGTGCCGTCCTCGGCGACCGCCGCGCGCTGGTCGTGCACGGTGAAGGAGTGGATCGTGGTCGGCCGGGCCGCGAGCTCGAAGTCCTCGCCCTCGCGCACCCGGGCGTACGAGCGCTTGCCGTCGATCTTGATCGCGCTGACCTTGGACGGCACCTGCATGATCTCGCCGGTGAGCGCCGCGATCCCGGCGTCGATCGCCTCCCGGGTGACGGCGTCGGCCGGGGTCGAGGCGGTGACCTCGCCCTCCCGGTCGTCGGTGACGGTGGTCTGGCCGAGCCGGACGGTCGCCTCGTACGTCTTGGCGGTGAGCATCAGGTGGCCGAGCAGCCGGGTGGCCCGCTCGACGCCGATCACCAGCACGCCGGTGGCCATCGGGTCCAGGGTGCCCGCGTGCCCGACCTTCCGGGTGCCGGCCAGCCACCGCAGCTTGGCGACGACCCCGTGGGAGGTGATGCCCTCGGGCTTGTCGACGATCACCAGGCCGTCCGGGCCGGTGCCTTTGCGCTTCATCGAGTTCTTTCTCTGAAAACTTCGGAATACGTCAGCAGGTGGTCAACGTACCGGGCGCAGTGCGCACCGGAACCGCTCGACCACGGCGGCCACGTCCTCCCGGACGCTGAATCCGGCCGCGTAGACGTGCCCCCCGCCGCCCAGTTCGGCACAGGCCGCGGCGACGTCCACCGCGCCCTTGGAGCGCGAGGAGCCGCGCAGCGTGCCGTCCGGGTCCTGCTTGAGCACCAGCGCCACCTCGGCCTCGGCCGGGCGGCGCACGATGTCGATCAGCCCCTCGATCTCCTCGACCGTGACGCTGAACAGCGCCAGGTCCTGGTACGGCACCCAGGTCCACACCAGGCCGAGGCCGTCGGCCGCGTCCGGCTCGTAGACGGCCCGGTCGAGCGCGCCCGCGAGCACCTTGAGGTACCCGAAGGAGGAGGTGTCCCACAGCTGCCGGGAGATCAGGTCGTGCCGGATGCCGGTGGCCAGCAGCCGGCCGGCGAGTTCGTGGGTGGCGGGCGTGGTCGCCCGGTACTTGAACGAGCCGGTGTCGGTGGCGACGCCGGTGTAGAGGCAGGCGGCCAGGTCCCGGTCGAGCTCGACGCCGAGCCGGCGCAGCAGTTCGTCGACCAGGACGGCGGTGGCCGGCGCGGTCGGGTCGATCAGCTGGTGGGTGCCGAAGCCCGGGTTGGAGGCGTGGTGGTCGAACACCACCAGGACGGGCGCGGCGAAGGCCTTGTCGTGCAGCAGGCCGAGCCGGCTCTCCGCGGCCACGTCGAAGCACAGCACCAGCTCGGGCACGTCCGGCACCTCGGCGGCCGGCACGATCAGCTCCTGGCCGGGCAGGAAGGCCAGCGACTCGGGCACGACCTGCGGGTCGTCGCCGAAGGAGACCCGCACCTGCTTGCCGAGCGCGCGCAGCGCCAGCGCCGCCGCCAGCGAGGAGCCGAGCGCGTCGCCGTCCGGGCAGATGTGGCAGATCAGGTCGATCGAGCGGGCCCGCCCGATCTCCGCCACCACCTGCTGCCAGACCAGCTCGAACCCGCTCTCCTCGGCGCGCGGCCCCGGGAGCGCCGCGAGGGCACCCTCCACCGTGATGGTGGAGGGCGCCCCCGTGGTCGATCCGGTTCGCGAGGCGGCCTTCGCCGGCTCACCCGCCATGACTACTCGTCCTCGTCGTCACGCTCGGACGCCGGGACCCGGTACGGGTCCGCGTCGCCGGCGTAGGTCGCCCCGGCGGCCTGGGTGCACACCTCGGCGTCGGAGTGCCGGGCGCGGTCGAGCAGGTCGTCGATGTTCCGGGCGTTGTCCGGCAGCGCGTCCGCGACGAAGGTCAGCGTCGGGGTGAAGCGCACCCCGATCTTGCCGACCTCGGAGCGGATGACGCCCTTGGCGCTCTCCAGCGCGGCCGCGGTGGCCTGGCGCTCGGTCTCGTCACCGAAGACGGTGTAGAAGACGGTGGCCTCGCGCAGGTCGCCGGTCACCCGCGTGTCGGTGATGGTCACGAACCCCAGCCGGGGGTCCTTGATCCGTCGCTCCAGGGTCTGGGCGACGACCACCTGGATGCGGTCGGCGAGCTTGCGCGCCCTTGCGGTGTCGGTCACGTTGCCTCCTCGTGCAGTGGGCCCGGTACCCGGGCGAGCTGCGCACCCGTCGGGGCCCAAGCCCCAAAGTACCGGCCCGCGCCCGGCCTTGCGGGCGCTCTCGGTCCTGATCTGTGTGAGAACGGCGACTTCCGCCGACCGGCTCCACAGCTCTCATTCGTCGTCGTCGTTGTGGTACCTCCTCCTCGCGGAGAGGAGTTGCACCTCGGGGCGGCCGGCGACCAACCGCTCACAGCTGTCCAGGATCTCGGTGACGTACCCGGCTTCGCCGGACACCACCGCGAGGCCGATCTCGGCCCGGCGGTGCAGATCCTGGTTCCCGGTCTCGGCAGCGCACACGCTGTACTTGCGCTGCAGTTCGGCCACGATGGGCCGCACGATCGAACGCTTCTCCTTGAGCGAGTGGACGTCGCCCAGCAGCAGGTCGAAGGTGAGTGTTCCCACGAACATGTGTGACAGGTCTCGCCGACCTGGAAGGCCTCGGGGGGGCAGCCCGGAACGGGCTGACGCCGCTACGTCTGAACTACCCCGGACCCTACACAGCGAGACCGGGGCCGGTCGACGGAAATACCACCCGTCGACCGGCCCCGGCTGACACCGACTAGGCGCGCGGCTTCTCGCGCATCTCGTAGGTCTCGATGATGTCCTCGACCTTGATGTCGTTGAACGACCCCAGGGTGACACCGGCCTCGAAGCCCTCGCGGACCTCGGTCGCGTCGTCCTTGAAGCGGCGCAGACCCTCGATGGTGAGGGCTTCCGCCACGACCTTGCCGTCGCGCAGCAGGCGGGCCTTGGCGTTGCGGCGGATGATGCCGTCGCGGACCAGGACACCGGCGATGTTGCCGAACTTGGAGGAGCGGAAGACCTCGCGGATCTCCGCGGCGCCGAGGCGCACCTCCTCGTACTCCGGCTTGAGCTTGCCCTTGAGGGCGTTCTCGATCTCCTCGATCGCCTGGTAGATGACCGAGTAGTACCGGACGTCCACGCCTTCCTTGTCGGCCGCGGTACGCGCACGGCCTTCGGCGCGCACGTTGAAGCCGATGATGATGGCGTCCGAGCCCATCGCCAGGTCCACGTCGGACTCGGTGATGGCACCCACACCGCGGTGCAGGACCCGGAGTTCGACCTCCTCGCCCACGTCCAGCTTGACGAGGGCGTCCTCAAGGGCCTCGACCGAACCGGAGACGTCACCCTTGATGATGAGGTTGAGCTGCTCGATGGAGCCGGCGGCGATGGCCTTGTCCAGGTCCTCCAGGGACACCCGGACCCGACGCTGCGCGAAGGCGGCGTTGCGGTCGCGGGCCGAGCGCTTCTCGGCGATCTGGCGGGCGGTGCGGTCCTCGTCGACGACGATGAAGCTGTCGCCGGCGCGGGGCACCGAGGTCAGACCGAGCAGCAGCACCGGGCGGGACGGGCCGGCCTCGGCGAGGCTGTTGCCGTTCTCGTCCAGCATGGCGCGGACGCGGCCGTAGGCGTCGCCCACGACGATCGAGTCACCGACGCGGAGGGTACCGCGCTGGACCAGGACGGTCGCCATGGCGCCGCGGCCCTTGTCCAGGTGGGCTTCGATCGCAATACCCTGCGCGTCCTGCTCGGGGTTGGCCCGCAGGTCCAGCGAGGCGTCCGCGGTCAGGACCACGGCCTCCAGCAGCTGGTCGATGTGCAGGCCCTGGCGCGCGGAGATGTCGACGAACATGGTGTCGCCGCCGTACTCCTCGGCCACCAGGCCGAACTCGGTCAGCTGACCGCGGACCTTCGTCGGGTCGGCGCCCTCGACGTCGATCTTGTTGACGGCGACCACGATCGGCACACCCGCGGCCTTGGCGTGGTTCAGCGCCTCGACCGTCTGCGGCATGACACCGTCGTTGGCCGCGACCACCAGGATCGCGATGTCGGTGGACTTGGCACCACGGGCACGCATGGCGGAGAACGCCTCGTGACCCGGGGTGTCGAGGAAGGTGATCGGACGCTGCTCGCCGTTCACCTCGGTGACCACCTGGTAGGCACCGATGTGCTGGGTGATGCCACCGGCCTCGCCGGCCACCACGTTGGACTTGCGGATGGCGTCCAGCAGGCGGGTCTTACCGTGGTCGACGTGACCCATGACGGTGACGACCGGCGGGCGCGGGGCCAGCTGGTCCTCGTCGCCCTCGTTGGCACCGAAGTCGATGTCGAACGACTCCAGCAGCTCGCGGTCCTCGTCGTCCCGGCTGACGATCTCCAGCTGGAAGCCCATCTCGCCGGCCAGCAGCTCAAGGGTCGCGTCGGAGACCGACTGGGTCGCGGTGACCATCTCACCGAGGTTGAACATGACGGAGACAAGCGCGGCCGGGTTGGCGTTGATCTTCTCCGCGAAGTCCATCAGCGAGGCGCCGCTCGACAGGCGAACGGTCTGGCCGTTGCCGCGAGGCAGCATCACACCGCCGACGGACGGGGCCTGCATGGCCTCGTACTCCTGGCGCTTCGCCCGCTTCGACTTGCGACCGCGCGCCGGGCGACCGCCCGGGCCACGACCGAAGGCGCCCTGCGTGCCACCACGGGCACCCGGGCCGCCGGGACGACCGCCGAAGCCGCCGGGACGCGGGCCGAAGCCGCCGCCGCCACCCGGGGCACCGCCACCGGGACGCGGACCGCCGAAGCCGCCGCCACCGGCCGGACGCGAGCCCGGACCGGCCGGACGACCCTGGAAGCCCGGACGGGCGCCACCGGCACCCGGACCACCCGGACGGCCACCGGGGCCACCCGGACCACGGCCACCGGGACCCGGACGCGGGCCGGCCGGACGCTGCGGCATCATGCCCGGGTTCGGGCGCGGCATGCCGGACGGGGTCGGGCCGCCGGGACGCGGCGCGGCCGGACGCGGCATGCCGTCGGGACGCGGACGGTCGCCACCCGGACGGGGAGCACCCGCACCCGGGGCACCGGCCGGACGCGGACGGTCGCCACCCGGACGGGGAGCACCCGCACCGGGACCACCCGGACGCGGACGGTCGCCACCCGGACGGGGAGCACCCGCACCCGGGGCACCGGCGGGACGCGGACGGTCGCCACCCGGACGGGGAGCACCCGCACCGGGACCACCGGCCGGACGCGGACGGTCGCCACCCTGGGCGCCCTGGCGGCGGTCGCCGGGGCGACCCATGCCGGTGGCGCTGCCCGAGGTGAACGGGTTGTTGCCCGGACGCGGGCCGGCCGGACGCGGGCCCGGACGGGCGCCGCCGGAGGCCTGGCCGCTCGGGCGCGGGGCCTGAGCGGCGGGACGCGGGGCGTCACCGGCCGGAGCCGGCGAGGAGAACTCGGCCGCGGGCGCGGCCGGGGCCGCCGGAGCCGCCGGGGCGGCGGGACGCGCGGCCGGGCGCGGGCCCGGAGTCGGCGCACCCGGACGCTGGGCAGCGGGGGCGGGGGCGGCCGGAGCGGCGGGAGCCGATCCGGCAGCGGGACCTGCGGTCTGTGCGGGGCGGGGACCAGGGGTCGCGCCAGGGCGCGGACCCGGGGTCGGAGCACCCGGCTTGGGTGCACCCGCGGCACCAGCCGCGGGCTGGGGCGCCGCGGGCTTCCGCGGGCCAGGCTTGGCAGCGCCACCACCGGTGGGGGCCACACCAAGCGCGTCAGTCAGCTTGCGCACGACCGGCGCCTCGATCGTCGAGGACGCCGAACGGACGAACTCACCGAGCTCGGTCAGCTTGGCCATGACGGCCTTGCTCTCCAAGCCAAGCTCCTTGGCGAGTTCGTAAACCCGGACCTTAGCCACTTCACTCCTGTCTATGAGTCCGGGGGTCTCGTCCGCCGGACTGTCGCTACTTCATGGGCGTACCCATCGCGTACTCATCGCGTACTCATCGAGTGCTCATCGCAATCTCGACCTACTTCCACATCGCGAGGTACCTGACTGGTGGCACGGCGCGCGGCTTCCCGAACGCTGTGCTTGTTGCGGTGGTTCTTCCGCCGCGTGGAGCGGCGGTCGTCGCGGGAGGTGGCCCGCCTAAGAGGCTCCGCCTACCCGCTCCCCGATGAACTCGCGGAGCCGCTCCGTGTCGAGCGCGCCCTGGAGCCGGAAGGCCCGGGGGAACGCCCGACGGCGGACCGCGAGGTCGAGGCAGGCCGGTTCGGGGTGCAGGTGAGCGCCCCGGCCCGGCAGTGCGCCACGGGGATCGGGGACGCACTCGCCCTCGACCGCCGTGACACGCAACAGCTGGTGCTTGGCCGCTCGCTTGCGGCAGCCCACGCAGGTGCGTTCCGGGCGTGCTCGGACGTGCGTCCGGCCAGACGAAGGCAAGTCTACCCCTCCGAAGCGACATGGCGCCGCCCCGCAGATCCCGGGGGACCGGCGACGACGGCTACGACAACACGCACGACCGGTCGGGCTATTCCCGGCCGCCGTCCTCCGACTGGCCCTCGGTGTCCGGCCGGATGTCGATCCGCCACCCCGTGAGACGGGCTGCCAGACGGGCGTTCTGCCCCTCCTTGCCGATCGCCAGCGACAGCTGGTAGTCCGGCACGATCACCCGGGCGGAACGCTGGGCGGCGTCCACGATCTCCACGCTGGTCACCCGCGCGGGGGACAGCGCCGCGGCGACCATCTCGCGGGGGTCCTCCGACCAGTCGACGATGTCGATCTTCTCGCCGTGCAGCTCGCCCATCACGGCGCGGACCCGGGAGCCCATCGGACCGATGCAGGCGCCCTTGGCGTTCAGCCCGGCCCGGCGGGACCAGACCGCGATCTTGGTGCGGTGGCCGGCCTCGCGGGCGATGGCGGCGATCTCCACGCTGCCGTCCGCGATCTCCGGGACCTCCAGCGCGAACAGCTTCTTCACCAGGTTGGGGTGGGTGCGCGACAGCGTCACCGAGGCCCCGCGGACCCCGCGGCGGACCGCCACCACGTAGCACTTCAGTCGGGTGCCGTGCCGGTAGTCCTCGCCCGGGACCTGCTCCTGCGGCGGCAGGATGGCCTCCAGCTTGCCGATGTCGACCAGCACGTTCTTCGGGTCGTTGCCCTGCTGGACGACACCGGTGACGATGTCGCCCTCCTTGCCCGCGTACTCGCCGAAGGTCTGGTCGTCGGCGGCGTCGCGCAGGCGCTGCATCATCACCTGGATGCCGATGCTGGACGCGATCCGGCCGAAACCGTTCGGGGTGTCGTCGAACTCCTTCGGCTCGACGCCCTCGTCCAGCTCCGTCGGGTCCTCCATGGCCCACACGGTGACGTGGCCGCTCTTGCGGTCCAGGTGCACCCGGGCGCGGCGGCGCGAGCCCTCGGTGCGGTGGTACGCGGTGAGGAGGGCGGACTCGATGGACTCGACCAGCAGGTCGAAGGGGATGTTCTTCTCGTTGACCAGCGTGCGCAGGGCACTCATGTCGATGTCCACGGCTACGCCTCCTCGTCTTTCGTCACGTTCGTCATGGTCGTACGGCACCCGGGGGTCACTCGGCGCCGTCGTCCCCCTCGTCGAAGTCGGCGGCCTCGTCCAGGAGCTTCTCGTCGTCCTTGCGGTTGAACTCGACCTGGACCCGGGCCCGGGCCACCTCGCCGTACTCCAGACGGCGCTCCTTCGGGCGGCCGCGCCCCTTCACCGGCTGCACCTCGACCAGCGCGCCGTCCTCGTCGGCCTCCAGCACCCGGGCGACGATCTCCCCGCCGTCGACCAGGTGGATCGCGGCCAGCCGGCCCTCGGCCCGCTGCCAGTGCCGGGGCAGCACCAGCGGACGCTCCGCACCCGGCGAGCCGACCTCCAGCAGGTAGGCGTCGTCCCCCATCAGGTCCGACTCGTCCAGGGCCTCGCCGACCACCCGGCTGAACTCGGCGATGGTGTCCATGTCCACGCCGCCGTCGGTGTCGACGTCGATCTGCACCTGCCGGCGGCTGCCCGCCTTGGTGACCCTGACGTCCTCCAGGTCCAGTCCGGCCTGTGCGGCCAGCGGCTCCAGCAACGCTCGCAGCCGGTCGGTGTGGGTGGTGCTCATCCGGGTGGACTCCTCGGCCGCGTCTGCTGTTGTCAGAAGGTCGCCCCGCGCCCTCGGCGCCACACCGGGTCACGGCAGCTCGGCCCAAAGCCTAGCCGGTGAAGCCCCCAACCACCGATTCCGGACCACCCCCGACCGCTCGCACGCCACCCACTGCGAGCAAGCTCACACGTGCCCACCCGGGGCCCGGTGTACCCGAACCGGGCCACGGAACGTGGGGATTCTGTAATCATTCACGCCAACGAGGTCCGGCGGGGAGGCCGTCCTCCCGTACACGCCCCGGAGTGACCCCGATGCAGCCGCACAGCCGACGGACCTTCCTGGCCCTCGGACTGCTCACCCTCACCGCCTGCACCGCCGACCACACCGGCCCCGCCTCCGGCACCGGGGGCCTGCGCCCCGACCCGGACACCCCCGTCCGCCTTCGCGCGATCGCCGCCACCGACGCCCTCCTCGCCGGGTACGACACCCTGCCCCCGCCGCCCGGCGTCCGGAGCGCCGACCTCCGCGCGGAGGTCGCCCGGCAGCGCGCCGCCCTCGCCGAAGGCCTGACCGCCGCGGCCGTCCCCTCGCCGCCCGTGACCACCGCTCCCACGTCCACCTCTCCCTCCCCCGCAGGTCCCTCCCCCACCTCTCCCTCCCCCGCCGGTCCCACCCCCGCCGGTCCCGGCCTGGCCGAGCTGGAGCGCAGGACCGGCGAATCCCACCTCGCCGACCTGGACGCCGCGAGCCCGTCCCTCGCCCGTCTGCTCGCCTCCGCCGCCGCCGCCAACGGCGTCCACGCGGCGGTCCTGGGCGCCCCGGCCCCACCGGCGCCCGCCCGCGCCACCGCCTCCCCCTCGGCCACCCCCGCGCCGAGCCCCACCCCCGCGGCCCTCACCGCGCTCCAGAACGCCCTCGGCGCCGAACACGCCGCGGTCTACGGCTACGGCGTCGTCGGCGCCCACCTGCCCGGGGACTCCCGACTCGCCGACGCCCGCACGGCCTACGCCGCCCACCAGGCCCAGCGCGACACCTGGCAGCGTCTGGTCGCCGCCCTCGGCGCCGCCCCCACCCCCGCCGCCGGCGGCTACCGGCTGCCCTTCCCGGTCGCCTCCGCCGCGGACGCCGCCGGGCTCGCCGCCCACCTCGAAACCCGCCTGACCACCGTCTACGCCGACCTGGTCGCCGCGGTCCCCGCCCCGCACCGGCTCACCGCCGCGGACGCCCTGCGCGACTGCGCCCTCCGCGCCCACCGCTGGGGCGCCCCCGACCAGCCCTTCCCGGGCATCCAGGACCAGGCCCCGACCCCCTCGCCCACCGCCGGCTGAGGACCGGGAACCGCGACACCCGCCCGCCCGAGCACCCCGCCCGCGCCGCCGAAGCCCGACAATGGACCCATGTCGGGAGCCGCACCCACCATCACCGTCCCCACCTGGCTGACGGACACCGTCACCGCCACGCAGGGCGAAGCGGGCCGCCAGTGGCTCGCCGCCCTCCCCGCCCGGGCGGCCGCCCACCTCGCCGCCTGGGACCTCACCCTCGAACGCGTCCTCGACCCCGGCGGCAGCCTGAGCCTGGTCGCGTACGTCCACCGCGACGACCTCTCACCCGCCGTCCTCAAGGCCGGCCTGCTCACCCCCGAGACCGCCCACGAGCACGCGGCCCTCACCCACTGGGCCGGCCGCGGAGCCGTCCTCCTCCTCGACGCCGTCCCCTCCGAGGGCGTGCTCCTCCTGGAACGCCTGCACGGCGAGATCCCGCTGCGCTCCCTCGCCGAGCCCAAGGCCATGCTGGAGGCCACCAGCCTGCTGCACCGGCTCTGGGTGGAACTCCCCGGGGAACACCCCTTCCCCACCCTCGCCCAGCGGGTCGCCGCCACCGCCGACCGGGTCGTGGAGCAGCGCGCCCACCCCGCCGCCGCGGAGGCGCAGGCCCTGGTGGACGAGGCCCTGGAGACCGCCCGGAGCCTGGCCGACTCCGCCGAGGAGTCCTTCCTGCTGCACGGCGACTTCCACCACGGCAACGTCCTCGCCGCCGACCGCGCCCCCTGGCTGGCCATCGACCCGCGCCCCGTCGTCGGCGAGCGCGCCTACGACCTGGCCCGCCTCGCGCTGGACCGCGCGGACACCCTGCTCGGCTCCCCCGGCGTCCCCGCCGCCGTCCGCCGGCGCCTCCACCAGCTGTCCGACGCGCTCGACGTGGACCAGGAACGCCTGCGCGGCTGGGCCCTCTTCCGCTCCGTCGACCTGGCGCTGCGCTCCCTCGCCGCGGACCGCCGCGAGGACGCCGAACTCCACCTCGAACTCGCCGGCTCGCTCTGACCGCGTTCCGGCCGGACGGCCCCGCTCAGCCCTCCGACCTCCGCAGCGGCAGCCGGGCCCCCATCACCGCGTACAGCCGCTCCGTCGCCGGGAAGCGCACCGCCCGCGCCAGGTCCTGGTACCCGAGCGCCCGGTACAACCGCCGCGCCGGCGTCTCCGCGTCGATCGCCGACAGGATGCTCCGGTCCAGTCCCGAGCGCTCGCACAGCGTCCGGATGAGCCGCGATCCGACGCCCTGTCCCTGGAACTCCGGCAGCACGTGCAGTTCGGTCACGGCGAAGACGCCGTCCAGCCAGTCCGCGTGCCCCCGGACGGTCAGGTAGGGCTCGATCACCGTGCTCCACCAGTGCTCGCGCTGGTTGGGCATCCCGTACCCGAAGCCGACCAGCCGCCCCTCGCTCATCGCGCCGAACGCGATCACCCCCGGCTGCTGGGCGTGCCGCCCGACGATGTGCAGCCGTACCGCGACCTCCTCGGGCGTCAGCCCGAACGCCACCGCCTGGACCTCCAGCGCCTGCGGCGCCCAGGCCGCAAGGTCGATGGCCCCGATCGTCACCCCGGTCAGCTGATCCATGCTCCGGACGTTACTACCAGCGGCCCCGCGACGCGGCGGAAGATCCGAACACGGCGGTCCGGTGCGGACGACGGCCTCAGAACAGCACGCTCATGAACGCCCCGACCTCCCGGAACCCCACCCGGCGATAGGCCGCCCTGGCCCGCAGGTTGAAGTCGTTGACGTACAGCGACACCACGGGCGCCACCTCCCGCAACGCGATGTCCAGGACGGCCGCCATCCCCGACTTCGACAGCCCCCGGCCCCGGTGCTCCGGCGCGACCCAGACGCCCTGGATCTGGCAGGCGCCCTGCGTCACGGCCCCGATCTCCGCCTTGAAGACGACCTGCCCGTCCTCCCCGAACCGCGCGAACGACCGCCCGGTGGAAACGAGTTCGGCGACCCGGGCCTGGTAGAGCAGCCCGCCGTCCCCCGCCAGCGGCGACACCCCGACCTCCTCGGTGAACATCGCCACGCAGGCCGGCATCAGCGTCTCGACCTCGTTGCGGTGCACCCTGCGGACCAGCGGATCCGGCGCGATCTCCGCCGACGGTACCGAGGTGGCCAACAGCGGCTGGTGGCCGCGGACTTCACGCGCCGGGCCCCAACTGCGCTCCATCAGCGCCCAGAACCCCGCGGTGGCCTCGGCCGGCCCGACGATCGAGGAACAGCGCCGCCCCTGCCGGCGGGCCCGCTCGGCGAAGGCCGCGACCGCCTCCGGCCCGGCGTCGACCAGGACCAGGTTCGCCCCGGCGTAGCAGAGCGCGTCCAGCGCGCCGTCCCCGTCGTACCAGCCCCACATCTCCCCGCCGAGCCGCCACGGGTCGAGCCCGACGGCCTCGACGCGGGTCGCGACGAAGGCGTTGGCGACCGGGTCGCGGTGGAGGATCTCCAGGGCGTCCGCGAGGTCGGGCGGCTCCAGCACCCGGGTGGTGGCCAGGGCCCGGGCGGCCTGGAAAGAGCTCGGGAGCATCACACCTCGATCGAGCATCGAGACAGCACCTCACTGAGACGACTCTGGCCGCACCCTACTCCGTGGCCCCACCCGGCTACGGCTGCGGGGCCGTCCACGAACGGACGGCCCCGCTTCCGGAAGACTTCACGCGGGCATCCCCGCGCCATCAGGACACGCTACGGGTTCACTCGCCCGCGACGACGGTCGGCGCCCCCGCCTCGACGCCGGCCGCCTGCATCTGCTCGGCGAGCTTGAGCGCCTCCTCGATCAGGGTCTCGACGATCTTCGACTCGGGGACGGTCTTGATGACCTCGCCCTTGACGAAGATCTGGCCCTTGCCGTTGCCGGAGGCGACGCCCAGGTCGGCCTCGCGCGCCTCGCCCGGACCGTTCACGACGCAGCCCATGACCGCCACCCGCAGCGGCACCTCCATGCCCTCCAGGCCGGCGGTGACCTCCTCGGCGAGCTTGTAGACGTCCACCTGGGCGCGGCCGCAGGACGGGCAGGAGACGATCTCCAGGCCGCGCTCGCGCAGCCCGAGCGACTCCAGGATCTGGTTGCCGACCTTGATCTCCTCGGCCGGCGGGGCGGAGAGCGAGACCCGGATGGTGTCGCCGATGCCCTCGGCCAGCAGCGCGCCGAAGGCGACCGCCGACTTGATGGTGCCCTGGAAGGCCGGACCGGCCTCGGTCACGCCGAGGTGCAGCGGGTAGTCGCAGGCGGCGGCGAGCTGGCGGTAGGCGTTGATCATCACGACCGGGTCGTTGTGCTTGACCGAGATCTTGATGTCGCGGAAGTCGTGCTCCTCGAACAGCGAGCACTCCCACAGCGCGGACTCGACCAGCGCCTCCGGGGTGGCCCGGCCGTACTTCTCCATCAGGCGCTTGTCGAGCGAGCCGGCGTTGACGCCGATCCGGATCGGGACGCCCGCGTCCTTGGCGGCCTTGGCGATCTCGCCGACCTTGTCGTCGAAGGCCTTGATGTTGCCCGGGTTGACGCGCACGGCCGCACAGCCGGCGTCGATCGCCGCGAAGACGTACTTCGGCTGGAAGTGGATGTCCGCGATGACCGGGATCTGCGACTTCTTGGCGATGATCGGCAGCGCGTCGGCGTCGTCCTGCGAGGGCACGGCGACCCGGACGATCTGGCAGCCGGACGCGGTGAGCTGGGCGATCTGCTGCAGCGTGGCGTTGATGTCCGAGGTCACGGTGGTGGTCATCGACTGCACCGAGATCGGGGCGTCGCCGCCGACCGGCACGTTGCCGACCATGATCTGCCGGGAGTGCCGGCGCTTGGCGAGCGGCTTGAGCGGCAGGGACGGAATACCGAGCGAGATCGCGGTCATGTGCGCAGGGTTCCCCGGGGTAGAGGTGTGGTCGACCGCCCGGCCGTTGGGACGGCCGAGGCCGGGTGCGCTGACGTCGCGCACCCGGCCTCAACGGTACGGCACGGCAACGGGCCCCAGCACACCCGCCGTACCCGAACGCCCTAGCTGATCTTCACCGGGTTCACCAGGTCGGCGACCATCACCAGCAGCGTGAAGCCGATGAAGATGCTGGCCACGACGTACGCCACCGGCATCAGCTTGGCGACGTCGAACGGGCCCGGATCGGGCCGCTTGAACAGCTGTGCGAATCGGCGGCGGACCGCCTCCCAGACCGCGCCGGCGATGTGGCCGCCGTCCAGCGGGAGCAGCGGCAGCATGTTGAAGAGGAAGAGCGACAGGTTGATGCCGGCCAGCAGGTTCACGAAGAACGCGATCCGCTGGGTGCCGGGGATGTCGAGGGAGAAGACCTCGCCGCTCACCCGGGCGGCGCCGACCATGCCGATCGGCGAGTCCGGATCGCGCGGGGCGTCGCCGACGACGGCGTTCCACAGCCCGGGGATCTTGCCCGGCAGAGCGACCAGCGACTTCACCCCGCCCTCGGCCATGTCGTACATCCGGTCGAGCGACTGCCCGAAGCCCAGCCGGACGACACCACTCGCCGGAGTGAATCCGAGGAACCCGGCCTGGATGGTCTGGCCCTTGATCGGGACGTTGTTCCCGTCGTACTTCTGGACGTCGTTGACGGCGATGGTCGGGTTGAGGGTGACCTGCTGCCCGTCCCGCTGGACCACCACGGGGACGGTCCGCCCGGCCGACCGGCGGATGTCCGCCTGGAGCTGGTCGTAGGTGCGGATCCGGTCGCCGTCGAAGGAGACGATCTTGTCCCCGGCCTTCAGCCCGGCCTGCGCGGCCGGCGTCTGCGGGGCGCCCGCCGGGCAGTTGTCGGTCGGCTGGCCCGCCTTGACCACGCACTGCGCGACGGTGCTGACCGTCGGCACGTTCATGGAGACGCCGAAGCCCATCATGACCGTCAGGAAGAGCCCGAACGCCAGGACCAGGTTCATGAACGGCCCGGCGAACATCACGATGACGCGCTTCCAGGGCTTGCGGGTGTAGAAGAGCCGGTGCTCGTCCCCCTCCTGGAGCTCCTCGTAGGAGGCCTCGCGGGCGTCCTCGATCATGGTCCGCCAGGGCGAGCTGCTGCGCTTGGTGATCCGGCCGTCATCGCCCGGCGGGAACATCCCGATCATCCGGATGTACCCGCCGAACGGGATCGCCTTGATGCCGTACTCGGTCTCGCCCTTGCGGCGCGACCAGAGGGTCGGGCCGAAGCCGACCATGTACTGCGGCACCCGGATGCCGAACAGCTTGGCCGTGGAGAGGTGGCCGAGTTCGTGCCAGGCGATCGAGATGAGCAGCCCGATGACGAAGACCAGGATGCCGACCACCGTCAAAACCGTTGCCACCGCTGGTCCTCCGTCATGCCGCTCCGCTCATCGTCTCGTCCTACCGCTATCGAGGCCGTCAGTCCGCCGTCGGCCGACCGTCAGCCGGCCGCCAGCTCGCGGGCCCGGGCGCGCGCCCAGTCCTCCGCGTGCAGGACGTCCTCCACCGTCAGGGAAGTTCCCGGGGCCGCCGACCGACCGTCCTGCTGTCCGTGCTCGGCCACGACCTTGGCAACAGTGTCCACGATTCCGGTGAAGGCGAGGCGGCCCTTCAGAAATGCCTCCACACACTCCTCGTTCGCCGCGTTGAACACGGCCGGGGCGGTACCGCCCAGGGTGCCCACCTCACGCGCCAGCTCCACCGCCGGGAACGCCACGTCGTCCAGCGGGAAGAACTCCCAGGTGGCGGCCTTCGTCCAGTCGCAGGCGGGGGCGGAGTCCGGCACCCGGTCCGGCCAGCCCATGCCCAGCGCGATCGGCATCCGCATGTCCGGCGGGCTGGCCTGCGCCAGCGTCGACCCGTCGGTGAACTCCACCATCGAGTGCACCACCGACTGCGGGTGGACCACGACCTCGATCCGGTCGAACGGCACGTCGTACAGCAGGTGCGCCTCGATCACCTCCAGGCCCTTGTTGACCAGGGTGGCCGAGTTGATCGTGACCACCGGGCCCATCGCCCAGGTCGGGTGCGCCAGCGCGTCCTGCGGGGTCACCCCGGCCAGCTGCTCACGGGTGCGGTTGCGGAACGGGCCGCCGCTGGCGGTGACCACCAGCTTGCGCACCTCGGCACGGGTCCCGCCGGCCAGCGCCTGGAACAGCGCCGCGTGCTCGGAGTCCACCGGCACGATCTGGCCCGGCTTCGCCACCGCCTTCACCAGCGGACCGCCGACGATCAGCGACTCCTTGTTGGCCAGCACCAGCACCCGGCCGGCCGCCAGCGCGGCCAGCGTCGGCCGCAGGCCGATCGACCCGGTGATGCCGTTCAGCACCGAGTGGCACTCCACGGCGGCCAGCTCGGTCGCCGCGTCCGGGCCCGCCAGCACGGCCGGCAGCGGACGGCCCGCCGCCTTCGCGGCCAGCGCCTCGCGCAGCGCCGGCTCGGCCGCGGGATCGGCCACCGCCACGGTGTGCACACCCAGCTGCAGCGCCTGCTCGGCCAGCAGCTCCACCCGGCCACCGGCCGCCGACAGGGCGACCACCCGGAAGCGGTCCGGGTTGCGGAGCACCACGTCGATGGCCTGGGTGCCGATCGACCCGGTGGAGCCGAGGATCACCAGCTCCCGGGGGCCGGAGGGGTCCGCCACGGTGGGCGTGAAGCGCAGCTGCGGGTGGGCGAGCGAAGTCATGGGCCCATTGTGTCCTGTCCGCGACCGCACCGGTCCCCGGCACCTCCCCGGTGCCCCGCGAGCTTCCCCAGGACGAGGCGGCACCCCCGGGCTACCGTCGGAGCCATGCGCACCGTCATCGCCGGGGGCCACGGACAGATCGCGATGGAACTGGAACGGCTGCTCGCCGCACGCGGCGACCGCCCCGCCGGGATCATCCGCCGCCCCGAACAGGCCAGGGACCTGATCGACGCCGGAGCCGAGCCGCTGCTGCTCGACCTGGAGGCCACCACCGCCCCCCGGCTCGCCGAACTGCTCACCGACACCGACGCGGTGGTCTTCGCCGCCGGAGCCGGACCGGGCAGCGGCGCCGCCCGCAAGAACACCGTCGACCGCGACGCCGCCGTCCTGCTCGCCGACGCCGCCGAAATCGCCGGCGTCCGCCGGTACGTGATCGTCTCCTCGATGGGCGCCGACGCCGCCGCCCACCACCCCGCCGACGAGGTATTCGAGACCTACCTGCGCGCCAAGGGCGCCGCCGACGACGCGGTACGGGCCCGGACCGCGCTGGACTGGACGGTGCTGCGCCCGGGGCGGCTCACCGACGGCCCCGGCACCGGCCTCGTCCGGCTGGCCCCCTCGGTCGCCCGCGGCGCGGTGGACCGGGCCGACGTGGCCGCCGTCCTGGCCGCCCTGCTGCACGAACCCGGCGCCGCCGGACTCACCCTGGAGCTGGTCGCCGGGAACGCCACCGTCGAGGAGGCCGTCGCCGCCGCGGCCGGGCACGACGGCTGAACGCGCGCAGGGCCCGGTTCGTCGAACCGGGCCCTGCGTCAGCGGATCACTCGATCGGTCGATCGGTCAGCCAATCGGCCGGATGGCCGGTCGGCCGATTCGGCGGTCGGCCGATTCGGCGGTCGGTCGGTTCAGCGGTCGAACCGACCGACCGGGATCGAGTCGATCAGAGGTCGAGGCCGGTCAGGACCAGCACCTTCTCGACCGTGTAGTCGTCCATCGCGTACTTGACGCCCTCACGGCCGACGCCGGAGTCCTTCACGCCGCCGTACGGCATCTGGTCGGCGCGGTAGGACGGCGCGTCGCCGATGATCACACCGCCGACCTCCAGCTCCCGGTGGGCGCGGAAGGCGGTCTGCACGTCGTGCGTGAACACGCCCGCCTGCAGGCCGAACGCGGAGTCGTTGACGGCGGCGAAGGCCTCGTCCACGCCGTCCACCTTGTGCAGCGACAGCACCGGGCCGAACACCTCGGCCTTGGCCAGGATCGCGTCCTCGGGCAGCTCGGCCAGCACGGTCGGGGCGTAGGTCGCGCCCTCGCGGGTGCCACCGGTCAGCACCTTGGCGCCCTTGGCGACCGCGTCCTCCACCCAGGACTCCACGCGCTTCGCGGCGTTCTCGTCGACCAGCGGGCCGACGTCCGTCGCGGAGTCGTTCGGGTCACCGGTGACCTGCGCCTTGACCTTGGCCACGACCTTCTCCACCAGCGCGTCGTACACCGACGCGTCGGCGATCACCCGCTGCACCGAGATGCAGGACTGGCCGCCCTGGTAGTTGGCGAACATCGCGATCCGGGTGGCCGCCCAGTCCAGGTCGGCCTCCGAGGACCAGTCCGCGAGGACCACGGCCGCGGCGTTGCCGCCCAGCTCCAGGGTGCAGTGCTTGCGCGGCACCGAGTCCATGATCTGGTAGCCGACCTTGTCCGAACCGGTGAACGAGATCACCGGCAGGCGGTCGTCCTGCACCAGCGCCGGCATCCGGTCGTTCGGCACGGTCAGGATCGACCAGGAACCGGCCGGCAGGTCCGTCTCGGCCAGGATCTCGCCCAGCACCATCGCGGACAGCGGGGTCGCCGGAGCGGGCTTCAGGATGATCGGGGCGCCGACCGCGATCGCCGGGGCGACCTTGTGGGCGACCAGGTTCAGCGGGAAGTTGAACGGGGCGATGCCCAGCACCACACCGCGCGGGAAGCGGCGCACCACCGCGAAACGGCCCACGCCGCCCGGGTCGGTGTCCAGCCGCATGGTCTCGCCGTTGGTGCGGCGCGCCTCCTCCGCGGCCCAGCGGAAGACCGACACCGCGCGGCCGACCTCGCCACGGGCCCACTTGATCGGCTTGCCGTTCTCGGCGGTGATCAGCTGGGCGAGCTCCTCGGTGCGCTCCGCCAGCCGCTTGGCCACGTGGTCCAGGGCGGCGGCACGCTGGTGCGCCGGGGTCGCGGCGAACACCG
The DNA here is from genome assembly GCF_044767225.1 of Kitasatospora sp. NPDC101447. Lineage (NCBI taxonomy): Bacteria > Bacillati > Actinomycetota > Actinomycetes > Kitasatosporales > Streptomycetaceae > Kitasatospora > Kitasatospora sp. NPDC101447. The sequence goes on from NZ_JBIWNL010000036.1 coordinate 51,876, forward strand.
GCAGCGCGGCGACGGCGGCGTCCAGCGCCTCCTCGACCTGGGCCTCGGTCGGGATGCTCACCTTGCCGACCAGACGGCCGTCCCAGCTGTTGTGCACCTCGAAGTCGGCGTCACCGCTCGCCCGGCGGCCGGCGAGCCAGAAATCGTACGTGGTGGTCACCGTGGTACCGGCCCTCTCCTCGTCGTCGTACGGCCCGCACGGACGTGGGACCAGAACCCGAGGGTAGGTGGGTCGGCGCGCCGACCGGATTGGCCGACTAGGAGCGTTCGGGTCCGGGGCCACTCCACCGCGTCCAGCGGAGCGCCCGAGCGGGCGTTCGGGCGGCCCTTCGGGCGGGTGTCCGAACGAGCCCGGGGCGGGTGTCCGTGCGGGCCTCGGGGCGGGTGTCCGTGCAGGCCTCGGGGAGCGGTGCGGCAAGGCTTTCGGGCCGGTGCCGGCCGGGTGGTCTACTCCTCGCCGGAACGGAGAGCCAGCCAGAGCTCCATCCGCACGTCCGTGTCGTCCAGCGAGCGGCCCAGCAGCTCCTCGACCCGCCGCATCCGGTAGCGCAGCGTGTGCCGGTGCACCCCCAGGTCCGCCGCGGCCGCGTCCCACTGGCCGTGCCTGGACAGCCACGCCCGCAACGACGCCACCAGGTCACCGCGGGCCGTCCGGTCGTGGTCGCGCAGCGGCCGCAACAGCCCCTCCGCGAACGCCGTCACCGCGTCCTCCCCGAGCAGCGGCAGCAGCGAACCCGCGCCGACCTCCTCGTGGTCCACCGCCCGGCGGCCGCCGCGCAGCGCCACCGCCAGCGCCCGCTCGGCCTGCGCGTGCGCCGTCCCGGCCTCCTCCAACGCGGCCGGCGCCGACACGCCCAGCGACAGGCCCTCGTGCTCCTCCACCGCACCCAGGCACGCCCGGTGCACCGCGCCGTTGTCCAGCGCCAGCACCATCAGCCGCGGCCCGTGCGCGCCGTCCTCCCGCGCCACCAGCAGCTTCTCGCCCACCCGGGAACCCGCCTGCTCCGCCCGGTCGCCCAGCTCCCCGAGCGCCTCCGCGGCATCCGCGTTCCCCGCACCGGCACCCGCCACCAGGACCCGTATCGTCCCCTCCGGCAGACCGCCGAACAGCCCCGCCGCCACCTGCCGGGCCGTCACCACCTCACCCGCCAGCACCATCCGCAGCAGCGCGGCGCCCATCCGCTCCTCCGCCTGCCGCAGCTCGCGCGAGCGCTCCAGGGTGAGGGTCAGCAGCGCCACCGCCGCGTTCAGCACGTACCGCTCGGTCGGCGTGATCCGGTCCTCGGTCCCGACCGCGAGGAAACCCCGCGCCCGCCGGTCCGCCCCCAACGACTGGACCACCACGTAGTCCTCGTCCGCCGTGTCTATCCCCGGCGCGCGCCCCTGCAGCGCGGCACTCGACGGCGCCGGCCGCCGACGCAGCCGGTCCACCTCCGCCGCCAGCCGCCCGGCCCGCCGCGCCGCCCAGTCCGGCGCCACCACCGACAGCGCGCCCGACCCGTCGTACAGCGCCGCCCAGCCACCCAGCCGCGCCGCCAACCGGCGCACCACGGCCGTCGTACCGTCCTTGCCCAGCGCCGCCCGGGTCAGCTCCTCCTGCGCCTCGAAGCTCGTCGTCACCGCCTCGTACTGCTCCGCGGCCAGCGCCGCCGACACCACCTTGCTGATCGCGATGAACGGCGTCGGCTCCGGCACCCGCAGCAGCGGCAGCCCCCGCTGCGCCGCCGCGTCCACCAGCGGCTGCGGCACCTCGGTGTGCGACAACCCCACCCCGAGCCCCAGCCCCACCACCCCGGCATCGGCCAGCCGGTGCACGTACGCCTGCAGCTGCGCCGCCGTACGGCCCAGCTTGATACCGGTGGTGAGCAGCAGCTCGCCACCCTCCAGGAACGGCGTCGGGTCGTCCAGCTCACTGGTGTGCACCCAGCGGACCGGCCGCTCCAGGTGGTCCGCGCCGGCGAGGACCGTCAGATGGAGCGAGCTGTTGCGGACGACGGAGGCGAGTGTGGGGGGCATGGCACCTTCGGGGGATCGACCTGACCGCGCCATTGCGGCCGGGCGAGGAGAGGGGCGTGGGAATGGTGAGGGTCTCTCCCCTTCATTATGGACGCTCCGGACAACCGGCACTGCCGAATCCACCTCGAAGGCGACTTCCACCCCGTCTCCCGCCGCGCCCTGGGGCCCGCCCGGAACTCACCCCCGCAGATCCACCAGCAACGGCGGCACCTGCTCCCCCGACACCGCCGTCAACGACACCACCGCGTGCCCCGCCGGCAACGCGTGCGCCAGGTCCGACGGCGACCACCGCAGCCGCTCCACATCCCGCGTCGTCACCGACTCCGTCTGCGCCGTCGTCCCCGACAACGCCTTCCGCCCGACCCGCCCCGCCCGCCGTATCACCCCACCGGAGGTGTCGGGGGTGTGGGTGACCGCCGTCTCCTGCACCAGGTGCGTCCCCCAGGCCTCCGAGAACAGCCGCCCGTCCCACGGCGCGATCCCCGGGAACGCCATCCGGCAGCCGACCGCGCCGAACAGCGGCGCCCGCAGCGCCTCCGGCAGGTCCACCAGGGTGCGCAACAACAGCACCGCGCCCGCGTTCGCACCGCGCATCCGCTGCAGCCCGCGCACCGCGGTGGCGTCCAGCGCCGCCGAGGCGTCGTCGACCACCAGGCCCGCGAACAGCGAGCGGTCCTCGCGGACCCCCGCCGCCTGGACGAACTGCCCCACGACCAGCCGGGACAGCATCCGGGCCACCTCGGGGTGGCTGCGCTCGGGCAGCTTCACCCGCACCCGCAGCGGGTGGTCCAGCACCCGCATCGCGAACGGGGGCCGGCCGGTGCCGTCGGTCGTGAAGGCACCCTCGAAGGCGGGCCGGTCCAGCAGCGCCAGCCGGTCCGCCAGCAGCGCCCCCGGGTCGTCCGCCCGGTCCCGCTGGCGCTCGCGGTACTCCAGGTCCCGCTCGTGCAGCGCCAGCCGGCCCGCCGTGCCGAGCGCCTTCACCAGGGCCGCCAGCGCGTCCGGATCACCACCCAGCAGCGCCCGCAGTTCACGCACCCCCGGGTAGCGGCCGTACGCGGCGTGGAACGGTCCCACCACCTGCTGCAGCGCGGTGCGGGCGTTCTCCGCGCGGGCGGTCAGCTCTTCCGGCAGCAGCGCCTCGGCCAGCCGGGCGGCCCCCTCGTCCGGGTCCCGCGCGGCGCCGTAGAGGTCCAGCCCGTACACCGAGGACAGGTCCCCGGGCGCGATCACCACGTCGTACCAGGCGTCCGGGCCGAGATCGGCGTCGGCTGACCCGACCACCACCGCACACGCGGTGCCGGCCAGCGCCTGCAGGCACAACGCCTCCGCCACCGGCCGGGCCAGCCGAGCGGTCTTCCCCGTCCCGGCCGGGCCCACGGCCAGCACCGAGGTGCCCAGCAGCGCCGGATCCAGCGCGAAACCGGCCGCCCGGTGGCTCAACGGGTTCTTCGGCACGTCCTGCGCGGTACCGAGCCGGACCTGACCGAGCAGCAGATCGTGCTGCTCGGCGCGGCCGGGCAGCACACGCGCCTCGGAGGGGTGGGCGAAGGCCGCAGCACCGCGGGCGGCCACCTGCTCGGCGAAGGCCGGCACGAACACCGGGTCCGCCTGCGCGGACTCCCAGGCACGCTGGATCCGCACGTAGTCGACGTCCCCCACGGTCTCCGCGTCGAGCCGCGCCGCCGCGTCGGCCGCGCCGCCCTGCCGCAGCCCGTCCCACGGGTCCTGCCGCCGCGCCGCCTCGGCCGCCGCCGGGGCGTCCTCCTCGGCGCGCTGCTCCTGCGTCACCGTCCGCGACAGCAGCGGCGCCACGTACCGGCGCCACACCTCGGGCCAGCGGCCCATCCGGCCGAAGACCTTGATGACAGCTGCTGCAACCACGAGGTTGACGGAGAGTCCGACAACGGTCACCAGGGTCTCGGTGGGGTGTTCGACCCAAACGGTCATCACGATCACGTGGAGCACCAGCTGGGTGCCGTAGACGAAGGCCAGCCAGGCCACCACCGCGTTGAGCCCGGCCCGCAGCAGCAGCGGCCAGGTCTCGACCTTGGCCGCCTCCGACCGCTCCGGGTCGATCCGGCGGTAGCCGAGGCGGTAGACGCCAGGTTCGGCTTCGGGGCGGGGGGCGCAGGCCCAGGCGGGGAGGTCGAAGGACGAGGGGGAGGCGCCGGGCCGTTGGTGGGGCAGGGGGGTCGGGGGTCTGGTGGTGGTGCGCTCGCCGTGGTGGTGTGACCCGTCCTGTGCCATGTACGGCCCCGCTCCCTCGCCCGCCCCGGCCCGACCGCCGTCGGTGCCGCCATACCCATGCCGCCGTACCGGCGACACGCCCGCGCTCAGGGTAGTGGAGCGGGGCCTGCGGGTAGTCGCGCAACCCGCGCTGGCCGCGCAGGACAAGTCGGACGGCGCACTGCTACCGAGTGGCGCATGCCTGGGCGGGGAGGGCGGCCGTAGCCTGCGAACCACCGAGCCGAGAAGTCTGGAGAAACCCCATGAGCGCCGCAACGCCGCTCCCGCAGGAGCGCCGTCTGGTCACCGCGATCCCCGGTCCGAAGTCGCAGGAGCTGCAGGCCCGCAAGCTGGGTGCGGTGGCGGCCGGCGTCGGCACCACCCTGCCGGTGTACGTGTCCCGTGCCAACGGCGGTGTGCTGGAGGACGTGGACGGCAACTCGCTGATCGACTTCGGCTCCGGCATCGCCGTGACCAACGTCGGCAACAGCGCCGAGGCCGTGGTGGCCAAGGCGAGCGAGCAGCTGGCCGCCTTCACGCACACCTGTTTCATGGTGACCCCGTACGAGGGTTACGTGGCCGTCGCCGAGCAGCTGAACGAGCTGACCCCGGGTGACCACGAGAAGCGCACCGCGCTGTTCAACTCGGGCGCCGAGGCGGTCGAGAACGCGGTGAAGATCGCCCGCGCCTACACCAAGCGCACCGCCGTCGTGGTGTTCGACCACGGCTACCACGGCCGTACGAACCTGACCATGGGTCTGACGGCGAAGAACATGCCGTACAAGCAGGGCTTCGGTCCGTTCGCCCCGGAGATCCACCGGGTGCCGGTGGCCTACCCCTACCGCTGGCTGACCGGTGCGGAGAACTGCGCCGCCGAGGCCGCCGCGCAGGCGATCGACATCATCAACAAGCAGATCGGCGCGGAGAACGTCGCCGCGATCATCATCGAGCCGATCCAGGGCGAGGGCGGCTTCATCGAGCCGGCCAAGGGCTTCCTGCCGGCGATCGTGGAGTACGCGAAGGCGAACGGCATCGTGTTCGTCGCGGACGAGATCCAGACCGGCTTCTGCCGCACCGGCCAGTGGTTCGCGTGTGACGACGAGGGCATCGTCCCGGACCTGATCACCACCGCCAAGGGCATCGCCGGCGGTCTGCCGCTGGCCGCCGTGACCGGTCGCGCCGAGATCATGGACGCCGCGCACGCCGGCGGCCTGGGCGGTACCTACGGTGGCAACCCGGTGGCCTGCGCGGCCGCCCTGGGCTCCATCGAGACGATGAAGGAGCTGGACCTCAACGGCAGGGCGCAGCGGATCGGCGAGGTCATGCTGGGCCGCCTGCGGGCGATGCAGGAGAAGTTCGACGTGATCGGCGAGGTCCGCGGCCGCGGCGCGATGATCGCCGTCGAGCTGGTGAAGCCGGGCTCGAAGGAGCCGAACCCGGAGGTCACCGCCGCGATCGCCAAGGCCTGCCACGCCGAGGGCCTGGTGGTCCTCACCGCCGGCACCTACGGCAACGTGCTGCGCTTCCTGCCGCCGCTGGTGATCCCGGAGCACCTGCTCACCGAGGGTCTGGACATCATCGAGGGCGCGTTCGCGCTCCAGGGTGTCACTGCTGCCTGATCGAGGCGCCACCTGCCCGCCGGAGGGATGTCCGGACAGCGCTGAACGGCCCGTGGGGACCTCTGGTCCGCACGGGCCGTTCGGTTGTGCGGGGAGGCTGTTCGCGGGCCCGGCACGGCGGCCGGGCATGATCGACGGGGGACCCCGGGGGTTGCCCGGGGCGGGGTGAAGATGATGTGCGGAATCGCTGAAGGCACTCGGCGTGGAAGGGCTGTTGACGTAGTGTCATCGCAGATGGACAGCGAGCCTCAGCCATTGGCGGAGCCGTCCGCGGAGCCTCCCTCGGGGGTGGGTCCGCGCGCGCCCCGCGAGGACAACCAGGCCGCCCCGGGAGGGGTGGTGCATACCGAAGGCCGATCGACCGACCGTCCGACCCACACCCCCCGGGGCGCGCGGAACGGCGATCATCAGAGCCGCCCCGGAGCTCTCCCCCCTGCTCCGGGGCGGCTGTCCGCTGTCCCGGTCCGGTCGGACCGGCGGACCGCCGGACCGGCCCGGGCGGCGCGGTCGTCGGCCGTGCCGGTGGTGGTGGCGGTGGTGCTGCTGGCGGTGTCCTGGCAGGTGGCGGTGGCCGGGCCGCTGCTCGGGCTGGACCGCTGGGTCCGCCGGGCCGTGCACACGGCTCGCCGCGATGCCCCGAGCGCACTGTTCGACCACCTCGGCCACGCCCTGTCGGATCTGGGCAGCAGCGTCCCGGCGATCCCGGCGCTGCTGCTGGCGGGCGGGTCGGCCGCGTGGTGGTGGCGCCGGTCCGGGGCCGGTCGCTGGTGGCTGCCGCTGCCGGTGGCGGCGCTGACGGCGGGGCTGATCCCGCTGCTGGTGGTCCCGGCGAAGGCGGCCTTCGCCCGGCCGGGCCCGCTCGGGGATCCGCTGACACCGGAGCAGTGGGGCTGGTACCCGTCCGGGCACACGGCGACCGCGACGATCTCGTACGGGGTGGCGGCGCTGCTGCTGGCACGGGTGTCGGGGCCGCGCGCCGCCCGGGGGCTGGCGGCGGGCGCGGCTGTGCTGGCGCTCGGGGTGGGCGCGGGGCTGGTGTGGAGCGACTTCCACTGGCTGCTGGACGTGGTGGCCAGTTGGTGCCTGGCCGTCCTGGTGCTGTGGCCGCTCGACCGGTGGCTGCCCCGGCCGGAGGTCGGGGGGCGTCAGGCCTCGGGGTCCTCGTTGCGGTGAACAAGGCCGGCCTCGCCGTTGTCGCGATGCCACTCGACGACGAGCTCGTCGCGGGCGCCGAAGCGGACGAGGTGGCGGCCGACGACGTCCTCCAGGTCGGGCAGGTTCTCGCGCTCGCCCTCGACGGTGAGCAGCAGCGCGTCGGGCTGCGCCTCCAGGGTGGCGGTGCCGGCGCCGAAGACCAGCGTGCCGCGGCCGGTCTCCTCGGAGTAGGCGGCCTCGATCTTGCGCCCCATGTGGGCGGCGAGCTGCTTGGCGTACCGGCCGGGGCGGTCGGTGGTGACGCGTGCGGTGGAAACGGGCATGGGCCCTCCAGGGTGATGGAGGGGACTTAGGGTCCCCTCAGTTGACGCCTACGCTAACGCAGATACTGAGCTAAGCTCAACATATTTCTCCGACCGTCGTCGGCCGACCCACCGGGAGCGCCGGACCGGTCGCTAGGCTTGGCCGGACACCAGCCGAGGAGACCGCCGATGACCACCACGCCGACCGACGACCCGGCGGACTCCTCCTCCGACCCCCGGCCCTGCTCCCCCGGCTCCCCCGAGTCCCCCGCGTTCGGCGGTTCCGCCGACTCCGCCGGTTCCGCCGACTCCCCCGCCTCCGCCGCCGAACTGGCCGACGCGATGACCAGGGCGATCAAGCGGATCCGCCGCCAGACCGGCTGGCGACTGGAGCCGTACGGCATCACCCCCGGCCAGGCCCGGGCGCTGCGCACCCTCGCCCACGTGCCGGGCTGCGAGACGCCGGACCGCGCGATGCGGCTGAGCGACCTCGCCGACAAGCTGCACATCGCCCCGCGCTCGGCCACCACCGTGGTCGACGCGCTGGAGGAGGCCGGTCTGGTCGAGCGCAGCCCCGACCCTGCCGACCGGCGGGCCGTGCGGATCCTGCTGACCGAGGCCGGTCGCGCCGCGGTGGAGCGGATCGGGCAGGTCCGCGACGAGGTGGCACAGGAGTACTTCGGCGAGGTCAGCCCCGCCGACGAGGAGGTGCTGCTGCGAGTGCTGCGCTCCGCCGAGGCCCGGTTCCTCGCAGCCGGGCCGCCACGGCGCTCGGCACCCCCGGACGCAGCGCGGTGATCCCGATCCCGGCGATCACCAGCAGCGCGGCCGCGGCGGCCGCCGGAGTGACCCGCTCGCCGAGCAGCAGCCAGGCCGAGGACATCCCGAACACCGGCACCAGCAGCGAGTAGGGCGCGACGGCCGTGGCGTCGTAGGTGCGCAGCAGGAAGCTCCAGGCGACGAAGCCCAGCAGGGTGGAGACGAGCCCGACGTAGCCGATCGCGCCGAGCCCGGCGGGGGTGATGTCGCGCAGCGCGCGCAGGTCCGCCCCGGGGCCCTCGACCAGCAGGGACAGGCCCAGCAGCGGCAGCGGCGGGACGGCGCTGACCCAGACCATCCAGCGCAGCGCGTCCGGCGGCGCCGCCTTGCGGGTCAGCACGTTGGCCAGGCCCCAGGCGACGGCGGCCAGGACGACCAGCACGAAGGCGCCCAGCGGGCCTCCGGCGCCCTGGTCGTACGCGCTCAGCGCGATGCCCGCGAAGGCGACGGCCAGGCCCAGCAGCCGCTGCCCGCCGGCGCGTTCGCGCAGCAGCACCGCGGCGAACAGCGCGGTGAAACCGGCCTGCCCCTGGAGCACCAGGGAGGAGAGGCCGGCCGGCATCCCGGCGTGCATGCCGAGGAAGAGCAGCCCGAACTTGACCACGCCGAGGACCACGCCGACCGCCACCACCCAGCGCCAGGCCACCTTGGGCGGGCCGACGAAGAAGACCGCCGGCACGGCGACGACGGCGAACCGCAGGGCGCAGAAGAGCAGCGGCGGGAAGTTGTCCAGTCCGACGTGGATGAGGACGAAGTTGAGGCCCCAGACGGCGGCCACCAGGACGGCCAGGGCGATGTGGGGCGCACTCATGCCCCTGCCGCCCGTCGCCGTACCGCTCGTGCTCGGGTTCGCGTTCGCGCTCATGGTCGTGCTCGTGGTGCCGATGGCGCCGGTGCTGCCGGTGCCGCGCGCGGCGGCGGGTGTCGCGGTCATGGGTCGAGCATGGCGGCGCGGAACCGTGTAGCACCAGCGATGAATACTGAAGGAGACACTTTAGGATCGCTGCATGATGGACCTGGGGCGCCTGCGGGCGCTGCACGCCGTGGCGGTGCACGGCTCGGTCGGCGGGGCGGCGGCCGCGCTCGGCTTCACGCCCTCGGCGGTCTCGCAGCAGATCGCCAAGCTGGAGCGGGAGACCAGGACGGTGCTGCTGGAACGGCAGGGCCGGGGCGTGGTGCTGACCGACGCGGCGCGCGAGCTGGCCGGCACCGCGCAGACCGTGCTGGGGCTGGTGGAGCAGGCCGAGGTGCGGCTGGAGGAGCAGCGCGGCCAGGCGGTCGGGCGGCTGCTGGTGGCCGCGTTCGCCTCCGGGGCGCGCGGGCTGATGCCCGGGGTGCTGGCCGATCTGCGGCGGCGTTGCCCCGAGCTGGACGTACGGCTGCTGGAGCGCGATCCGTACCCGGCGGCCGATCTGGTGGCCCGGGGGGAGGTCGACCTGGCGCTGGTCCAGGACTGGCCGACCGTGCCGCTCCCGGTGCAGGACGGGGTCTCCCGGATGGAGCTCGGGACGGACCCGGTGGACCTGCTGCTGCCCGCCGACGACGAGCTGGCCGCGCTCGACCCGGTACCGGTGGAGCGGCTGTGCGGGCAGCGCTGGATCAGCGTGCCGCCGGGCAACATCTGCCACGACTGGCTGGTCCGCACCCTGCGCGAGGTCGGGGAGGAGCCGGACGTGCGCTACCAGGTCGGCGAGTTCGAGACGCAGATCGCGCTGGTCGCGGCCGGTCTCGGGATGGGCCTGGTGCCGAAGCTCGGGCGGGGGCCACTGCCGCCCGGGGTGGCGGCCCGCCGGGTGACGCCGGAGCCGAGCCGGCGGGTCTTCGCGCTCTGGCGCTCCGGGGCGTCCCGGCGGCCGGCCATCACCGAGGCGCTGGCCGCGATGCGGGAGGGGTGGGGGCGGCTGCAGGCCTCGGGGGGTGCGGAAGTCCGCTGACCCCCGGACGGCCGGGTCACCCGGCCTCCCGGCTGCCTCGGCTGCCTCCGCGGCCTCCCGGCTACCTCGGCGGCCTCACTTGGCGAGGCCGATCACCAGCCACATGAAGCCGACCCCGGCGAGGGTGCACAGCAGGGTGGTGCGGGAGGGGTGCGGGCTGTGCGCCTCGGGGAGGATGTCGGAGGTCGCCAGGTAGAGCAGGAAGCCGGAGAAGAAGCCCAGGTAGAGGCCGAGCAGGTGCTCCGGGATGGTGAACGCCAGGGTGATCGCGGCGCCGGACACCGGGGCGATCGCGTCGGCCGCGAGCAGCGTCAACGCCCGGCGCCGGTTGTTCCCGTACAGCCGGGTGATCGTGTAGGTGTTGAAGCCGTCCGCGAAGTCGTGGGCGACCACCGCGATGGCCACCACCGTGCCGACCGTGGTGCCGGCCTGGAAGGCGGCGCCGATCGCGAAGCCGTCCATCACGCTGTGGCCGACCAGCGCCAGGGCGGCCGTCAGCCCGACGCCCTGGTGCCCGGCGCCGTGGGCGTGCCCGTGGTGGTGGCCGCCGTGGGTGTGCTCGGCGTACTCGCCCTCGTGGCCGCGGTGGATGGCCACCGCGCGCTCGACGACGTGGATGGTGAGGAAACCGGCCGCGAACATCAGCAGTGCCTGCGGGACGCCGTGCACCTCGCCCGGCGCCTGGTCGATCGCCTCGGGCAGCAGGTCGAAGGCGACCACGCCGAGCATCAGTCCGGCCGCGAAGCCGAGCACCAGGTGGCGGCGGTCGCCGGTGCGCTGGGCGACGAAGCCGCCGATCAGGGTCATCAGGAACGCCCCCGCGGCGACCAGGACGGCGGTCATCGGGCCGCCTCCGTCGCAGGTGCGGCCGGGTGGCCGGTGCCGCCGTGTGGTCTGCCGAGCGCTCTGCCCATTCCTCTCCCCCTGGGGTCCGCCCGTCGCCGGGCCGACCGCCGACCGTACCGGACGGCCGTTCGACGGCTGTCGACCGGGGTGCCGGGCGGGGCCGGGGCCCGTTCCTCAGCCTCGGTCCGGACGTGGCGGGGCGCCCGCCGGACGGACTGTCGGGGTGATGCCGCTGGTGGGAGGGTCAGCGGCCGACGGCGAGCGGCAGGCCGAGGTGGGTGCGGGCGAGCTCGCGGACGCCGTCGCCGTCGACCAGGTGGATGTGGCGGTGGCCGTCCTCCGCGGCGAGGTCCAGGGCCTCGTCGCTGAACCCGCCGGTGGTCAATCGCAGGCCGCGCTCGGCGGACTCCTCGTCGACCGCCTCCGCCAGCGTGACGAGCTCCTCCGCGGCGACCGGCTCCGGGCCCCGGGAGGCCCAGACCACCCAGCGGCCGGGCAGTGCGCTGCCGGGTGCGCCCTCCCCGGTGGCGACCAGCCCGGCCGGGCCGCGCAGCCGGACGCTCCACTGGGCGATCCCGCCCCGGGTGAGCAGGTCGCGCACCAGCTGGGCGAACTCGTTGGCGGACAGGTCGGACGCGGCCGGCACGGTGGCCCCGGCCCGGGCGGCCGGCCGGACACCCGCCCGGTCGTACGGGTCCGGGGTGACGGCCGCACCGAGCTGTCGCAGCCGGACGAGGGCCTCGTCCTGCTCGGCGTCGGCGTAGACGCCCTCGTCGTCGCGCTCCTCGTACGGGGTCTCCGGCGGCAGCAGCCGGGTGCGGGCCAGCGCGTCGCGGTCGGCGTCCACGCTGACCAGGCAGAGCGGTTCGGCCGCGCCGGGCTCGCGCAGCCAGCCGTTGAGGACGACGCCGGCGAGTATCTCGTCGGTGTCCACCGCGTCGGCGGCCTGCAGGGCGCGCAGGGCGAGCCGGGCGACCAGCCGCAGGTAGTCGGTGGCCCGGTCGGCCGGCGGGCGCGGCACCGGGACGATGTCGCCGTCCGGGGCGAGCCGGTAGCCGGCGAGCGAGGGCACCAGGTCGAGCGGCGGCAGGTCGAGGTCCAGCACCGCCGTGCGGGTGAGCGGACGGAACACCGCCCGGCAGGCGGCGGGCAGGTCCTGGGTCGCGGTCTCCGCCGCGGCCAGCGCCCGCTCCAGCAGTGACTCCACGGCGGCGGGCTCGGCCAGCCGGTAGGCCCGTCGGCACTCCTCCAGGCTCTCGTTGTACTCGCGCACCGCACGGGCGCGGGCCTCCTCGGCCGCCTCGTGGGCACGGCGGGACTCGTCCGCGGCCGGGCTGCCGGCCTCGGCCCGGCGGGTGCGCCACTCCCGCAGGGCGCGCTGGTGGGCGAGCCTGGCCCCGGCGAGTTCGCGCTGGTAGCCGGAGTCGAGCAGTCGGCGGGACGGGCCGGCCGCCGGGTCGGCCGAGGCCGGCTCGGCGGGTGCGAAGTCCTCCCAGCGGGGCTCCGGCACGTCGGCGGTGCCCGGGCCGTCGGCCGGGTAGGGCCGGGGCTCGTAGTGGCGCAGCTGGCTCTCGAAGTCCATGGCCGAGACGGGCAGCGCGGCCCGCCGCAGCAGGTCGGTGAGCCGGTCGTGCTCGGCCTGGACGGTGACCGTGCGGTGGTGGGTCAGGGCGGCGGCCCGGGCGTGCGCCGCGACGGCCTCGTCCGGGTCGGCCGGGCCCGGGGCACCGGCGCCCGGCCCGGCCGCGTCCGGCTCACCCGTGTCGGGCGCGGCCGGGCCGGGATCGACGGCGCTCGGGCGGGCCCCGCCCCGGCCTGCGCCCCCGGCGGGGCCCGGGACGGACGGGCCGTCACCGGCCCGACCGTCAACGGCCGGGTCCCCGCCGGGACAGCCGGTGGCGTCGGCGTCCGGCTCCGCGGCCTCGTCGACGCCGAGGTCGCGGAAGACCGAGGCGAGGAAGCCCGGCTGGGGGACCCGGACGGTGGTGCTGCCGTCGGACCGGCCGTCTGCTGAGTGCTGCATCGGTCGTCGTTCCCCCATGCTCGTCCGGCGCCTGCCCGGGGGCGGTCGGCGAGCCTGCGGACCCACCCCCTGCCGGACATTGTCCACCGAACGGGCGCGGCGGTCAGCCAAGCCCGTCAGTTGGTCCGGGTGTTGGTCAGGTGCAGACCGATGTAACCGACGTAGATCCGGCCACTGCCGGAACAGTCGTCCAGGTAGTGCAGCCGGGGTGCGGTCCGACCGCCGCCGATCCGCAGGTGCGCGCCCATGAACGCACGCCGGGAGGCGTCGACGCATTCCGGCACCGGCAGCATCCGCTCGCGTTTCCATTTGGTGTGGCTGAACACCGTCCTGGACTCCCCGCGCACGGCCTTGCGCGGCGGGAAGCGGTGGCAGCCCTCCGGTGTGTGCTCGCACCACTGCTTGAAGTCGCCGCCGGCCCTGCCGCACACGGCCGCCTCCGCGTACTCCTGAAGGGCGGTCAGACCGTCCCAGGCGAGTCGGGCCCAGCCGGCACCGACGCGCTGGAGCTCGTCCAGGGCGAGCGCGCTCTTCTGGTCCCCGGTGAACGTCAGCAGCGTGAACTCGCCCATCCTGACCATGAGTTCGGTGAAACTCTCGGGCTTGCCGCAGGGGTCGGCGGGCTGGGCGGCGAAGCGCGGACCGAGTGCCGGCCCGGCGCCCGGGGTGGTGCAGTGGCGGCCGGTCAGGGCGCGGGGGCCGGACCGGAGACGACCCTCGTGGGCGTCCCGGCCGTCCCGGCCGTCCCGGGTGTCGTGGCGGTCGCGGCGCTCCAGGCGCAAGCTGTGCCGGACCCGCTCCAGTTCGTCGGCCCTGGCCTGCTGCTCGGCGCGGTCCTGCTGCTCCTCGTGGGCGAGGGCGGCCAGTTCGGCCCGGACGACGGCCCCGTCGGCACCCGGGTGCGCGGCACTCCGATGCACGACGGTCGAGTCGGCGGCCCGCCCGGAGGCCGGGCGGAGCTGCGGCGGCGGGACGCGCAGCACCGGAACGGCCGCCAGCGGTACCGGCAGCGGCTGGTCGGCGGCGAGGCGGCGCGGTTCGCGGGCGAGCAGCCCGGCGGCGCGCCGCAGGTCCTGTTCTATTCGGCCCCGGGCGAGCACCGGGTGTCGTGCACCGTCCAGCCGGGAGGCCGGGTCCACCTCGGGCAGGTAGGTGCGCACCGCCCCGCCGTACACCGAGTGGTACTCCAGCGCGACGTTGAATCCGGTGCGGGCGCCGGGATCCAGGACGTAGGCGGTGGCGAGGCCGGGCAGCTGGTGACAGAGCGGGCCGACCACGTCCGCCACCCAGTGGTCGACCGGGAGGTTCACCGGGACGCTGGCGACCACGGTGGGCAGCCGGCGTTCCGGGTCGCACAGCTCGTCGATCAGGGCGTCGACCTCGGCGGCCGTGATCACCCGGGGCGCCGTGTGGACGGCGGCCGGGCCGTCGGCGGCGTCGAGCAGCGGCAGCAGCGAGCGGGCCAGCTCGGGCACCGGCACCCGGCAGGGGGTGCGTACGCCGCTGCCGGTGCTGTGCGTCTCGGCCTCCAGCCGGACCCAGGTGGAGCCGTCGGCGCCGGTGGCCACGGTGAGCGTGAGCTGCTGGGTGCCGTGCGGGGCCGGGGTGCGCAGGCGGCGGCGGTCGTAGCGGCCGGCGCCCGGGCCGCCGCGCAGCGGGCCGTGGTCGCGGTCGAGCAGGACGCGCTCGCCCAGGCGGAGGCGTTCGGCGAGGCCCGGCGGCTCGGGGGGCGGTGCATCGGACGCCGGCGGGGGCTCGTCGCAGCCCTCCTGCTTCAGCCAGGAGGCGAGCTGTTGGTCGGCCAGAGAAACCGCCTCGGCGTGCGGGAGCGCCGTGGTGACGGTCATCCGGTAGGGCGTCGCGGGACCGCGGGGGCCGGGGAGGTCGGAACCGGCGTGCGAGCGGGCGCGGTTCGAGGTCGGGCGAGTCGGGGTCGAACGGTCTGAAGTCCAACGGTCTGAGGTCATGCGCATACCTCCGTGGTGCGGGGTGGGGTCCTGTGTCCTCCATCGATGGGTTTCGTCCGGTTCCGCCGGATCCTTGCCCAGGAAACGCCATGGCCCGGAGCGGAAGTTCCAACTCCGGGCCACGACCCTACGTTCGAGTGAATCTGTTCAAGCCGTCTTCCGCGTGGCGCAGGGCCTGGGCTACCGGACGCCGCCCGCGGAGGGTGCGCGAGGTGCCGCGCCGCACGGGCTCCCGCCCCGACGCCCGGACCCGCTCGGGCCCCGTCGTGCCCCGCTGAGCTGCGGTTCCGGGCGGGCGCCGGGACGGGACGGCCGACGGGCAGCCCGCCGGGGCCGCGTGGTTCGCGACCGGTACCACGGGTTCGGCCCCGGGGCCGCGCCCGATGCGCACGTGGACCGGCGTCGCCGCGCCGGGTGCTCAGACCGGGACCTCGACGTAGGTGCGTCCGGCCGGGACGGCCGCAGCGGAGCCGCCGGTCGCCTCGGCCAGCCAGGTGTGGAAGGCCGCCACCCCGGGCTCCGGCACGCCCACCTCGATCCGCACCCCCGACGCCTCGTAGGCCAGGTCGTTCACCGCGTACCCGGCCGCCCGCAGGTCGTTCTCCAGCCGCCCGGCCCGGACGTGGTCCACCGTCACCGCGAGCAGCGCGACCGGCCGGCGCTCCAGCAGGCCGATCCCGTCCACCGCCTCGGACACCGCGTTGCCGTACGCCCGCACTAGGCCGCCCGCCCCGAGCTTGATCCCGCCGAAGTACCTGGTGACCACGGCGACCGTGTCGGTCAGGCCGCGTCGGCGGAGCACCTCCAGCATCGGCACCCCGGCCGTGCCGCCGGGCTCGCCGTCGTCGCTGGAGCGCTCGCGGCGCTGCTCGTCGCCGACCACGAAGGCGGTGCAGTTGTGCCGGGCGTCCCAGTACTGCTTGCGGATGCCGGCGATGAAGGCCTGCGCCTCCTCCTCGTCGGTGACCCGGGCGAGGTGGCAGATGAACCGGGACTTCTTGATCTCGATCTCGTGGCTGCCGGCCTGCCGGATGGTGAGGTACGGCCTGGCGGTGGGCTCCGGCGTGGCGGACATGGCGCGGTGCTTCTCCCGGGAACGGCGACGGCTGGCGGCGCACCCCGGTCGCCGGGGCGGCACCGCCAGCCTAACTGGGCGTTTCGTCCCTGGTTTCGAGGCTCAGGTTCCGTGCCAGGTCGGGGTGGTTTCGCCGGTGAGTCGGCGGGTCATGAGGGCGATCATTGCGACGTGGACCATGGCTTCGGAGCGTTCGGGGAGGGCCTCGTAGTCGCGGGCCAGGCGGCGGTGGTTCATGAGCCATCCAAAGCTGCGTTCGACCACCCAGCGGCGGGGTTGGACGACAAATCCCCTGGTGGCGGGGTCGCGGCGGACGATCTCGACGTCGATGCCGAGGGTGGCGCCGTGTTCGACGACAGCGTTCTTGTAGCCCATGTCGGCCCAGACCTTGCGGATGGTGGGGTGCTCGGCCGCGACCGCGGTCAGCAGCTGTCGGCCGGCGGTGCCGTCCTGGACGCTCGCGGCGGTGACCAGCACCGCGAGCAGGAGGCCGATCGTGTCGGTGACGATGTTGCGTTTCCTGCCGACGATCCTCTTTCCGACATCGACGCCCTGGGTGGCAGCGGGGACGTTTGTGGAGGTCTTGATGCTCTGGGAGTCGATGATGCAGGCCGACGGCTCGGGATTCCGCCCCTCGCGGGTGCGGACGAGGCGGCGTAGCAGGCCGTTGAGCTGCTCGAACACGCCTTCCTTCTGCCAGCGGGCGAAGTAGGTGTAGACGGTTTCCCAGGGCGGGTAGTCGTGTGGGAGGTAGCGCCAGGGGATGCCGGTGCGGTCGACATAGAGGATCGCGTCCAGCAGGTCGCGCAGCTCGTGCTCGGGTGGCCGGCCGAACGCGAGCGCGCGAGCGGTGCGTTCCTGGCGCCAGGCGGTGAGGGTGGGCTCGACCAGGGCCCAGCGGGCATCGGACAGGTCGCTCGGATACGGTCGACGATCCGTCATGATGACGGCATACTGCGGGATCGTCACTCTGCCCAGGGCTTGCGGTTCTCTAGAGACAAACGCGTTCCGGCCTGGCTTCTTGGGATGAGACAGGAGAAACCGCACAGTTCCGGCGGACATTTGTGCAGTGGCGGCGCTCCTGTCGCCACAGCCCCCGGAGTCACCACAAGCGAGTCGAGTGGACGCCCCCGGAACCGGCATCAACCGGCTCTCTCGTGGACGAAACGCCCAGTTAGAGCCCGTCTTCAAGCCCCCGCCTGCGGGAGCTTGAAGACGGGCCCTACCGCAGTCCGGCGGCCGCCAGGGCGGCGGTCGCGCCGCCGGTCAGCAGCAGCGTGGTGCCGGCCGCCAGGGTGCGCAGCGCGACCGCGCCGAACAGCAGCCGGGGCGAGGTGCCGAGGCGCAGCAGCGCTTCGGTTACGTCGCGGCGGTCGGTGCGGACCTCGGCCAGCCGGGCGACCACCGCGGCGGCGGCGCAGCCGAGCACCAGGCAGGCCTCGACGGCGGGCAGTGCGTCGGCGCTGTCGGGGGTGCCGATCCAGAAGCGGACGGTGGTGAGCACCAGCGCGACGGTGAGGGCGAGGACGGCCAGCGGCGCGCCGAGGCGCGGGGCCTGGGCGGTGAGCCCGCGTCCGGCGAGCAGCCGCAGCGGGGTGGGCCGGCCGACAGCCAGCAGCCGTCCGGCCCAGGCCAGCAGCGGTCCGGTGAGCAGGGCGAGGCCGAGCGCGCTCGCCGCCCAGCCGCCGAGGGCGGCGGTGCTGGTGCTGCCGAGTCCGGCGGGCAGGTGGACCGGGCGGCCGTCGGCGGCGGCGCCGGGGCGCAGGGCGATGAGTTCGAGCGCGGCGCCGATCACGACCAGCCCGATCGGCAGGGCGATCCGCCAGGCGCCGAACCCGGTGCGGCGGCGGGTGCGTCCGCCGGGCAGGTTCTCGGTGACGGGCACCGCGCAGGCGGCGGCGATGCCGGCGGTGAGCGGGACCAGGGCGAGCAGGGTGACCGGCGCGGCGGCCGGCAGCGGCACGCCCATGCCGAGGTCGGGGGCGAGCGAGGGCCCGGCGATGTCGTTGCGCAGCACCAGGAAGACCAGCAGGGTGAGCACGCTGCCGAGGGTGCAGGCGAGGGCGACCTCGCCGGCGATCAGGGTCCGGATCCGGCGGGAGCCGGCCCCGGCGGCGGTGAGGCCGGCGATCCGCTCGGGGCGCCGGGCGGGCACGGCGCGGGCGGCGACGGCCGCGAACCAGGCGACGGCGGCCAGCGGGGGCAGGCACCAGAGCAGCCGGACCAGCGGGTCGGCGCCGCCGAGCGGGGCGCTCATCGCCCGGCCGAGGGAGCGCAGCAGGAAGGCTGCGACCACGGCGGCGGCCAGCGCGGTGAGCAGCCAGCGGCCCAGGTCGGGCACCCGGTAGCCCCGGGCCAGACGGAGATAGAACACGTCGACTCTTTCAGCGGCTCGGCGTCGTCAGTGGCGGGTTGCCGTGACGGCGGTCGCTCCGGAGGCACCGGGCGCGGCGGCGCCGCGCGGGACGGGGGTGGCGGGGGCGGTGAGCCGTCCGTCGACGAGGGCGACGGAGCGGTCCGCGAACCGGACGAGCTCGGGGTCGTGGGTGGCGAGGACGAGGGTGAGCTGGTGCGAGCGGGACGCGCTGGTCAGTATCCGCATGACCTGGTCGGCGGCCTCGCGGTGCAGCGGGGCGGTGGGGTCGTCGGCGAAGACCACGGGCGGCAGCGGGGCCAGGGCACGGGCGACGGCGACCCGCTGGCGCTGGCTCTGGACCAGCCGCTCGGGGCGATGCCCGGCGAAGTCGCCGACGTCGAGGCGCTCCAGCCACTCGTCGGCGGCGGTGTAGGCGGCCTTGTTGCCGGCCCCGGCGAGCAGCAGTGGCAGGGCGACGTTCTCCCGGGCGGTCAGCTCGGGGACCAGGTGCGGTTCGGAGCCGACGAAGCCGAAGCGGTCGCGGCGCAGCCGTTCGCGGCCGGACCGGGCGAGGGTGTGCACGGGGGCGCTGTTGAACCAGACCTCGCCCTCGTCGACCGGGAGTTGGGCGGAGAGGCAGCCCAGCAGGGTGCTCTTCCCGGAGCCGCGCGGGCCGGTGACGGCGAGCACCTCGCCCTCGCGGACGCCGATCGAGATACCGCGCAGGGCGGGGGTGCCGTGATGGGACTTGACGATCCCTCGGGCCCACAGCACGTCGTTGTCAGGCGGTGCCGCTGACATCAGGTTCCATCCTGGGTGGCCGCAGGGATATGACAGTCGTCAGATTAGAACGACAGGGGCGGGCCGCGGTTGCGGCGCACTGGTCCATCACGGGCAAATCACCCGCATTCAGGCATGTTTGGTCGTGCGACTGTGATGTTCCGGTTGCGGAACGCCGAAGATTGCGGAACGCGGAGGGTGCGGGACGCCCGGCCGCGTGGCACGCCCATGAGCGCGAAGCCCAGGAGCACGGAACGCCCACGAGCGCGGAACCCCAGGAGCGCGGAACGCCGAAGGGCGGCCCCGCGGGGAGCGGGACCGCCCTTCGGCGGAGGGTGGGGAAGAGGGCTCAGGGGATCAGAGCTTCGCCCACGCGTCGGTGAGGCTGGTCCGCAGGATCTGCTCGATCTCGTCGAAGGTCGACTGGTCGGAGATCAGCGGCGGGGCCAGCTGGACGACCGGGTCGCCACGGTCGTCGGCGCGGCAGTACAGGCCGTTGTCGAAGAGGGCCTTCGAGAGGAAGCCGTAGAGCACGCGCTCGGTCTCCTCGTCGTTGAAGGTCTCCTTGGTGACCTTGTCCTTCACGAGCTCGATGCCGTAGAAGTAGCCGTTGCCGCGGACGTCGCCGACGATCGGCAGGTCGCGCAGCTTGCTCAGGGTGCCCAGGAAGCGCGACTCGTTGTCGAGCACGTGCTGGTTGAGGCCCTCGCGCTCGAAGATGTCGAGGTTGGCGAGCGCCACGGCCGAGGAGACCGGGTGGCCGGCGAAGGTGTAGCCGTGCAGGAAGGTGTTGTCACCCTTGTAGAACGGCTCGGCGATGCGGTCCGAGATGATCGTGGCGCCGATCGGGGAGTAGCCCGAGGTCATGCCCTTGGCGCAGGTGATCATGTCCGGCACGTAGCCGAACTTGTCGGCGCCGAACATGGTGCCGAGGCGGCCGAAGGCGCAGATGACCTCGTCCGAGACCAGCAGCACGTCGTGGCGGTCGCAGATCTCGCGCAGGCGCTGGAAGTAGCCGGGCGGCGGCGGGAAGCAGCCACCGGCGTTCTGCACCGGCTCGACGAAGACGGCGGCGACGGTCTCGGGGCCCTCGAAGAGGATGGCCTCCTCGACCTGGTCGGCGCACCAGCGGCCGTACGCCTCGGGGTCGACGGTGCCGTCGGGGCCCTCCAGGTACTGCGGGGCGCGGTAGATGTTGGTGTTCGGGGCCTTGTGGGTGCCCGGCACCAGCGGCTCGAACGGGGCCTTCAGGCCCGGCAGGCCGGTGATCGACAGCGCGCCCTGCGGGGTGCCGTGGTAGGCGATGGCGCGGGAGATGACCTTGTACTTGGTCGGCTTGCCGATCAGCTTGAAGTACTGCTTGGCGAGCTTCCAGGCGGTCTCGACGGCCTCGCCGCCGCCGGTGGAGAAGAAGACCTTGTTCAGGTCGCCCGGGGCGTAGTTGGCCAGGCGCTCGGCCAGCTCGACGGCCTTGGGGTGCGCGTAGCTCCAGATCGGGAAGAACGCGAGTTCCTTGGCCTGCTTGGCGGCGACCTCGGCGAGCTCGGTGCGGCCGTGACCGGCCTGCACGACGAACAGGCCGGCCAGGCCGTCGATGTACTTCCGGCCCTTGTCGTCCCAGATGTAGGTGCCCTCGCCCTTGACGATCGTCGGCACGGGGGAGTTCTCGTACGACGACATGCGGGTGAAGTGCATCCACAGGTGGTCGTAGGCGGTCTTGGAAAGGTCCTTCTGCGCCGGGTCGGCTGTCATCGGGTGCCCCAGGTGTAGGTCTGTTTCCGGAGCTTCAGGTAAACGAAGCTCTCGGTGCTCCGCACGCCGGGAAGCGCGCGGATGCGCTTGTTGATCATTTCGAGCAGGTGCTCGTCGTCCTCGCAGACCAGTTCGGCCAGGAGGTCGAACGAGCCTGCGGTGCAGACCACGTAGTCGACCTCGTCGAGGGCGGCCAGCGCGTCGGCGACGGGCTCGATGTCACCCTCGACCCGGATCCCGACCATCGCCTGGCGGGTGAAGCCGACGGTGAGCGGGTCCGTGACGGCGACGATCTGCATCACGCCCTGGTCGAGCAGCTTCTGGACGCGCTGCCGTACGGCCGCCTCGGACAGGCCGACGGCCTTGCCGATGGCGGCGTACGGGCGGCGCCCGTCCTCCTGGAGCTGCTCGATGATCGCCTTGGAGGCGGCGTCGAGGGGAACGCTGGCGTTCCGGTCGCGGTTGGCCACGCGGCCACTGTGCCCGATCGGGCCCGCGTTCGCAAGCGTGGAAACTGCTGATTTCGTCGTGATCTTGGAAAACGCATACGGATTTCATCGCGTCCGCGCACTCCACCTGTCGATAACGGCAGTCGTGCGGCTACCCTGGCACGGTACGCGCGCGGCCCTGCGAGGTGCCGCGCGTACCGCCACCAGTGGACCGCGCCCTTTCGGGCCCGGCCACTCGGCACCCTTCGTACGTCGGATCCGCCGACGTACCATGGCGCCGGAATCTGCAACGCCGCAGGCCCAGACCGAGGAGAGATCCGTGAGCGACCTTCGCACGCTGCGCAACTACATCAACGGTGAGTTCGTCGACGCGGCTGACGGCCGCACGCTCGACATCGTGGACCCGACCACCGGCGAGGTGTACGCGACGTCGCCGCTGTCCGGCGCCGCGGACGTGGACGCCGCCATGGCCTCCGCCGCCGCCGCTTTCCCGATCTGGCGCGATGCCACCCCGAGCACCCGGCAGAAGCTGCTGCTCAAGATCGCCGACGCCGTCGAGGCCCGGGCCGACGAGATCGTCGACGCCGAGGTGCGCAACACCGGCAAGCCCCGCGCGCTGACCCTCTCCGAGGAGATCGGCCCGATGGTGGACCAGATCCGCTTCTTCGCCGGTGCCGCCCGCCTGCTGGAGGGCAAGGCCGCCGGTGAGTACATGGACGGGATGACCTCGATCGTCCGCCGCGAGCCGGTCGGCGTCTGCGCCCAGGTCGCGCCGTGGAACTACCCGATGATGATGGCCGTCTGGAAGTTCGCCCCGGCCCTCGCCGCGGGCAACGCCGTCGTCCTGAAGCCCTCGGACACCACCCCGGCCTCCACCGTGCTGCTGGCCGAGATCATCGGCGGCATCCTCAAGGAGCTGGACCTGCCGGCCGGCGTCTTCAACGTCATCTGCGGCGACCGCGAGACCGGCAAGCTCATGGTCGAGCACAAGACCCCGGCGATGGCCTCCATCACCGGCTCCGTCCGGGCCGGCATCCAGGTCGCCGAGTCGGCCTCCAAGGACGTCAAGCGCGTCCACCTGGAGCTGGGCGGCAAGGCCCCGGTCGTGGTCTTCGAGGACGCCGACATCGCCGAGGCCGTCGAGGGCATCTCCGTGGCGGGCTACTTCAACGCCGGCCAGGACTGCACCGCCGCCACCCGCGTGCTGGTGCACGAGTCGATCCACGACGCCTTCGTCGAGGCGCTGGCCAAGGCCGCGGCCGAGACCAAGACCGGTGGCGTGGACGACGAGGACGTGCTGTACGGCCCGCTGAACAACGCCAACCAGCTGCAGCAGGTCACCGGCTTCATCGAGCGGCTGCCCGCCCACGCCAAGGTCGAGGCCGGTGGCCACCGGGTCGGCGACAAGGGCTACTTCTACGCCCCGACCGTCGTCTCCGGCCTGAACCAGGACGACGAGATCGTCCAGAACGAGGTCTTCGGCCCGGTCATCACCGTGCAGAAGTTCACCGACGAGGACCAGGCCGTCGAGTACGCCAACGGCGTCGAGTACGCGCTGGCCTCCTCGGTGTGGACCAAGGACCACGCCCGCGCCATGCGGATGTCGCGCCGCCTGGACTTCGGCTGCGTCTGGATCAACACCCACATCCCGCTGGTCGCCGAGATGCCGCACGGCGGTTTCAAGAAGTCCGGCTACGGCAAGGACCTGTCGTCCTACGGCTTCGAGGACTACACCCGCGTGAAGCACGTCATGACCGCGATCTAGCGGGTCGTGACCGTCGGGCGCAGTATGACCGCGATCTAGCGGGTCGTGACCGACGAGCGCAGTATGACCGCGATCTAGCGGGTCCTGACCGACGGGCGCAGTATGACCGCCATCTGATGTAGCGATCATCGGTCGAAATGACAATGGGCCCGGGGCTTTCCGCCCCGGGCCCTGTGTCTTTGCACCCTGTCGACCGATCGCGCGACCGGCTGACAAGATGGAACTGCACTTCGCCGGTGGTCGGCCCTAGCCTTACCGGCATGAGCATCCCCACCGCTGACTCAGCCGCCGGCCAGGCCGTCAAGGCCGCCGACCGCGCGCACGTCTTCCACTCGTGGTCCGCCCAGGCGCTGATCGACCCCCTCGCGGTGGCCGGCGCCGAGGGCTCGTACTTCTGGGACTACGACGGCAACCGCTACCTCGACTTCTCCTCCCAGCTGGTGAACACCAACATCGGCCACCAGCACCCGAAGGTGGTCGCCGCGATCCAGGAGCAGGCGGCGAAGCTCTGCACCATCGCGCCCGGCTTCGCGGTCGAGTCGCGCAGCGAGGCCGCCCGGCTGATCGCCGAGCGCACCCCGGGCGACCTGGACAAGGTCTTCTTCACCAACGGCGGCGCCGAGGCCAACGAGAACGCGATCCGGCTGGCCCGGCTGCACACCGGCCGGCAGAAGGTGCTCTCCACCTACCGCTCGTACCACGGCGCCACCGCCAACGCGATCGCCCTCACCGGCGACCCGCGGCGCTGGGCCAACGAGACCGGCGTCTCCGGCGTGGTGCACTTCTGGGGCCCGTACGCCTACCGCTCCAACTTCCACGCCGAGAACGAGGCGCAGGAGTGCGAGCGCGCGCTGCGGCACCTGGAGGAGGTGATCGCGTTCGAGGGGCCGGGCACCGTCGCGGCGGTCATCCTGGAGACCGTGGTCGGCACCGCGGGCATCCTCGTCCCGCCGCCGGGGTACCTGGCCGGGGTGCGGGAGATCTGCGACCGCCACGGCATCGTGTTCATCCTCGACGAGGTGATGGCGGGCTTCGGCCGCACCGGCGAGTGGTTCGCCGCCGACCACTGGGGCGTCACCCCGGACCTGCTCACCTTCGCCAAGGGCGTCAACTCCGGCTACGTGCCGCTCGGCGGCGTGGCGATCAGCGCCGAGATCGCGGCCACCTTCGCCGAGCGGGCGTTCCCCGGCGGGCTCACCTACTCCGGCCACCCGCTGGCCTGCGCCTCCGCGGTGGCGACCATCAACACGATGGCGGAGGAGGGCATCGTCGAGAACGCCAGGCACATCGGCGAGAACGTGCTCGGCCCCGGTCTGCGCGAGCTGGCCGAGCGGCACCCGTCGATCGGCGAGGTCCGCGGCCTCGGCGTGTTCTGGGCGCTCGACCTCGTGAAGGACCGGGAGACCCGCGAGCCGCTGGTGCCCTACAACGCCGCGGGCGCCGCGAACGCGCCGATGGCCGAGCTGGCCGCCGCCTGCAAGCAGCGCGGGCTCTGGCCGTTCGTCAACATGAACCGCTTCCACGTCGTCCCGCCGTGCACCGTCACCGAGGAGGAGGCCAAGACCGGCCTCGCGGTGCTGGACGAGGTGCTGTCGCTCACCGACGCGCACACTGTCTGACGTTCCTACCAGGACGGCCCCGGCACCCGTGTGCGTGCCGGGGCCGTCCCACGCTCCGGAAGGCCGCTCATGCCCAGCACCACCCTGACCCGCCGCTCGTCCGACTCCCGTCCAGTGCGCCGACGTTCCGTGCTCGGCGGGGTCGCGCTGCTCGGTGCCGGCACGCTGACCGGCTGCGGGATCCCGTCCGCGTACGTCGCCGAGGACCGCCGCTCCGCGCCGGACCGGTCGGAGAGCGACCGGCGGCTCGCCTTCTCCAACTGGACGCAGTACATCGACACCGACGACCAGGGCGGGCGGCCGACCCTGGAGGCCTTCACCGAGAGGACCGGGATCGAGGTCACCTACACCGAGGACATCAACGACAACGACGAGTTCTTCGGCAAGATCAGCCCGGTGCTCACCCAGGGCGCCGACCCCGGCCGGGACCTCATGGTGGTCAGCGACTGGATGGCCGGGCGGTACGTCTCGCTGGGCTGGGTGCAGGCCATGGACCGGGCGAACCTGCCCAACGTCACCGCCAACCTGGACCCGCAGCTCGCGAACCCGGCCTTCGACCCCGGGCGCCGGCGCAGTGTGCCCTGGCAGTCCGGGATCACCGGCATCGCCTACAACCGCAAGGCGCTCGGCCGGGAGATCAAGTCCACCGCGGACCTGTGGGCGCCCGACCTCAAGGGCCGGGTCACGCTGTTCGCCGGGCTGGACGAGGCGCTCGGGCTGCTGATGCTCTCCCAGGGCGCGGACATCTCGGCGTTCGACGACGACGACGCGAACAAGGCGATGGACCTGGTGCAGAGGATGGTCGACAGCAGCCACATCCGCCGCTTCACCGGCAACGACTACACCAGCGACCTCGCCTCCGGAGCGGCGCTCGCCTGCCAGGCCTACTCCGGCGACGCGGTCCAACTCACCGCCGAGAACCCGGACATCGAGTTCGTGGTGCCGGAGGAGGGCGGCGAG
Source organism: Kitasatospora sp. NPDC101447 (assembly GCF_044767225.1). Classification (NCBI taxonomy): domain Bacteria; kingdom Bacillati; phylum Actinomycetota; class Actinomycetes; order Kitasatosporales; family Streptomycetaceae; genus Kitasatospora; species Kitasatospora sp. NPDC101447. The sequence continues at coordinate 77,542 of NZ_JBIWNL010000036.1, forward strand.
CTGTGGGCGGAGAGCCTGATGATCCCCAACCGCGCCACCCACAAGCGCAACGCCGAACTGCTGGTCGACCACTACTACCGGCCCGAGGTGGCCGCCGAGCTCGCCGCGTTCGTCCAGTACATCTGCCCGGTTCCGGCCGCCCGCGAGGTGCTGGCGGCCAGCGGCGACAAGGAGAAGGCCGAACTCGCCGAGAACCCGCTGGTCTTCCCGACCGAGGAGATGCGCGCCCGGCTGCGCACCATGCGCGACGTCACCTCGGCCGAGCGGCCCGCGCTGCACAAGGTCTGGGGGCGCATCACCGGGGTGTGAGGCCGCACCACCGGGGGCGAGGGGCGGGGCGCTAGCGCCGCACGGCGTCCAGGGCGAGCAGCGCGACGTGCAGGGAGAGGCAGGACTCGACCTGGTCGAGGTCGACGCCGAGGATCCGCTCGACCTTGTGCAGCCGGTCGTAGAAGGACGGCCGGGACAGGTGCGCGGCGTCCGCCGCGGCCGACTTGTTCCGGCCCTGCTCCAGGTAGATCCGCAGCATCTGGACCAACTGGCCGTTGTGTTCGGCGTCGTGGGCCAGCAGCGGCCCCAGCTCCCGCTCCACGTAGGTCTGCAGCCGGGCGTCGTCGCGCAGCAGGTGGAGCAGGCCGCGCAGCCGGACGTCCGGGAGCCGGTAGTAGGAGGAGGTGCGGCCGCCGCCGGGCACGTCGTGCAGGGCGGCGTCGGCGACCTGGGTGGCTTCCAGCAGGGTGCGCCGGGCGTCGCGGACCGAGCCGACGGAGGAGCCGACCGCGACCACCGGGCCCGCCGGGTCGGTGCCCTCGCGGCCGGCCTCGGCCGACATCCGGCGCAGCGCGGCCGAGAAGGAGTCCAGCGCGGCGTGCTCGTCCTGCTGGGCGCCGAGCGAGATCAGCAGGCCGACGGCCTCGTCGTCCAGTGCGCCGACCAGCGCGGAGAGCCGGCAGGACCGGACCGCGCCCGCGGCCAGCTCGGTGAAGTCGCGCAGCCGGGCCTGCGCCTCCAGCGCGGCCGGGATCGGCCCGCGGCGCTGCCGCAGCACCACGCCGACCAGCCGCCGGCCCTCCAGCGGGACGCCGAGCGCCTGGGCGCGCAGCGCCGCCTCGGAGACGGTCAGCGCGTGGGTGAGGATGCCGGAGAGCAGGGTGCGGTGGGTCTGCCGCTCCAGGCTCTCCCGGTCGCGGACCACCAGCCGGTTGAGCGCCAGTGCGGAGGCGCCGCGCTCCAGCAGCATGGTGTGCGGGTGGGCCTCGCCCTCGGGCAGCGGGCCGGGTTCCTGCACCAGCACCAGCCGGCCCCAGTCCTGGCCGCGGGCGCCGACGGTGGTGACCAGCCAGCCGCTGCGCGGGTCGTGGCCGGTGCGGCCGGGCGGACGGACCCCGCGCGAGCGGCGCTCCCAGTCCTCCAGCACCTCGGCCTCCGGGCGTCCGGCGGCGTCGTGGGCGAGCACCTGGTGGGCGAGGTTCTCCAGGACGACCGGCCCGCCCGCCATCCGGGCGACCTGCCGGATCACCTCGGGCGGCTCGGCGCCCTCCACCACCAGCTCGTTGAACACCTGGTGGACGGACTCGGAGATGCGCAGCTGCTCCAGCTGGGCGTTGACCACCAGGGCGTGCACGGCCTCGGTGACGGCGACGAACCGCAGCTCGCGGCGGAGCGTGATCAGCGGCAGTCCGCGCTGCTCGGCGGCGTTCACCAGGGCGCGGGGGAGCGCGTCGAAGTAGCGCCGCCCGTACTCGACGACCAGGCCGGCCACCCCGACCTCGTCCAGCTCGCGGACGTAGCGGGCCAGGCCCTCGCGGTCCTCGGGCAGCGCGATGCCGGTGGTCAGCACCAGCTCGCCGCCCCGGAGCATCCCGGCGACGTCGGGCAGTTCGCTCACGTGGACCCAGCGGACCGGGCGCTCCAGGTGGTCGGCGCCGGCCACGACCTGGGGCAGGCCGCGCCGCATCACCTCCAGGTCGAGTACGCGGGCGACGGTGGGGAGCATCGCGGGCCTCCATGTGCAGGGCGGGGGCTGGGGCTGGAGTGGGGCGGGCGTCGGCGGGGGCGGTCAGAGTGTCAGGTGAATCATCCATCCCCACGACGACCTGTCGCCCTGCCCGGACCCTTGCACCCTGTAAGGCCCTTCGTGTCGAGATTGTCGCAGTGACCCTTGTCACGCCCCGGCGGCACCGGGCATGGTCAGCGGGTCGGCTGTGGCGGAAAACCGACCCCACGGCGGAATCCGTCGCAGTGACCGGAACGCAACCGTGGAATCCCTTGTCCGGACGTGTCCGGACTGCCAGGATCGCGCAACCCCGATGATCGACAGGACGGACTCCCGCCCCCCGCAGACCCCCACCGCGGAGGCGGCTCTCCGTCGCTCAGTCGTACCACCGGCACTTGGAGGAACCAGATGGACCTGACCGACTTCGGCGCGGGCGCGCAGTACATCGCGGGCCGCCCGGCCCGGGGGAGCGGCGAGCCCTTCCAGGTCGTCAACCCCGCCGACGGCAGCGTGGTCGAGCAGGTCACGCTGGCCGGCACCGACGACGTGGACGCGGCCGTCGCCGCCGCGAAGGCCGCGCTGCCCGGCTGGTCCTCCGCCACCCCCGGCGCGCGCTCCGAGGCGCTCACCCGGCTGGCCGCCGTGCTGACCGACGCCTGCGGCGACCTCGCCCGGGTGGAGACCGCGCAGACCGGCAAGCCGGTCAAGCTGGCCACCGAGTTCGACGTCCCCGGCACCATCGACAACGCCGCGTTCTTCGCCGGTGCCGCCCGCAACCTGGAGGGCAAGGCGGCCGGCGAGTACTCCGGCGACCACACCTCGTACGTGCGGCGCGAGGCGATCGGCGTGGTCGGCTCGATCTCGCCGTGGAACTACCCGCTGCAGATGGCCGCCTGGAAGATCCTCCCGGCGATCGCCGCGGGCAACACCATCGTGCTCAAGCCGGCCGAGCTGACCCCGCTGACCTCGCTGATGTTCGCCGGGGCCTGCACGGCGGCGGGCATCCCGGACGGCGTGGTCAACGTGGTCACCGGCGCCGGGCGCACCGCCGGCGAGCACCTGGTCGGGCACCCGGACGTCGCGATGGTCTCCTTCACCGGCTCCACCGGGGTCGGCAAGCGGGTCGCCGAGCTCGCCACCGCGAGCGTCAAGCGCACCCACCTGGAGCTCGGCGGCAAGGCCCCGTTCGTGGTCTTCGACGACGCCGACCTGGACGCCGCCGTGCACGGCGCCGTCGCCGCCTCGCTGATCAACGGTGGCCAGGACTGCACCGCCGCCACCCGCGCGTACGTCCAGCGCCCGCTGTACGACGCCTTCGTGGCCGGGGTGGCCGAGCTGTTCGCGGCGATCCGGATCGGCGACCCGCTGAACCCGCGGACCGACCTCGGCCCGCTGGTCTCGTACGCCCACCGGGACCGGGTGGCCGGCTTCGTGGAGCGCGCCCGCGGCTACGCCACCGTGGTCACCGGCGGCCGCGTGCCCGAGAAGGGCCACGACGGCAGCGACCTCACCCGGGGCGCGTACTACCCGCCCACCCTGATCACCGGCGCGGCCCAGGACAGCGAGGTCGTCCAGGGCGAGGTCTTCGGCCCGGTGCTGGTCGTGCTGCCCTTCGACGGCGACGACGAGGGCCTGCGGCTGGCCAACGACACCCCCTACGGCCTGGCCGCCTCCGCCTGGACGAGCAACGTGCACCGCTCGCTGCGCGCCACCCGGGAGATCGCGGCCGGGTGCGTCTGGGTCAACGACCACATCCCGATCATCAGCGAGATGCCGCACGGCGGCTACAAGGCGTCCGGCTACGGCAAGGACATGTCCCAGTACTCGCTGGACGAGTACACGCAGGTCAAGCACGTCATGTTCGACACCACCGCGGTGGCCCGCAAGGACTGGCACCGCACCGTCTTCGGAGACAGATAACCCCCGGACAAGGGCGCTTCCCCCCACGCCCCTCTCTCCCCCAGGAGGCCCGTTCCATGGCGTTCAACGAGCTCACCGACGGTCTGCCCGAACCGGTCCGCAGGGCCTGGGAGCGCAGCCTGACCAGCGGCCGGGCCGCACTCGGCCGCCGCACCCTGCTGCGTGCTGCCGCCCTCACCGCCGGAGCCGGCACCCTGGCCGCGTGCGGCATCCCGGCGGCCCCCCGGGCGACCGGTGACTCCACCGCGAACGCCGCCAAGGACCTCTCGGACACGGAGAAGGAGGTCGCCTTCTCCAACTGGCCGCTGTACGTCGACACCGACGAGAACGACAAGGAGAAGCACGGCACCCTGGAGGCCTTCACCCAGGCCACCGGGATCAAGGTCAGGTACAACGAGGACGTCAACGACAACGTCGAGTTCTTCGGCAAGATCAAGCCGCAGCTCGCCTCCGGGCAGGACACCGGCCGCGACCTGATGGTGCTCACCGACTGGATGGCCGCCCGGCTGATCCGGCTCGGCTGGGTGCAGAAGCTCAACCCGGCGAACGTGACCACCGCGATCACCACCGTCGAGTCGCGCTTCCGCGCCCCGGACTGGGATCCGGGCCGGCTCTACTCCTACCCGTGGGCCGGCATCCAGACCGTCGTCGCGTACAACAAGAAGGCGACCAAGGGGAAGGAGGTCACCAGCGTCTCCCAACTGCTGGACGACCCCGACCTCAAGGGCCGGGTCACCTTCCTCTCCGAGATGCGCGACAGCATCGGGATGGTGCTGCTGGACCAGGGCAAGGACTCCGCGAAGTTCACCGCCGACGACTTCGACGGCGCGATCGCCCGGCTGCAGAAGGCCGTCGACAGCAAGCAGATCCGCCGCTTCACCGGCAACGACTACGGCCAGGAACTCTCCTCCGGCGACATCGCGGCCTGCATCGCCTGGGGCGGCGACCTGATCCAACTGCGCGCCGACAACCCGGACATCGAGTTCGTCATCCCGGAGAAGGGCTTCCTCTCCTCGACCGACAACATGCTGGTTCCGGCCAAGGCGCAGCACAAGGCGAACGCGGAAAAGCTGATCGACTTCTACTATCAGCCGAAGATCGCGGCGCAGCTGGTCGCGGGCATCGGCTTCGTCTCCGCCGTCACCGGGATGCAGGACGAGCTCGCCACCCTCGCCCCGGACTCCGCGGCCAACCCGCTGGTCGTACCCACCCCCGAGATGGCGGCCAAGGCGCACGTGTTCCGCACGCTCACCGAGAGCGAGGAGAGCGACTTCGAGCAGAAGTTCTCCAAGCTCATCGGCGCCTGACCCCCGTCCCGGCAGAGAAACCCAGGAAGACACCACCCATGACAGACCAGCAGCGAGACTCGGCCGCCGGCGGCGACGTCCGGCTCACCGGCATCGGCAAGACCTACGGCGCCTTCACCGCCGTCCACCCGCTCGACCTGACCGTCCCCCAGGGCTCCTTCTTCGCCCTGCTCGGCGCCTCCGGCTGCGGCAAGACCACCACCCTGCGCATGATCGCCGGCCTGGAGGAGCCCACCAGTGGCACCGTGCTGATCGGCGGCCAGGACGTCACCGCCCTGCCCCCGTACAAGCGGCCGGTGAACACCGTCTTCCAGAGCTACGCCCTCTTCCCGCACCTGGACATCTTCGAGAACGTCGCCTTCGGCCTGCGCCGGCGCGGCAAGAAGGACGTCAGGAAGCAGGTCGACGACATGCTGGAGCTGGTCGAGCTCGGCCAGTACGCCCGGCGCAAGCCGCACCAGCTCTCCGGCGGTCAGCAGCAGCGCGTCGCCGTCGCCCGCGCGCTGATCAACCACCCGCAGGTGCTGCTCCTGGACGAGCCGCTCGGCGCGCTCGACCTCAAGCTCCGCCGGCAGATGCAGCTGGAACTCAAGCGGATCCAGACCGAGGTCGGCATCACCTTCGTGCACGTCACCCACGACCAGGAGGAGGCCATGACCATGGCCGACACCATCGCGGTGATGAACGGCGGCCGGGTCGAGCAGCTGGGCGCGCCCGCCGAGCTGTACGAGAACCCCGCCACCACCTTCGTGGCCAACTTCCTCGGCCAGTCCAACCTGCTGCCCGCCGAGGTCACCGGCAGCGAGGGCGGCGACCTGCTGCTGAGCGCGGCCGGCGCCCGCCTCACCGTGCCCAGGGCGCGCTGCGCCACCGACGCCAAGCGCGTCCACCTCGGCGTGCGCCCGGAGAAGATCACCATCACGCACGCCTCCGAGGAGGTCGCCGACGGCCGCAACAAGCTGGCCGGCACGGTGCTCGACTCCAGCTTCATCGGCGTCTCCACCCAGTACGTGGTGCGCACCGACGGCGGCCAGGAGGTCACCGTCTTCGAGCAGAACATGGAGCGCGACGCCCGGATCGTCCCCGGCGCCGCCGTCCGGCTGCACTGGAACCCGGCGCACTCCTTCGCCCTGGACGCCTCGCAGGCGATCGACGCGGGCACGTCGGAGGAGGCCGCATGACCACCACCACCCCGGCCGCGCCGCCCCAAGTCGTCCCGCTGGTGGCGGAACGCAAGCCCAGGCGCAAGCTCACCCCGTACTGGCTGCTGCTGCCGGGCATCGCCTGGCTGGTCGTCTTCTTCGCCGTCCCGATGGTCTACCAGGGGTCCACCTCGCTGCAGACCGGCTCGCTCGAAGATGGCTTCAAGGTCACCTGGCACCTCTCGACGTACTGGGACGCCCTGGTCGAGTACAAGTGGCACTTCGTCCGCTCGTTCTCGTACGCGGCCGTCGCCACCGTGCTCTGCCTGGCCGTCGGCTACCCGCTCGCGTACACGATCGCCTTCAAGGCGAGCAAGCGCTGGCGCAACGTCATCCTCATCCTGGTCATCGCGCCGTTCTTCACCAGCTTCCTGATCCGCACGCTGGCCTGGAAGACCATCCTGTCCGACGGCGGCCCGGTGGTCGGCGCGCTGAACGCGCTGCACGTCCTGGACCTCACCAACCTGGTCGGCCTCACCTCCGGCGACCGGGTGCTGGCCACGCCGCTCGCGGTGGTCTGCGGCCTCACCTACAACTTCCTGCCGTTCATGATCCTGCCGCTGTACACCTCGCTGGAGCGGATCGACCCGCGCCTGCACGAGGCGGCGGGCGACCTCTACGCCCGGCCGTTCACCACCTTCCGCAAGGTCACCTTCCCGATCTCGCTGCCGGGCGTGGTCGCGGGCACCCTGCTGACCTTCATCCCGGCGTCCGGCGACTACATCAACGCCCAGCTGCTGGGCTCGCCGAGCGAGCAGATGGTCGGCAACGGCATCCAGAAGCAGTTCCTGAACGTGCTCGACTACCCCACGGCCGCCGCGCTGAGCTTCATCCTGATGGCCCTGATCCTGGGCATGGTGACGGTCTACATGCGCAAGGCCGGGACGGAGGAACTGGTCTGATGTCCCGGATTCTGAAGTGGGTCCGCGCCCACCTGGTGGTGCTGGCCGGCCTGCTGGCCCTCGCCTACCTGGTGCTGCCCAACCTGGTCGTGCTCGCCTTCTCGTTCAACAAGCCGGTGGGCAAGTTCAACTACGAGTGGAACGAGTTCTCCACCGACGCCTGGACCAACCCCTGCGGCGTGGCCGACATGTGCCAGTCGCTCTCGCTCAGCCTGCAGATCGCGGTGTTCGCCACCATCGGCGCCACCGTGCTCGGCACCATGGTCGCCTTCGCGCTGGCCCGCTACCGCTTCCGCGGCCGCTCGGCCACCACCGCGATGATCTTCCTGCCGATGGCCATGCCCGAGGTGGTCATGGCCGCCTCGCTCGGGACGCTCTTCCTCAACATGCGCATCCCGTTCGGCTTCACCACCATCCTCATCGCGCACATCATGTTCTGCCTCAGCTTCGTGGTGACGGCGGTCAAGGCGCGCGTGATGAGCATGGACCCGAGGCTCGAACAGGCCGCGCAGGACCTCTACGCCACCCCCGTCCAGACCTTCCTGAGGGTCACCCTGCCGCTGGCGGCGCCCGGCATCGCGGCGGGCGCGCTGCTCAGCTTCGCGCTCTCCTTCGACGACTTCATCATCACCCAGTTCAACTCGGGCCCGACCACGGTCACCTTCCCGATGTTCGTCTGGGGCGCCTCGCAGCGCGGCATCCCGGTGCAGGTGAACGTCATCGGCACCGCGATGTTCCTCGCCGCGGTCGTGCTGACCGTCGCCGGCCAGTGGCTCGGCAACCGGAGGAAGGCCACCGCCTGACGTACGGTCGGTCAGCGGTGGCTCGTACTGTCATCTATCCGTAGAAAGTGGCTGATAATGCATGGACTCCGCCCGCGCACTCAGTGACGCCAGGCCCACCCCCTTCTGGCTGGAGGACCCGGGCCGGCCGGCGGCGCTGCCCGCCCTGGTCGGCGACACCACCTGCGACCTGCTGGTCGTCGGCGGCGGCTACTCCGGCCTGTGGACCGCCCTGATCGCGAAGGAGCGTGACCCCTCCCTGGACGTCGTGCTCGTCGAGGGCAGCGAGGTCGGGTGGGCCGCGTCCGGGCGCAACGGCGGATTCTGCGCGGCCAGCCTCACCCACGGCTTCGGCAACGGCCTGGAACGCTGGCCGTCCGAACTCGCCCAGCTGGAACGCCTCGGTGCCGCCAACCTCGACGGCATCGAGGCCACCCTCAAGCGCTACGGCATCGACGCCGAGTGGGAGCGCACCGGCGAGATCGACGTGGCCACCCAGCCCCACCAGGTCGAGGAACTCCACGAGGTCGCCGAGGCGGTCGCCCGCTACGGCCTCGACATCACCGTCCTGGACGCCGACCAGCTGCGCGCCGAGGTGAACTCGCCGACCTTCCTCGGCGGCCTCTGGGACAAGGAGGGCGTGGCCATGGTCCACCCCGCCAAGCTCGCCTGGGGCCTCAAGGACGCCTGCCTGAGCCAGGGCGTGCGGATCTTCGAGCACACCCGGGCCACCGACCTGCGGGAGCACGGCAGCGGCATGGCCGCCCGCACCCCGTACGGCCGGGTCTTCGCCCGCCGGGTCGCCCTCGGCACCAACGTGTTCCCGTCCCTGCTCAAGCGGGTCCGCCCGTACGTCGTGCCGGTGTACGACTACGCGCTGATGACCGAGCCGCTCACCGACGAGCAGCTCGCCTCGATCGGGTGGCGCGGGCGGCAGGGACTCGGGGACAGCGCCAACAAGTTCCACTACTTCCGGCTCTCCGCCGACAACCGCATCCTCTGGGGCGGCTACGACGCGGTCTACCACTACGGCGGGCACGTCCGGCACGAGTACGACCAGCGGCCGGAGACCTTCCGCACCCTGGCCGGTCACTTCTTCCGCTGCTTCCCGCAGCTGGAGGGGCTGCGCTTCACCAACGCCTGGGGCGGCGCGATCGACACCTGCAGCCGGTTCTCGGCGTTCTTCGACACCGGGTACCGGGGCAAGGTCGCGTACGCGGTCGGCTACACCGGGCTCGGCGTCGGCGCGACCCGCTTCGGCGCCGAGGTGATGCTCGACCTGCTCGCAGGCGAGCGCACCGAGCGCACCTCGCTGGAGATGGTCCGCAGCAAGCCGCTGCCGTTCCCGCCCGAGCCGGTGCGCTGGGCCGGGATCGAGATCACCACCCGGTCGCTGGAGCGGGCCGACCGCAACGGCGGCCACCGCAACCTCTGGCTGCGCACGCTCGACCGGCTGGGGCTGGGCTTCGACAGCTGACCCGGTCCACCCGGCCGGGTGAACGCCCACCACCTGAGTGCTCAGGACCCGTGTAAGAGGGACCCGTGTAAGAGGGACCCGCCGTCCGCCTCTCCCTGGTGACGGCGGGTCCCGGTCATTCCCGCCGCCCGAACAGTACGAACGGCGAGAAGCGAGAAGCGGGGACAGACATGGAGAACACCGGACTGCACTGGCTCGTACAGGTGGCACCGGACCCGGAGGCCTTCCGGGCGCAGTGGGAACGCACCGGGCTGGGCCTGGTGCTGCTGCCGGCCGGCCGGCGCTGGGACGTCCTCTCCGTCCCCGGACGGCTCGGACGCCGGGCACTGGAGATCCTGGGCACCGTCCTCTGCGGCCCCGTCCTCACCGACTCCGGCGAGGAGCACTTCGGCTTCCTGGTGCCGGTCGGCACCGCCGCCCGCTGGGTCGGCACGGGCGTGCGCAGCGCGGGGGAGGGCACCTGGATCGTCGTCCCGCACCCCGAGCGCAGCAGCCGGAGCGTGCGCTGGCTCGTCCCTCCGGACGGCTCCGGGCGGCTCACCGACCCCGCGCTGCTGGAACTCGGCCTGCACGAGGCCGCGGCGGGTCTCGGCGGATGGTGAGCGGGCCGACGGTGGTGCAAGGGGCGACGGTGGCGCACGGCGCGGGCGGTCGCGTCAGACTGGAGGCGTGACCACCGCTCCACACGCCGTCGACGCGTCCCTCCGACCGGGCCCGGCCCAGCTGCGCCTGGCCGGGCCGGCCGCACCGGTCTGCGACCGGCACGGCCTCGCCCTGGCCGGCGGACACGCGCTGCGCGCCCACGGCGTCGCGGCCTGCGTACAGGACGGGCTCACCCTGGTGACCGGCGGCGCCGACCTGCCCGAGGTGGCCGAAGCGCTCGCCGGGGCGTACCGCGCGGCAGGTGGCGGGGTGGCCGAGCGGCCGGGCACCCCGCGGCTGGAGCAGCTCACCGTCCGGCTGGCACTGGGCGGCCGGACGCACACCGTGGAACTGCGCAAGGAACCGCTCGGCCACCGGTCGGTCCGGCTCGACCTGGGCGCACCCGGGCCGGACGAGCCGCCGGCGGTGCTGCCGGTCGTGGCCCTGGAGGACGCGGCGGCGCTGACCACCGCGCTGCTCGTGGACCGGGGCATGCCGCGCGACCTGGCCGACGTCCACGCGCTGACCCGCTACTACCGGGAGGGCGAACTGCTCGCGCTGGCAGGGGAACTGGACCCGGACTTCCAGCCCGCCGCGCTCGCCGACCGGTTGGAGACGCTCGCCGAGGCGGCGGACGGGCGGTTCCGCGCCCGGGGCGTCCCGGCCAGGGCCGTGGCCGGACTGAAGCGCTGGGCACTGGCATGGGCGCAGGACCTGCGGCTGGACCTGCTGGAGACCCAGGAGGCCGCGGACGGGCTGCACGATCCGTACCTGGAGGACCCGTACCCGGGGGATCCGTCCTCGGAGGACGAGTCCTAGCCGCGTCCCGGAGGAAGCGGCGCGGGGGCGGGGCGCGGTGGCCCCGGCCCACGGCAGCCCCGGGCCTGCGGGCGCCGTGGCCTGCGGGTGCGCTGGCGTGCGGGCACCCTGGTTTGCCGGCACCCTGGCCTGCGGCGATCCCCGGGGCGTGGGCGGAACACGTTCGGAGTAACGGCCGACGACCTGTAAGGCTGAATCCGAGATCCCCGTCAGCCTGTTCGTTGAGCAGGGCCGGGACGGGGACCAGACTGGAAGGCGAGCGCGGTAGCCCCGTGAATCCCGTCGCCCGGCCCACTCGCGGGCGGCGCCAAACCGGACCGGCGGCAGGATGCCGCCCGGGACTTCGGAGGCAGACGGACCTTGAGCAAGCACATCATTCACTGGATCGGCGGCAAGCCGGTCGCCACCGCCGGTACGGCGCCCCGCCGCGGTGACATCTTCGACCCGGCCACCGGCCAGGTCGCCGGCCAGGTCGACTTCGCCGGGATCGCCGAGGTGGACCAGGCCGTGGCCGCCGCCGCCTCGGCCTTCGCCGAGTGGCGCACCGCCTCGGTCGCCAAGCGGTCGACGGTGCTCTTCGCCTTCCGCGAGCTGCTGAACGCCCGCCGCGACGAGCTGGCCTCGATCATCGTGTCGGAGCACGGCAAGGTGCACTCCGACGCCCTGGGCGAGATCGCCCGCGGCCTGGAGGTCGTGGAGTACGCCTGCGGCATCCCGCAGCTCATCAAGGGCGGCTTCACCGAGCAGGCCTCCACCGGCATCGACGTCTACTCGATCCGCCAGCCGCTCGGCCCGGTCGCCGTCATCTCGCCGTTCAACTTCCCGGCGATGGTGCCGATGTGGTTCTTCCCGATCGCCATCGCGGCGGGCAACACCGTCGTGGTGAAGCCCTCGGAGAAGGACCCGTCCGCCGCCAACTTCCTCGCCGGGCTGTGGAAGGAAGCCGGCCTGCCGGACGGCGTCTTCAACGTCGTGCACGGGGACAAGGTGGCCGTCGACCGCCTGCTGGAGCACCCGGACATCAAGTCCGTCAGCTTCGTCGGCTCCACCCCGATCGCCCGCTACGTCTACGAGACCGGTACCCGCTACGGCAAGCGCGTGCAGGCCCTGGGCGGCGCCAAGAACCACATGCTGGTCCTGCCCGACGCCGACCTGGACCTGGCCGCCGACGCCGCCGTCAACGCCGGCTTCGGCGCGGCCGGCGAGCGCTGCATGGCGGTGTCCGTGCTGGTCGCGGTCGACCCGATCGGCGACGAGCTGGTCGAGAAGATCAAGCAGCGGGTCGCCACCCTCAAGGTCGGCCCGGGCTGCAACGGCGACTCCGAGATGGGCCCGCTGGTCACCGGCCAGCACCGCGACAAGGTCACCTCCTACGTGGAGTCCGGTGTCGCCGACGGCGCCGACCTCGCCGTGGACGGCCGCAAGCACCCGGTCACCGCCGAGGACAAGGACGGCACCCCGACCGCCGACGGCTTCTGGCTCGGCCCGACGCTGTTCGACCACGTGAAGCCCGGCATGTCCGTCTACAACGACGAGATCTTCGGCCCGGTCCTCTCGGTCGTGCGCGTCTCCTCCTACGACGAGGGCCTGGCGCTGATCAACGCCAACCCGTACGGCAACGGCACCGCCCTCTTCACCAACGACGGCGGCGCGGCCCGGCGCTTCCAGTTCGAGGTGGAGGTCGGCATGGTCGGCATCAACGTGCCGATCCCGGTGCCCGTCGCCTACTACTCCTTCGGCGGCTGGAAGGCCTCCCTGTTCGGCGACGCCCACGCGTACGGCCCGGACGGCGTGCAGTTCTTCACCCGCGGCAAGGCCGTGACCCAGCGCTGGCTGGACCCGTCGCACGGCGGCATCAACCTCGGCTTCCCCACCAACAGCTGAGCCCGTCCCGCGCGGCGCGCCGGCCGGACCCCTCTCCCCGGGGCCCGGCCGGCGCGCTTTTGCCTGCCGTTTGCATCCGGCCCCAGAAGCGCGTAGAGTTCTTCGAGCTGCTCGGCAGGGAGCACCGGACACGCGTCTGCGCGGACGGTCCCGGGGCGGCCAATCCCCTGAAACACCACTTCCCAGGTTCGGGCTGGGTTGCGTTCGCATTTCTGCGTCGCGGCTCGGTTCTTATTCGGCGTGTTCGTTTTATCGGATTGCG
>NZ_JBIWNL010000037.1:0-50180 GCF_044767225.1 Kitasatospora sp. NPDC101447
CGGCGCGGCCACCCCGGGAGCCGACCCCGGCCGACCACCCCACCCTCCCGAAAGCCCCCCTACCGAGCCCCGCGCAGCGGACCCCCCACCTCCGCAACCCCCTCCCGCAACCGCCCCGCAATGTGCCGGACCAACCGGTCCAGGTCCGCGCAGTACACCGACGGATGCCCGAACCCGTCACCCGCCCACCGGTGCGCATACAGCCCGCCCCCGCAGACCCGCGCCAGCGGACAGCCCGCGCAGACCGCCCCGAGCCCGGCGAGGCCGCGCTGGCGGGCCCGGAAGGCCGGATGCGCGGCCGCCTCCGTGAAGCCGTGCCGCCACACGTCCAGGCCGGTCGCCGGGGCGCCGTCGTAGGCCGCCTTGAGGCTGTCCGCCTGCTCGACGGTGCCGTCCGCCTCGACCACCACCAGGTCGACCGGCGCCAGCCCGACCGCCTCGCTGGCCGCGCGGCCGCCGAGCAGCAGCACCGCCAACTCCTCGAACAGCCGCACCCCGGTCTCCCGCCGCGGCGCGCCGTACCAGCGGTCGAAGGCGGCGATCAGCCACTGCCCGTACGGCGCCGGTTCCGCACCCGTCGGGGGTGCGCCGGGCGGTGTCCGCGCCTGCAGCCCGGGCGGGGGCGCGAGCCAGGTCCCGTGCGGCAGCAGCAGGTCGAGCCGGGGCGGCGCGAACTCCAGCAGCGCCTCGTAGGTGTCGACCGGGTCCGCCGCCAGGTCGACGACGCACAGCAGCCCGGCGAACAGCTCCCGGTGCCGGGGCGAGCCGAGCAGCCGCACCGCCTCCGCGGTCCGGTCCCAACTTCCCGCGCCGGACGGCAGCCGGCGGTGCCGGTCGTGGTCGGCCCGGGTGCCGTCCAGGGACACCCCGACCGAGACCCGGTACCGGTGCAGCACGTCGAGCAGCGCCGGCTCGTCCAGCAGCCGCAGCCCGTTGGTCTGCAGGCCGAACCGCACCCGCGGCCCGCCGGCCCCCGCGATGCCGCTCAACTCCGCGAGCAGCGCCTCCAGGTGGCCGGCGCCGACGAGCAGCGGCTCGCCGCCGTGCAGCACCACGGACACCTCGTCCAGCCCGTGCTCGGCCGCGTGCTCGGCGATCCGCCGGGCGGTGCGGCGGACCGTCGCCAGCTCCATCCGCCGGGGCCGCCGCCGCCAGCTCTGGTCCGCGCCCTCGTACACGTAGCAGTAGTCGCAGGCGAGGTTGCACCGGCTGTGGATCTTCAGCAGGAACTGCCGGAACGGCACCATGTCCGCGAACCTAGCACCGCCCGGCGGCCCCGCTGACCCCCCGTCACACGTGCGGGGGTTCCACGTCCGAGTCCAGCCGCGACCCGGCCCGCACCGCCACCGTCGTCGGGTGCTCCTCCCCCAGCGTGACCCGCGCCCGCCGGATGCAGTCCTTCCGCAGCTCCTCGGCCCGTTCCGTGTGCCCGACGGTGGCCAGTGACAGCGAGAGGTTGGAGTTGATGCCGATGGAGTCGTAGTGGTCGGGCCCGAGGGCCTCGGTCATCAGCGGCGCGGCCTCCAGTTCCACGTCGAGCGCGGCCTGTGTCTGCCCGGCCAGGGCGAGGTCGTTCGCGTGGTTCATCATCGCGATCGGGATGTAGAGGTGGTGGGCGCCGAGGACGGTCCGGAACTGTGCGAGCGTGCGCCCGGACAGCTCCAGGGCCTCCTGGGTGCGTCCGGCCAGCCGCAGGTAGACGGACAGGTTGTTGGCGCCGGCCAGCGTCACCGGGTGGTCCTCGCCCAGGTAGTCGCGGTACCGCGCCAGCGCCCGTTCGGCCAGCGGGATCGCCCGGGTGGTGTCGCCGAGGGCGTTGAGGTCGCTGGCCAGGTTGGTGGCGGCGGCCAGGGTGTCGGGGTGTTCGGGGCCGTTGATGTCCAGGTAGCGCTGGTAGATGTCCTCGTCGATCTCCAGGGCCTCGTGGTACCGGCCGGCCCGGCGCAGTGCCACGGCGAGGTTCTTGCGGGCGCGCAGGGTGTCGGTGTGGCTGTCGCCGATGGTCTGCTGGTAGATCCGGACGGTCTCCTCCAGCAGGTCCAGGGCCTCCCGCAGCCGCCCGGTCTCGCGCAGGTCGCGGGCGTAGTTGGAGGCGGAGGACAGCGCGTAGAGGCTGTGCGCGCCGAGCGCGTCGCGCTGCTGGAGGTAGTTGCTGCGGTGCCGCTCCAGGGCGGCCCGGCGGTCGCCGGCCAGGTAGTCGGAGACGGCGAGGTTGTTGGTGATCATCAGGGTGCGCGGGTGGTCCGGGCCCAGGGTGCGCCGGGCGGCGTCCAGGGTGCGGCGGTCGAGCGCTCGGGCCTCGTCGTAGCGGCCGAGGAAGCGCAGGTCGGCGCCGAGGCTGTTGGCGACGGCGAGGGTGTGCGAGTGCTCGGGGCCGAGGGTCGCGGTGAAGCGCTCCAGGATGTCCCGGTCCATCTCGTACGCCTCCTGGAGGGCGCCCTGGGAGCGGCGGATGTTGCTCAGCTGGGTGCGCAGCATGAGGGTCTGGGCGTCGTTGTCGACGTCGAAGTCGGGCCCGCCGTAGCCGTCCTGGCGCCAGTGCTCCAGGGTCCGCTCGGCCAGTTCCCGGCCGGACTCGTGCAGGCTGCGCTTCCACTGGTAGCGGACCGAGTCGATGATCCACTGCCGGACGTCCTCGTCGGCGCTGTCGACGGCCCCGGACGGCCAGAGGTGGGGCAGCAGTTCGGCGTACTCGGCCCAGTTGGCGGGCACGTCCGGGTCGCCGGGGTTGGCGGTGGCGAGCGCGGCGTGGACGACGCCGCGCAGCTCGGCCCGCCGCTCCTCCTCGACCTGGTCCCGGAGCACGGCCTGGACCAGTCGGTGCACGGTGATGGTCTCGCTGCCCTGGTCGGTGCGGGCGAGCCCGAACCGGTTGATGGCGCGCAGGAACTCGCCGATCGCGAGCTTGTCGCGGGGCGCGCGCGGGGGCAACCGCAGGGCGCGGGTGACGGCTCGGCTGTAGAGCAGCCGCATCGGGATGGCGTCGGGGCCGAAGAAGGCGCAGATCTCCAGGATCTGGGCGGCCGGGGCGTTCATCCGGCGGAGTTCCTCGACCGAGATGCGCCAGGTCGCGGCGGCCGAGTGCGGGTAGTCGGCGGTCCGCAGCCGGGTGCGCTCCAGCATCTCGGTGAGCTCCTCGTCGAGGAGTTCGAGGTAGGTGGCGATCGGCATCGACGTCTCCTGGAGCCAGACGGCGGCCTGGCCGACGGCGAGCGGGAGGTCGCCGAGGCGCTGCGCGACCTGGTCGGCGTCCTCCGGCGAGACGCCGCTGTTGAAGCGGCGCAGCAGCCGGACGCTCTCCTCGCGGAGGAAGACGTCGACCTCCACCAGGCCGGCGTGCCGGGCCCAGCCCTGGTTGCGGGAGGTGATCAGCACGTGCCCGCCGGAGGAGCCGGCCGGCTGCCAGGGGGCGAGCTCCTCGGGGGTGCCGGCGTTGTCGAAGACGAGCAGCCAGCGGCGGTACGGCTGGCCGCGGCGCAGCGCGTCGAGGACGGCGGCGGCGGTGTGTGCGACGTCGTCGCTGGTGGGCACGCCGAGCCGGGGGGCGAGTT
Source organism: Kitasatospora sp. NPDC101447 (assembly GCF_044767225.1). NCBI lineage: Bacteria > Bacillati > Actinomycetota > Actinomycetes > Kitasatosporales > Streptomycetaceae > Kitasatospora > Kitasatospora sp. NPDC101447. The sequence continues at coordinate 3,552 of NZ_JBIWNL010000037.1, forward strand.
CGGCGAGCTTCTGCGGGATGTTGGCGGGCTCCTCGGCGGGCACCCACCAGACCACGTCGTACGCGGCCTTGAAGCGGTGCGCGTACTCGGCCGCGATCTGGGACTTGCCCGCGCCGCCGAAGCCGTAGAGCACCTGGCTGAGCACGGCGGCCGGGCCGCCGGTGAAGCGGTTGCGGAGCAGTTCGAGCAGCTTGCCGCGGCCGATGAAGGCGGCGTTGCGCGACGGCGCGTCCTGGACTTGCGGGGCGGTGCCGGGGAACCGCGCGGGCGCGATGATCTCGCCGCTGTCGGTGTCGAGTTGGCGGTTGCTGCCGGGCGGCGGGCCGAGTTCGCCGTACAGCTGGGACTCGGCGCCCGCCGCGGAGGAGCGGACCAGGTCCGGCGCGGACTGCCCGGCGAACGGGCGGGGCACCGGCTCGTCCGAGTCCTGCAGCCGCAGTGCGACCAACGCCGGTGAACCGGAGGCGAGTTCGCGGCCCTGCAGGAGCTGCCAGACCTCGGCGGCGCGGGGCAGCGCGGTGTACTCGGGCGAGAGCAGGGCGAGCAGCCGGCCCTGGCCTTCGAGCGGCCCGGCGACCTCCGGCGGCCGGGGGCCGGTGTGCGGCTCGGCGGCGTTGTGCAGGGAGGTCTGGTAGCCGAAGCGGGTGAGGGTCCCCGCGGCCCACTCGGCCCACATCCGGTCCTCGGGCGCGTAGCTGACGAAGACCTGCCGCGGCACCACGCGGGCGGAGCGCAGGTAGGCGCCGTAGAGCCGGCGGCGGGTGTCGGCGGTGAGCGGGCGCAGGGTGCGGACCCGCCCGTCGGTGATCCAACCGGCCAGTCGTTCGAAGGCGTTGAGCAGGCTGCGGGCCTCCTGCGGCCGGTCGGCGACGGTGGCCGGCACCTCCTCGTAGGCGTAGAACGGCTTGTACGGCACCTCGACGTCGGCCCAGTAGCCGGCCCGGCGGTCGCCGGAGAGCCAGCGGCCGAGGTAGGGCGCGAAGGCCTCACGGGCGTAGTCCCGGCCGGCCTCCAGGCGTTCCTGTTCGGCGTCCTCGACCCGCATCGGCACCGGCAGCACCCGGATCGCCCGTTCCTCGGCCTCGGCGATGGCACGGGCGGCGTCGACGCCGCCGCGGATGTTCTGGGCGCTGAAGGTGAAGCAGTCCACGACGGTGTCGGGCATCAGGACGGTGCAGATGCCGGAGGTGTCGCTGACGCCGGTACGGCTGTCGATGAGCACGTAGTCGTACCGGCGGGCCCAGCGTTCGCGCAGTTCGCGCAGGAACTCGCCGCCGCGGATGTCCCGGCCGTGGTAGAAGCTGCGCCAGTTGAAGCTGGTGACGGCCGCGGCGTAGGCGGCGTTCTGCCGGCCGGCGGGCAGGAAGTCGAGCCGGCCGCCCGGCGGCAGGTCGAGGGCGAGGCCGCAGAGGTAGCCGTCGAGGCGCCCGGGCTCGTCCAGCCAGGCGGCCGGGGGGAGGCCGACCGGCCCGGTGGCGGAGGGCAGCGCCTGCTTCACGTAGGAGCGCAGCAGGTCGATCAGGCCGTCGGTGGAGTGCAGTTCGGGGTCCACCAGGAGCGGGTGGTAGTACCGGTGGAGGCCGGGTGCCTCCAGGTCCCAGTCGACGACCAGGACGCGCAGGCCCCGGCTGGCGAGGATCCAGCCGACGTTGGCCAGGGCCATGGTGCGGCCGGTGCCGCCCTTGAAGGAGTAGAACGTGACGACCGAACCCGGTCCGCCGCGCTCCAGCTCTGCGCCGGGCTCAGTGGTCATCGTCCGTGTCTCCCCTCAGCGGGACAGCGTTGTCCTTGCCACGACTCTGGTGCGGGAGGTCCCTGCGGCCCTGGTTCCGGTCGAAGCGCGCGGGCGGGACCGGGCGGGGCCCCGGCGGGCCGGCGGGGATGGACAACCCGGGCATGGCCGGGCCGCCGCCGAAGCCGAAGGCGTCACCGCCATCGTCCCCCCAATCCAAGTTGTCGTCCATGAGCTTGTTCTGGGCGACCGTCACCATGATGGTGAGGTCGTTGTCGAAGCTCTCCCGGCTCACGTTGACCCGGAACAAGTGCTCCATGTCGCCCCGGCGCAGCCAGTTGCGCCGGAACACGTCGCGCACGCCCGTCCACAGCACGTCGCGCTCCGGCCCGTCGGCCGGGTCGGAGCTGCCGGTGGGCACCATCACGCCGGTGACGGGGTGGTTCTGGTCGTCGTACTCGCGCAGCGCGGAGCGGTAGCGCGGGCCGCCGGCCACCCACGGGTCCACCAGGAGGATGCTGACCTGGCTGTCCTCGCGGGCCTGGTCGAGTTTCCCGCCGAGCCCGCCGTCGACCTCCTCCAGCGTGGTGGTGTGCCCGGCGGCGGTGATCACCTGCTGGGCGCGCGCCGCCAGCGAGGGGTGGGTCGGCGGATGGTAGGGCGCCCAGTGCCAGGGCTTGGCCCCGTACCAGCCGCCCGCGTACGAGCCGCCCTCGGCGGCGGCCTCCGAGGCCCGCCCGGCCGCGATGAACAGCCGCACCATGCCGGGGACGGAGACCGCCTCGGGAGCCGCGGGGGGCGGGAAGTAGCCGCGCACCGCGCCGAGGTCGAACTCGGGCAGTTCGCCGAGCCGGCGCGCGGCCGCGTCCCGGATCCGCTCGGCGACCACCCGCACGACCTGCTCGTACGCCCCGCTCTGCGCGGTGCGCAGCAGGGCCCGCAGGCCGTGCCGGGCGTAGGCCTCGCCCATGTCCGGCTGGGCCCACTGGATCTTGTTCACCTCGTCGGCCAACTCGCCGGGCACGACGGGCTCCCAGAGCACCGGGATCAGCGCCGAGACGAGCTCCCCGGTGTCCTCGTGGTGGCGCCGGACCCGGCCGCGGAAGGCGGTCCACTCCTTGCCGCAGTAGAGGCTGGTGAAGTACGCCGGCGAGTAGAGCGCGATCATGGTGCGGCTGCGGCCCAGCATCATCGCCAGCTTCTCGGCCCAGTCGTCGCCGAGCCGCAGCTGCTCGGTGTCGCGGTAGGCGAGCTCCTCCGCGCGGACGCCCGTCCCGACCAGCCGGCCGAGTTCGTCGCGCAGGTCGTTGAAGAACTGGTTGACGAAGGCGTCCTCGGCCTCGAAGTCACGACGCGCGTAGCTGAAGAAGAAGTACGGCCGTTGCTGGTCCTGCTCCATCACCTGTTCCCCCCGTGCCCGACGGTGCCGCGACGGCGCTGGTTTCATACCCCAGCATGTCGTGAACTCCACCAGTGGCGCTGGCGAGTTGGCGGATCCAGCGGCCGACGGGGGTTTAGCCGGTGGTCAGGCGCACGCCCGCAGCCGGGAGCGCTCCGGCGCCCGGGGGCGCACCGGCGGGAGCGCGGGCGCGCAGAAGGGATCACCGGCACCGGACGGGGCACGCGGGCGCCGGGGCCGCGCCACCGGGCCCCGACTGTCGGGCCACCGGCCGAGCGGCCACCGGTCGAGCGGCTACCGGTCGAGCGACGACTGGAAGGCGGCGAGCGGCTCCGCCCCGGGCGTCAGGGCGTCCGCGACCACCCGGCGCAGCAGGTCGCCCAGGACGGTGTCGGGCAGGGCGTCGAGCTCGTCGAGCGGCAGGGCGGCGACGTCGACCAGGTCAGAGCCGAGTCCAGCGGCGGTTTCCGCACCGGTGACGCCCATCAGTCCCTCACTCGATCGTGCCGGCACAGCGCGTTGCTGGCCGGATGTACATCGACCCAGGTCCGCGTCGGGCATCCTACACCCGAGGTGTGACGGGGTGTCAGTTGTCCACCACCGCCGCGCCCGGGCCGACCCGGTCGGCCCAGGGGGCGCGCGCAGCGCTCGCGCCCGCCGCCCTCACGGGCAGAGCCGCTCCACCCGCCAGCCCGTCGGGCTCGCCGGGTCGGCGAGGTAGCGGAGGCGGTCGTGGAGGCGGTTCTCGCGCCCCTGCCAGAACTCGACGCTCTCCGGGACGACCCGGTACCCGCCCCAGAAGGGTGGGACGGGCACGCCCTCGCCCTCGGGGTAGCGGCGCTCCAGTTCGGCGTAGCGCTGTTCGAGGACCTCGCGACCGCCGACGGGGCTGGACTGCTCGCTGGCCCAGGCGCCCAGCTGGGAGCCGTGCGGGCGGGTGCGGAAGTAGGCGGCGGTCTCGTCCCGGCCGACCTTCTCCACCCGGCCCTGGACGATCACCTGGCGGGCCAGCGCGATCCACGGGAAGAGCAGCGCGGCGTGCGGGTTGGCGGCGAGTTCGGAGCCCTTGCGGGAGCCGTAGTTGGTGAAGAACACGAAGCCGCGCGCGTCGTAGCCCTTGAGCAGGACGGTGCGCGAGCTGGGCCGCCCCGCGGCGTCGGCGGTGGAGAGCACCATCGCGTTGGGCTCGGTCACCCCGGCGTCGTCCGCCTCGTGGAACCAGCGGGTGAACTGGCCGATCGGCTCGGGCGCGAGCTGCTCCTCGACCAAGCCCTCGTGGACGTAGTGCTTGCGCATCACGGTGAGGTCCGGGCCGGGGCGGGCCTCGTCGGCCGGGGTCCGGGTGACGGGGCTCGGGGGCGTCGACTGGGCGCGTTCCGGGGTCTGCACGCCAACATCATCCCGTACGACAAGCAACCGGCACCGCTACCTCCGGACAAACCCCGGTCGGAGATAAGGTGACTCGCCACCGCTTGGCCGCCCGTCGTACGGGGAATTGTCCGGAACCGGGTGTTCGGTTCCGGTCGTCTCCCGGGCACGACCGACCCTCGACGGAAAAGTCAAGCGGGCCCGCGGCAAACATCACCACGGTGGTGTATGGCGCAATGCACCCCGTGCCTGTCACTCTGGCACCGAGTGCCAACCACGATTCGGTCACTGGTGTGCCCGCCCCACCACGGCGGGGCGCCGATCGCAGAACTGAAGGAGCCGTCGCATGTCCGATTTCGTACCCGGGCTTGAGGGAGTCGTCGCGTTCGAGAGCGAGATCGCCGAGCCCGACCGTGAAGGCGGCGCCCTGCGGTACCGCGGTGTCGACATCGACGACCTGGTCGGCAACGTCTCCTTCGGCCACGTGTGGGGCCTGCTGGTGGACGGCAAGTTCAACCCCGGCCTCCCGGCCGCCGAGCCGTTCCCGATCCCGGTCCACTCCGGCGACATCCGGGTCGACGTGCAGTCCGCGCTCGCCATGCTCGCCCCGGTCTGGGGCCTCAAGCCGCTGCTGGACATCTCCGCCGAGCAGGCCCGCGACGACCTCGCCCGCGCCGCCGTGATGGCACTGTCCTACGTCGCCCAGTCCGCCCGCGGCCAGGGCCTGCCGATGGTCCCGCAGAGCGAGATCGACAAGGCCGAGACGGTCGTCGAGCGGTTCATGATCCGCTGGCGCGGCGAGCCGGACCCGAAGCACGTCAAGGCCGTCGACGCCTACTGGACCTCGGCCGCCGAGCACGGCATGAACGCCTCCACCTTCACCGCCCGGGTCATCGCCTCCACCGGCGCCGACGTCGCGGCCGCGCTCTCCGGTGCGGTCGGCGCGATGTCCGGCCCGCTGCACGGCGGCGCGCCCTCCCGCGTGCTCGGCATGATCGAGGAGATCGAGCGCACCGGCGACGCCACCGCGTGGGTCAAGAACGCCCTGGACAAGGGCGAGCGCCTGATGGGCTTCGGCCACCGCGTCTACCGCGCCGAGGACCCGCGCGCCCGCGTGCTGCGCCGCACCGCCAAGGAGCTCGGCGCGCCGCGCTTCGAGGTCGCCGAGGCCCTGGAGAAGGCCGCGCTGGAGGAGCTGCACAACCGCCGCCCGGACCGCGTGCTGGCCACCAACGTCGAGTTCTGGGCCGCCATCATGCTGGACTTCGCCGAGGTCCCGGCCCACATGTTCACCTCGATGTTCACCTGCGCCCGCACCGCCGGCTGGTCGGCGCACATCCTGGAGCAGAAGCGCACGGGTCGGCTCGTGCGCCCCTCCGCGCGCTACGTCGGCCCCGGCCCGCGCCGCCCCGAGGAGATCGAGGGCTGGGACGCCATCGCCCGCTGACCACCCCGGACGAGTGTCCGCGCACGGCCCCTGACCAGCGGGTCCGGCTTCCGGCCGGGCCCGCTGTCGGCATCCCGGGCAGCGAAGATCACAGTCTCAGCGGGCGGACGACCGTACCCCCGCGGAGCCCGCCGCCGGTAGGCTGCGCGCGTGGCTCAGATCCAGATCCCCGCTGACATCAAGCCCGCAGACGGCCGTTTCGGCTGCGGACCGTCCAAGGTGCGCCCCGAGGCCCTCAGTGCCCTCGCCGCCACCCAGACCTCCCTGCTCGGCACCTCCCACCGCCAGGCCCCGGTCAAGAACCTGGTCAAGCGCGTGCGCGAGGGCGTGAGCAGCCTCTTCTCGCTGCCGGAGGACTACCAGGTCGTCCTCGGCAACGGCGGCTCCACCGCCTTCTGGGACATCGCCGCCTTCGGCCTGGTGCGGGAGAAGTCCCAGCACCTGGACTTCGGCGAGTTCTCCTCGAAGTTCGGCTCCTCGGTCAAGGCGGCCCCGTGGCTCGCCGAGCCGAGCGTGATCAAGACCGCCCCGGGCACCCACCCGCTGCCGGTCGCCGAGGCCGGCGTGGACGTCTACGGACTCACCCACAACGAGACCTCGACCGGCGTCGCGATGCCGATCAAGCGCCCGGCCGGCGCCGACGAGGGCTCGCTGGTCCTGGTGGACGCCACCTCGGGCGCCGGCGGCCTGCCGGTGGACATCACCGAGACCGACGTCTACTACTTCGCCCCGCAGAAGTCCTTCGCCTCCGAGGGCGGCCTGTGGCTGGCCACCTTCTCCCCGGCCGCCCTGGAGCGCGCCGCCGAGATCGCCGCCTCCGGCCGCTACATCCCGCCGTTCTTCTCGCTGCCGACGGCCATCGACAACTCGTCGAAGGACCAGACGTACAACACCCCGTCGATCTCCACGCTGTTCCTGCTGGCCGACCAGCTGGAGTGGCTGAACGGCAACGGCGGGCTCGACTGGGCAGTCGCCCGCACCGCCGACTCCTCGTCCCGGCTGTACTCCTGGGCCGAGAAGTCCTCCTTCGCCACCCCGTTCGTGGCGAACCCGGCCGAGCGCTCCCAGGTGGTCGGCACCATCGACTTCGACGAGTCGGTGGACGCCGCCGCGGTCGCCAAGGCACTGCGTGCCAACGGCATCGTGGACACCGAGCCGTACCGCAAGCTGGGCCGCAACCAGCTGCGCATCGCGATGTTCCCGGCGATCGACCCGGCGGACGTCGAGGCGCTCACCCAGTGCATCGACTACGTGGTCGAGCAGCTCTGAGCACCCCGCTGAGGCATGCGTGAGGGCCACCGCCCACCCGGGCGGTGGCCCTCACGGCCGTTCCGGCCTACTTGCCGGCCAGTGAGCTGATCAGCACGACGACCAGCAGCAGCACCAGGGTGCCGGAGACGATGCGCATACGAGTCTTGGGGTCCACGGTCAACGAGCGTACCTCCGTCGCACGCCCGACCGGACGGCGAGGCCGCCCGGGGCCTCAGCACCAGTCCGCGAGGGGCCAGGAACCCAGCGACTCGTAGTGCGCGGAACCGCCGTCCAGGTCGCTCTTCATCAGGTGCAGCTCGGCGGCCTCCCACTCCGGCCCCCGGTAGTCCGCCAGCGCCGCCGCCAGGCCGTCCAGCTCGGCCGCGGCGACCCGCTGGACGGCCCGCCGGTGGCCGCGCGAGGAGCCCGCCCGGGCGAGCGTGAGGTGCGGGTGGAAGGCGAAGGTGTCGGCCGACTGCCCGACCACCTCGGCGGTGGCCTCGGTGACGGCGTCGGCCAGCCGGCGCAGCGCCCAGGTCTGCCCCTCGATGCCGGCCCAGAGCACGCGGTCCCCGAACCGCCCGGCGCCCGCGATCCGCAGCCGGTGCACCGGATGGAGCTCGGCGACGCCGGCCAGGCCCGCCGACAGCGCCGGCAGCCACTCGGCGGGCACCTCGCCGAGGAAGGCCAGGGTCAGGTGCCAGCCCTCGGCCGTGGTCCAGCGCAGCCGGTCCGCCCCGGGCAGCCCGCGCACCGGCGCGACGGCGTCGGAGAGCCCCTGCAGTGCCGCGACAGGCGGGAGCACCGCCACGAAAAGCCTCATGCCGCCATTCTCCCGTTCCGCGCGGGCCGGCGCGTGGGCGCGTTCCGGCGGCGCGGGGCCCCGGCCCGCCCGCGGGCTGCCGGAACGGCCCCCCGGCCGGGGCTTCCGGCGCCCGCGGCTTTGGGCTAGAACGGTTCCATGATCGATTCCAGTGGCATGAAGATCCGCACCGGAGGTCCGGAGGACATCCCCGACATCCTCGCCCTGCTCGACGGCGCCGTGGCCTGGCTGGCCGCCCGGGGCCGCACCGGCCAGTGGGGCGACCAGCCGTTCAGCACCACGCCCACCCGGGTCGAGCACATCGAGCAGTACGGCCGCGAGCCGTTCCTGATCCGCCTCGCCGTCGACGACGAGGGCCGTACGGTCGGCTCGTGCGTGCTCTCCGAGGTGCGCGGCACGTACATCCCCGCGGTGGACGAGCGCGAGCTGTTCGTCCGCAACCTGGTCACCGACCGCACCCGCAAGGGCTCGGGCATCGGCGCCGCGCTGATCGCCGACGCCGTCGAGGAGGCCCGCCGGCGCGGCATCGGCCTGCTGCGGGTGGACTGCTACGGCGGCGGCGACCGCAGGCTGGTCGCGCAGTACCGGGCGCTCGGCTTCACCGAGACCGAGAGCTTCGAGGTCGAGCAGCCGAACGGCGTCTGGCCCGGCCAGGTCCTCGCCATCCGGCTCTGACCCGACGAGTCCGGCTCCGACGCCGCGGACCCCCGGGGGCGAGAGCCCTCGGGGGTCCGCGGCGCATCGGACGACGCACCGGGCGACGCACCCGACGGTGCGCCAGGCGACGCGCGGGACGACGTGCCCGACGACGCGTCAGCAGGCCGCAGCCAGCTCCGACTTGCGCGCCACGCCGGTCCGCGGCACGACGGCCACCACCCGGCCGCCACGCCCCGGGTGCAGGTCGAAGCGCACCCGCAGGTCCGCGCTGCGGGCCAGCACCAGGCCGACCGTCGCGGCCGCCAGCGCGGACACCAGCCCGCAGGCCAGCAGACCGAGCCGGGGCCCGTACGAGGCGGTCACCCAGCCGACGATCGGGGCGCCGATCGGCGTGCCGCCGGTGAAGACCAGCACCAGCAGGCCCATCACCCGGCCGCGCATCTCGGGGTCGGTGGCCAGCTGCAGCGTGGAGTTGACCGAGGTGTTGAAGCTCAGCCCGAACACCCCGATCAGCATCAGCAGCAGCGCGAAGGTCCAGTAGTCGGGCGCGAAGGCCGCGACCACCTCCAGCGCGCCGAAGGCCAGGGCCGCCCCGACCAGCCGCCGCAGTCTCGGCGCGCCCCGACGGGCGGCGAGCAGCGCGCCGGCCAGCGAGCCGACCGCCATCGCGGTGTTCAGCAGGCCGTACTGGCCGGCGCCGACCTTGAAGGTGTCGTACGCGAAGCCGGAGAGCAGCGTCGGGAAGTTGAAGCCGAAGGTCCCGATGAATCCGGCCAGCACCATCGGCCAGAGCAGTTCGGGCCGCTCCTTCACGTACCGCAGGCCCTCGCGCAGCTGCCCCTTCTCGCGGGCGATCGGCTCGGTCGGGCGCAGTTCGCTCTCGCGCATCGCGAGCAGCCCGCCGATCACGGCGGCGAAGGACAGCGCGTTGACGGCGAAGGCCCAGCCGCTGCCGACCGCGGCGATCAGCAGACCCGCGACGGCGGGGCCGACCAGGCGGGCGGTCTGGAAGTTGGCGGCGTTCAGGCTGACGGCGTTGGCGAGGTCCTTGGGCCCGACCATCTCGGAGACGAAGGCCTGCCGGGTCGGGTTGTCCACCACGGTGACCAGGCCGAGCAGCAGCGCGAAGGCGTACACGTAGTACGGCGTCACCACGCCGCCGATGGTCAGCACGGCGAGGCCGGCGGCCAGCAGGCCCATCGCGCCCTGGGTGTGGATCAGCAGCCGGCGCTTGGGCATCCGGTCGGCGAGCACGCCGCCGAACAGGCCGAGCAGCAGCATCGGCAGGAACTGCATGGCGGTGGTGATGCCGACCGCGAGCGGGCTGCCGGTGAGGCTCAGCACCAGCCAGTCCTGGGCGATCCGCTGCATCCAGGTACCGGTGTTGGACACCACCTGGCCGGCGAAGTAGTAGCGGTAGTTGCGAACGCGCAGGGAGGAGAACATCCCCCCGGGCCTGGTGAAGCCGGCGCCTGTGGGGGACGAGGCCGCAGGGGTGCGGCCCTGAGCGGCGGGGTCCGCCGCGGTGCGTTCGTCGGGGTCGTCGTCGCCGCTGCCGGGCAGCCCCGTGGGGGCGGGTGCCTGGGCGTCGGCTGCCGCGGCGCTCGCCGCGGAGGGGTCGGTGGTCGGGTCGTCGGTACGGATGGCGGCGGCGCTGGCTGCGGCCGGCGGTGTCACTGTGGTCTCCCCTCGCGGCGGGGGGGGGGGGGGGGGGGGGGGGGGGGGGGGGGGGGGGGGGGGGGGGGGGGGGGGGGGGGGGGGGGGGGGGGGGGGCGGGCGGGGGCCGGGGGGGGGGGGGGGGGGGGCGGGGTGGGGGGGGGGGTCGGGCCGTGGGGCGGGGGGGCGGCGGCGGTGGCGGCGGCGGGGGGGGGCCGGGGGCGCGCCGGGGGGGGGGGCGCGCCGGGGGGGGGGCCCGCCCCGCTCCTGGTGTCGGTGGTCGGTCCTGCGGTGATGCGGGCTCCTTCTCCTCCCGGCCGGCGAGCCGGGTTCGGTGTGCCTTGAGGTGTTCGAGCTACAGGTGGGCGAGCTTGTAGAGCACGGGCGCGGCCTCCCGGAGGACGGCCCACTCCTCCTCGTCGAGCCCTTGGGCGAGCTCGGCGAGCCAGACGTTTCGGCGCCGACGACTCTCCGCGAGGATCGTCTCGGCCTGCTCGGTGCTGCTGACGACCACCTGTCGGCGGTCCTCGGGGTGCGGCTCCCGCCGCACCAGCCCCTTCTCCTCCAGCATCGCGACGATCCTGGTCATCGAAGGAGGCTGCACGTGCTCCTTCCGGGCGAGCTCACCCGGCGTCGCCTTTCCGCACCGGGCGAGGGTGCCCAGCACTCCCATCTCGGTGGGACTCAGCGACTCCTCCACCCGCTGGTGTTTGAGTCGTCGGGAGAGGCGCATCGTGGACGACCGCAGCTGACTGATCGCTGCGAGGTCCTGCTCGGACATCTCGGGCATCTCTTTAGACTACGTCATTACCCTCGCTAAAGAAAATCGGGTTCCCGCCGCCGCGCCGGAGCATCGGCCCGGTGACATATTGGTCATGGGCCTCAGGTCTCGACTCCCAGAAGGGCCGACCAGTCATGTCCGACCTCGTCTCCGAGCAGTCCGCGCCGTCCTCGCAGGCCACGCCGTCCGCGTCGGCCGAGCAGGGCGCACCGGGCGACACCGGGTTCGCCCGGCTCGCCATGGTCACCATCGACTGCGCCGACCCGGTCGCGCTGGCGTCGTTCTACGGCGAGCTGCTGGGCTGGGAGACGCGGCACGTGGACGAGCACTTCGCGATCCTGGACAACCCGGAGGGCGGCAGCCCGCTGGGCTTCGGGCGGGTGCAGGGGTACCGGCCGGAGCCGTGGACGGAGCCGGACGGGAGCAAGCACTTCCACCTGGACTTCTACGTGGACGACCTGGAGGAGTCCACGGCGAAGGCGCTCGCGCTGGGGGCGACCCAGCCCGCGTACCAGCACGGGCGCACGCTCAAGGTGCTGATCGACCCGGCCGGCCACCCGTTCGGGCTAGCACCCTTGGAGTAAGGCACGAACGGGTCCGGGGAGCGTGCGCAGGCGGTGTCAGGGGTTGGTGCCAAGATCATGCAGGCACCGTAAAGGTCCATCCTGACCTGGGATTTCACGAAAAGCACGAACGTTGTGCGAGCGCCCGGCAGTGGCTACTGTCCCCCGTTGTCAGGGGCACCACACGCCAGGTCTCCCCTCGGCGGACCCCGTTTCCCCGTTCCCGTGCGTCCCCGTGCCGGTTTCCGCGCGCCCTTCCCGGCCGCCCCGGCCGACCGCGTCCGCCCCGACCCTGGCGCCCTCAACCCCTCGTCCAGGGAGCTCAATTGGGTGAGATCCACCATGCCGACCACGGCTGGGTGACACCGGCGGTCTCGTACTTCGTCGCCTGCCTCGGGGCCTTCGTGGCCCTGCGCAGCGCCCGCTGGGCGCTCGTCTCGAAGGGCCGCACCCGGGCCGTCTGGCTGCTCTTCGCGTCGACCTCGCTCGGCGCCGGGATCTGGTCCATGCACTTCATCGCGATGCTCGGCTTCTCGGTGACCGGCGTCGAGATCAGCTACCAGCCCGGACTGACCGTGCTCAGCCTGCTGGTCGCCGTCCTCGTGGTCGGCGTCGGCCTCTTCACCGTCGGGTACTGGCGCCGACGGCCCGCGCTGGCGCTGCTGGTCGGCGGGCTGACCACCGGCCTCGGGGTCGCCGCGATGCACTACCTGGGCATGGCCGCGATGGTCCTGCCCGGCCGGCTCGGCTACGACCACCGGACGGTGGCGCTCTCGGTCGCCATCGCCGTGGTCGCGGCGACGGCCGCGCTCTGGGCCGCCCTGAACATCCGGGGCACGCTCGCCGTGCTGGCGGCGGCGCCGGTGATGGGCGTGGCGGTCTGCGCGATGCACTACACGGGCATGGCGGCGCTGTCGGTCCAGGTGGACTTCTCGCACTCCACCCAGGACGGCGTGATGGCGCTGCAGTTCATCTTCCCGCTCGGGGTCGGGCTCGGCTGCTACGTGTTCTTCGGCTCGCTGGCCTTCGCCGTCTCCCCGAGCCGCCCCACCTCGCAGCCCCTGCTGGCCGGCCCGGCCGCCCCGCTGCCGCCGCGGGCGCCCCGGACTCGCCGGGTCCCGCAGCAGCGGCCCGCCGGGGCCGGCGTCCGGCGCTGAGCGCGGGCGGGATCACGAACGGACGCCCGGCCGGGCCCCACCCCGGCCGGGCGTCGTCGTACGGGCACGACGCCGGACCGTCTACTCCGGCCGCCCCAGCAGCCCCGCCACGTGCTCCGGGGTCGCCACCGGGCAGACCTTGTGCACGAAGTCCTGCCGCAGCCGGTGGTACGGCTCGCCGGCCCGGTAGAAGTTGGCGTGCATCCGCCGCAGTTCCTCGGCCCGGTACTCGGCGAGCGGCTTGGTGTCCTCGTCGGCGGCGCGTCGGCGCTTCTTGTCCACCAACCGCCCGGTGAGCTCGGGCGAGGCGGCGATCCGGGCCGCCTCCCGGGCCACCCAGCGTCGGAAGCCCGCCGCGTCCCCGCCGGCCGTACGGTCCACCAGGCCGATCCGGCGGGCGTGCTCGGCCCCGACCGGCAGCGCCTCGGCGGTGAGCCGCTCGGCCTGCTCGGCGCCGACCCGGTTCGGCAGGGTGTACGTCCAATACTCGGAGCCGTACAGGCCCATCAGGCGGTAGTGCGGGTTGAGCACCGCCGAGTCGCGGCACCACACCTCGTCCGCGGCGAGCGCCATCATCAGCCCGCCGGCCGCCGCGTTCCCGGCGAGGGCCGCGACGGTGAACTTGTCGGTGGTGGTGAGGACGGCTTCGACGAGGTCGTCCATCGCGTTGATGTTCTCCCAGGACTCCAGCGCCGGGAAGGCCGCGCCCTGGATGACGTTGAGCTGGATCCCGTTGGAGTAGAAGTCCCGGGGCGCGCCGAGCACCAGCACCGAGGTGGGCCGGTCGGCCGCCTCCCGGTAGGCGGCCAGCAGCCGGCGGCACTGCTCGGTGCTCATCGCCCCGCCCGGGAAGGCGAATTCGAGGTGGCCGACCTCGCCCTCCTCGCGGTAGCGCAGCTCCGACCAGGTGTCGCGGCGGGCCGCCGCCGCCGGGCTCACCGGCACCTCGCGGACCCGGTACAGCTCGTCGGTGAGCACCGTCGCGGCCGGCAGCTTGAAGGTGGCGGGCCCGCCGGGGGTGCGGCGCGGGCGCAGCTGCGGGATCCACACCGCGCCGTCCACGGTGGCCCGGCAGATCGCGCCGTCCCGGGTGGCCAGCACGGCGCCGGGCACCGGGCCGCGCAGCTCGTCCTCGGGGTGGCCGCCGTGCAGGAAGAACTCGCGGCCGTACAGCTCGTCCAGTACCCCGGGCTGGGAGTCGGCGGCGCGCAGCTTGCGCAGCACGGTGGCGGTGTCGTCCTGCTCCCAGTCGATCCGGCGCGCGTCCTGCCGCAGGAGGGGCCGCGGCTCGCCGTGTACGTCGGGCCGGCCGTAGTCCAGCGGTTCGGGGGTGAAGAGCCCGCCCTCGTAGCGCTGGACGGCCAGCAGGACGGCCTCCACGGCGGCGTCGGCGAGCTCGCCGCGGTACAGCTCGCTCTTGCCGCAGTCGGGGACGGGGAAGTCGACGGACGCCCAGATGTCACCGGCGTCCATCTCCTCGACGGCCTGCAGCACGGTGACGCCCCAGCGCTCCGCGCCCTCGGTGATCGCCCAGTCCAGCGAGGAGGGGCCGCGGTCGCCGGTGGGCCCCGGGTGCACGATCAGGACGGTCCGGGTGGACCAGATGTCCTGCGGGACGGCCTTGGTCAGCATCGGGCACAGGATCAGCTCGGGATCGGTCCGGGCCACCCCCTCCCGCATCTGCTCGTCGCCGAGCGCGAGTTGGACGGCGACCTGGTGGCCGCGCTCGCGCAGCTCGGTGTGGACGCGCTGGGTCAGGCTGTTGAACGCACTGGCGATCAGGAGAATGCGCAAGGGGGGCCTCCGGCGGTACAGGGGTCGCGCGGAGGCGATGAAACCAGGGCATGGACACGTAACGATTACGGTCCGTACCTCGGCGCTCTACCCTCACGCACCCCGCACACCTGTGGTCCCGGCGTGGCCCGCGCTTCGCGGTATCTCCCCAGTCCCTTCTCCGAGTTGGACTGGCGCGCACCCGGCCCGCAGGCACCACCGGGCCCACCGCGGGCCCGACCCGCGCCTGCGCCCGGCGGGGCCCGGCCCGCGCCCGGCCTACTTCGGGAACGCCCGGCGGGCCCGCCAGGTGGTGTGCTCGCGGGAGACCGCGTCCTCCGCCTCGGCCGCCAGCCGCGCCCAGCGCGCCTCGGCGTCCGGCGCCCGGACGTCCAGGTCCGAGAGCTGGTTGCCGACGTTCTCCAGCTCGCGCGCGGCCAGCTGGTACGCGGCGGCGAGCGGGCGGAGCTGCTTGAGCTGCGTCCAGGCGATGATCGCCGCGGCCGCTGCCGAGCTCGCTCCGAAGACGTGCACCTGCAGCGCGCCGGTGGCCTGGGCGATGGCGGCGGCCGCACCGAGGATGATCAGCACCGCGATGCCGAGCCCCCAGGAGACCGCCTGCGAGTCGCAGGCCTCGGCCCGGGAGCGGTACCAGGTGCGCTGCCCCTCGACCCGGGTGCGCAGGTAGAACGTGCGCCGGGCGGTCAGGCTCTCGGCGCGCAGCCGCCGCATCTCCGGGGTGATCTCGGCGACGGTGTCGGGCGGCACGATCTCCGGGTCCTCGAAGGCCCGCAGCACGTCCTCGACCTGCAGCAGGTACCCGCGGTCCACGTCCGCGGACTCCGCCTCGCCGTCGAACGGGCGGGCCCGGACGGTGTACTTCCAGGCCAGCGTCTTGACCGACTCGGCCGCCGCCCTGGCCTCGTACCAGCGCCCCTGCGGGTTGCTGCGGCGCAGCCGGGACCAGAAGTAGCCGGCCACCAGGAAGGCGGCCACCGAGAACAGCGGCCAGACGTCGAAGTCGCCGTCGTGGTCCGGGCCGGGGAACGACCCGATCATCGCGGCGATCACCAGCATGGCGATCAGGCCGCGGTACCAGCGCAGCGTCTCGCGCTGGCCGTCCAGCGAGGCCTTGTCCGCCGTCCGGAACAGCTCCGGCAGCAGCTGCGCCTCGACACCCCCGGGCGGATCCTGTTGCACCATCGGTCGAGTCCCCTCCCCCTTCTCCGTCCAGCCAGTATTCCCACCGCCAACTGGGCTACACGGGCGCCTTTTTGACACCTTCCGACAGTCGGCCGATACCCGACCTCCGGGTCGCGCGCGCACCGACCCGCCCGCGGAACCGATACGGCCGCCCGCGGAACGGATGCGCCTTGCCCGCGGACGGGCACGGCCCGGCCCCGGAACGGGCGCGGCCCCGCACCCGGGTGGGTGCGGGGCCGCACCCGGGTGGGTGCGGGGCCGCGCGGGCCGGTCGGCGTCAGAGCAGGCCGAAGGCCGGCATCAGGTAGTAGAAGGCGAACACCGCCGCCACCGCGTACAGCGGGGCCGGCACGCTGCGGCCGCGGCCGACGGCCAGGCGCAGGATGCAGAAGGTGATGAAGCCGAAGCCGATGCCGTTGGTGATGCTGTAGGTGAACGGCATCATGATCATGGTCAGGAAGGCCGGGATCGCGATCGTGTAGTCGGCCCAGTCGATCTCCTTGACCGAGTTGGCCAGGATCAGGAAGCCGACGGTGACCAGCGCCGGGGTGGCGGCCTGGGCGGGGACCATGGTGGCGAGCGGGGTGAGGAAGAGCGCCACCACGAAGAGCAGGCCGGTGACGATCGAGGCGAAGCCGGTGCGGGCGCCCTCGCCGACGCCGGCGGTGGACTCGACGAAGCAGGTGTTGGCGGAGGCGGAGGTGGCGCCGCCGGCCGCGGTGGCGATGCCGTCGACCATGAGGATCCGGTTGATGCCGGGCAGGTCGCCCTTCTCGTCCAGCAGGTGGGCCTCGTCGGCGACGCCGAGGATGGTGCCCATCGCGTCGAAGAAGCACGACATCAGCACGGTGAAGACGAACAGCACGCCGGTCAGCACGCCGACCTTCTCGAAGCCGCCGAACAGGCTCACCTTGCCGACCAGCCCGAAGTCCGGGGCGGCGACCGGGTTGCCCGGCCAGGTCGGGACGGTGAGGCCCCACTTCATCGCCGGGACGTCGGCCACCTTGTCGATCACCAGGGCGAGCACGGTGGAGGCCGCGATGCTGATCAGGATCGCGCCGGGCACCTTGCGGATCACCAGGATCAGGGTGAGCAGCAGGCCGACGACGAAGACCAGCACCGGGAAGCCGAGCAGGTGCCCGTTGCCCCCGAGCTGCAGCGGGACGGTGGTGTGCGCGGCGTCCGGGACGCGGCTGACGAAGCCGGAGTCGACCAGGCCGACCAGGCTGATGAACAGGCCGATGCCGATCGCGATGGCCTTGCGCAGACCGAGCGGGACGGCGTTCATGACCCGCTCGCGCAGACCGGTGGCGACCAGCAGCATGATCGCGAAGCCGGCCAGCACGACCATGCCCATGGCGTCCGGCCAGGTCATCTTCGGGGCCAGCTGGAGCGCCACGATGGTGTTGACGCCGAGGCCGGCGGCCAGGCCGATCGGGACGTTGCCGATCACGCCCATCAGCAGGGTGGTGAGACCCGCGGTGAGGGCGGTGGCGGTGACCAGCTGGGCGCTGTCCAGGTGGGCCCCGGTCACGTCCGTGGCGCTGGCCAGGATGATCGGGTTGAGCACCAGGATGTACGCCATGGTGAAGAAGGTGGCGACACCACCGCGGATCTCGCGCGGCAGGGTGGAGCCGCGCTCGCTGATCCGGAAGTAGCGGTCGACCGCGCCGGTGGGGGGCTGGGGCGCGGCGTCGGCGGGTTCGGGCGACTCGGTGGTCGGCTGGACCACAGGCATGCGTGCGTCCTCTGTGGGGGAGCTGAGGAGGGGGGTCGACGCCCGGGGCGACGGTGGCCGGGCTGAGACCTTTAAGTATGGTTTCCAGGTCGCACACGCGCTATCTTCGCGCGTAGAGCGCGAGTAGGGCGCGAGTAGGGCGCGAGTAGGGCGCGGGCAGGGCACAGCCGGGCCCGCGGGAAGCCTCCACGACGGCGGCCGGCCCCCGCCGCACCGTACGCTTGCCCCATGCCCAAGACGCCGCTGCACCCCTCGCCCCCTCCGCTGGAGGCCAACGACGTCGCCATCGTCGGCGGCGGCACGGTGCTGTGGTTCGTCGCCTTCCTCGCCCTGCTCCCCTTCCAGGGCACGCTCTCCGAGCACGGCCACGGCACCTGGCCCTGGATCTGCCTGTCCGGCGGACTGCTCGGCCTGATCGGCCTCTGGTACTGCCGCGCCCGGCGGGACGCGATCGCCCGCAGCCGCGCCGCCGGGGCGGCCGGCACCACCGAACGCGCGACGGACGGCAACGGTCAGGACCCGGCCACCCGGTCGGACTGAATAGTCCTTTAGTAGCACGCATCGGACATAAGGCGCCCGTAGAGTCGGTGCCATGACGCAGCCTGCGCAGCCAGCTGACGAGCAGCCGACCGGTGGAGAGCGCCGGGACGGCGCCCACCCCCTCGGGCTGCTGCCCGGCCGGCTCGGCGGTCTGACCGGCGCCGAGGTGGCCGAGCGGGTCGCGAAGGGGCAGGTCAACGACGTCCCGGTCCGGTCCAGCCGCACCACCCGGGAGATCGTCCGGGCCAACGTCTTCACCCGCTTCAACGCGATCATCGGCGTGATGTTCGGGATCATCCTGGTCGTCGGGCCGATCCAGGACGGCCTGTTCGGCCTGGTCATCGTCGCCAACACGGCCATCGGCATCATCCAGGAGCTGCGCGCCAAGAAGACCCTGGACAGCCTGGCGCTGATCGGCGAGGCACGCCCGCAGGTCCGCCGGGACGGCGCCGCCCGGCAGATCGGCGTCTCCGAGATCGTCCTCGACGACACCGTGCTGCTCGGCATCGGCGACAAGGTGATCGTGGACGGCGAGGTCACCGAGGCGGACGGCCTGGAGATCGACGAGTCGCTGCTCACCGGCGAGCCCGATCCCGTGCTCAAGCAGCCCGGCGACCAGGTGATGTCCGGCAGCTTCGTGGTGGCCGGCGCGGGCGCCTTCACCGCCACCAGGGTCGGCCGCGAGGCGTACGCGGCGCAGCTCGCCGAGGAGGCCAGCAAGTTCACCCTGGTGAAGTCCGAGCTGCGCAGCGGCATCGACAGCATCCTGCGGTTCATCACCTACCTGCTGATCCCCACCGCGATCGGCCTGATCATCAGCCAGCTGGCCGTCGAGGGCCGGGACTGGCGCGAGGCCGTGCGGCGGATGGTGGCCGGGATCGTCCCGATGGTCCCCGAGGGGCTGGTGCTGCTGACCTCGGTGGCCTTCGCGATCGGGGTGATCCGGCTCGGCCGCAAGCAGTGCCTGGTCCAGGAGCTCCCGGCGATCGAGGGCCTGGCCCGGGTCGACACCGTCTGCCTGGACAAGACCGGCACCCTCACCGAGGGCGGCATGGACGTGATCGACCTGCGGGTGCTCTCGAACGGGGAGCCCGCCGCCGTCGACAAGGAGACCGTCAAGCGCGCGCTCGCCGTGATGGCCGGCGCCGACGCCCGCCCCAACCCGTCCATGCAGGCGGTCATCGACGCGTACGGGCGCGGCGAGGACACCGCCGGCGGGGGGAACGGCGGCGACGGCTGGCGGGTGATCGAGGCGATGCCCTTCTCGTCCGCCCGCAAGTGGAGCGGCGTCCAGCTGCTGGAGCCGCAGGGCGGCGAGGCCAGCTGGCTGCTCGGCGCGCCCGACGTGCTGCTGCCCGCCGGGCACCCGGCACTGGCCGAGGTGGACGAACTGGGTGCGCGGGGCCTGCGGGTGCTGCTGCTGGGCCGGACGCCCGCACCGCTGGACTCCCCCGATCCGGCGGCCGGGCTCGCCCCGCTCGCGCTGGTGGTGCTGCAGCAGCGGCTGCGCGGCGATGCCGCCGAGACCCTGCGGTACTTCGAGGGCCAGCAGGTCCGGGCCAAGGTCATCTCGGGCGACGCGGCGGTCTCGGTCGGCGCGGTGGCCGGCCACCTGGGCCTGCCCGGCGCCGACCAGCCGCTGGACGCCCGCACCCTGCCCGCGGACCCGGAGGAGCTCGCCGAGACCGCCGACCGGACGAGCGTCTTCGGCCGGGTCACCCCGCAGCAGAAGCGCCTGCTGGTCGGGGCGCTGCAGTCCCGCGGCCACACCGTGGCGATGACCGGCGACGGCGTCAACGACGTGCTGGCGCTCAAGGACGCCGACATCGGCGTGGCGATGGGCACCGGCTCCGACGCGACCAAGGCGGTCGCCCAGATCGTGCTGCTGAACGACTCCTTCGCGACCCTGCCGTCGGTGGTCGCCGAGGGCCGCCGGGTGATCGGCAACATCGAGCGGGTGGCGTCGCTGTTCCTGGTGAAGACGGTCTACTCGGTGCTCCTGGCGCTGCTGGTGATCTTCACCCACTCGCCGTACCCGTTCCTGCCCCGGCATTCCACCCTGCTGTCCTCGCTGACCATCGGCATCCCGGCGTTCTTCCTGGCGCTCGCCCCCAACAACGAGCGGGCCCGCACCGGTTTCGTGAAGCGCGTGCTGCGGCTGGCGATCCCCGGCGGCATCATCGCCGGCACGGGCACCTTCGTCGCCTACACGCTCGCCCGCACCGACCACGCGACCGACCTCAAGGCCGACACCAGCGTGGCCACCCTGACGCTCTTCCTGATCGCCATCTGGGTCCTCGCCATCGTCGCCCGCCCGTACACCTGGTGGCGGCTGCTGCTGATCGGCTGCATGGGCGGCGCGTTCGCGCTGGTCCTGGTGGTCCCCGCCCTGTCCGACTTCTTCGAGCTCTCCCTGGCCGGCACCCGCGACCCGCTGATCGGCGTCGCCATCGCGGTGGTCTGCGGCATCGCCCTGGAGATCACCTGGCGCTACATGAAGCGCCACGGCCTGGAGTGATCGGCACGAGGCGGGCGGCACGAGGCGATCGGGGCCGGGCGAGCAGGGGGTGAGCAGGGCCGGGTGAGCGGCGAGTCAGGGCGACACGCGCCGCGGCATGAGTGACAGTCCCCGCCCCGGGGCCCGATGATGGCCCCGGGAGGGGGTGCCGAATGGCGCGCAGGGGTGGGGATTTGGAGGCGTTCGTCGCCTTTCTGGGCGGACTGCTCGCGGTCGGGCTGACCGCGCTGGCGATGGCGGGCGTCGGCCTGGCGGTCAGGCCGACGCCCGCACTGCGGGTCGCCGCGCTGGTGACCCTGGGCGCGGTCTGGCTGACCGTCACCGTCACCGTGTACGGCCGTCTGCGGGCGCGCACCGGCTGAGCCCGGCACGCGCCCCCGCCGGGCTCAGCCCTCGAAGTCCCGGGCCGCCGACAGCTCGTACGCCCGGTCCGGCTCGCTGAGCGCGGCCAGCACCTCGAAGCGCCGGTGCCACTGCCCGACCGACCAGGCGAGGCCGGCCGCGAGGCCCTCCGGGGTGGCCGCGTGCAGCAGGCCGGGCACCGGCGGGACCTCGAACTCGTCGTCCTCGTCGTCGGCTTCGGCGAGCTCCGGGTCGTACGGCGGCTCCGGGGTGTCCGCCCCGGTGTCCCACCGCCAGTCCACCGCGGCCTCGTCGCCGTCCGGCCCGACGACCAGCAGCTCCTCGTGCTCCTCGTACGCGACGGGGCACCCGGGCAGCAGCTCGCGCACCACGGCCGGCACCCGGTGCAGCACGCCCTCGGAGAGCACCCGGCCGCCGGCCACCTCGCTGGCCAGCGACACGTGCAGCCGCTCGGCGAGGTCGGCCGCGAGCGCCGGGGCGACCGGCAGCAGCGGGTACGGGTGCAGCAGCTGGACCAGGTCGGGGGCGTCCGCGACGACCGCCTCGGTGGCGTCCACCACCACGGTGTGGGCCGGTCGCCGCCCGGTGGCCGGGTCCAGCGGGGGCAGCGCCCGCACCACGTCCAGCGGATCGATCCGCTCGCGCTCCACCCGGGCCAACGCGCTGTGGAGGCCGTGCAGTTGGCGGTGGCCGACCTCGACGGCCGGGTCGGTCATCCGGTCCAGCACCTCGTCCGGCCCGTGCGGCTCGGCGAGCAGCGCGGCCAGCGTGGTGCGCACCCCCAGCGCGTGCAGGAACTGGTCGTCCAGGGTGGTGCGCGCCTCGTCGTAGAGGCCGCGCAGCAGCGGGTCGGCCCCGGCGGCGCGCAGGCCGGCCGGCTCGCGGCCCGCCAGCACCGGGTGGTCGCGCAGCCACCACGCGGTGTACGGGGGCAGGTCGGCGTACGAGCCGTCCGGCAACAGGGTGCGCACCGGGTTGACCACGGCGTCCCGGTACGGCGGGCGGGCCAGTGCGGCGAGCGCCTCGGGCCAGGCGTCGTCGTCCACCAGGTCGAGGTCGCGCACGGCCAGCAGCTCGGCGGCCACCGGCGGCACGCCGACGGCCTCGTCGGCCTGCAGGGCCTCCAGCACGTCCTCGGCCCACTCGGCGAGCCCGTCCGGGGCCTCGTCCAGCAGGCCGGTGGGGTGGCCGCCGGCCGCCCGGTCGGCGGGGGCGGTGGGGTCGAGCCGCTCCAGGTCGTCCGGGTCGAGCACCACGTCCTCGGCGCGCACCAGGACGAAGTCGGCCAGCACCCCGACGGCCGCGAGCACCTCGGACCCCCAGCGCTCCAGCAGCTCGTCGTCCACCCAGCCGGCGTCCTCCTCGCGCGCGAGCGCGGCGAACGGGCTGCCGGGCAGCACGAGTTCGCCCGCCCGGGCCGGCTCGCCCTCGTCGTCGAGCAGCGCCAGCCGGGCCAGCCAGGGGTGCTCACCCGGCTCGGGGGCGGCCGCCTTCACCAACGCCAGGACGGCGTCGGCGAGTTCGATCGCCGTGTCCAGGTCGTCCTCGGCCAGCTCGTACGAGCGGGCGACGGCGGCGCGCACCTCGGGGGTGTCCAGCACCCCGGCCGGCGTGGCGGTGCCCGCGCCGAGCTTGGACAGCAGCGGGTGGGCGGCCTCGGGGTGCGCCAGGCGCAGGTCGAGCGCGGCCAGTGCGCCGGCCAGCGACTCGGGGTAGCCCGGGAAGGCCGCCCAGTCGGCGTCCTCCGAGGGCAGCAGGACCCGCCGCGGCCCGGTCACCGTCCGGCCGTCCGCGAGCGGCACGGGCAGCGCGCCGAGCGCCTCCGGGTCGGCCCCGCCCAGCGCCGCGTACAGGTTGCGCCACCAGCCGGGCTCGCGGTCCAGGCCGCCGAGCTGGTCCACCACATCGGCCAGCGGCACCCGGCGCACGTTCAGCACCCGCAGCTCGGTGCGGCGCTCCAGACCGGCCGGCAGCAGCCCGGGGAAGATCGGTGCGAGCGCCTCGACCACCGAGCCGTCCGCGCCCTCCAGCAGCGTCGCGTCCCGGGGCCGCAGCGCCGGCGTGCCCTCCTCGACCGGCGCCGGGTGCGGCAGGAACGGCGTGCCGGGCAGCCGGGACAGCACCGCCGCGCGCAGCGCGTTGTCCAGCGCGCCCTGGCCGAGCGGCCCGGGCACCAGGCCGAGCGAGCCGAGATCGGCTCCGCGGGCGCGCAGCAGGTCGGCGTAGCTGTCGGCGGCGCGCTCGGTGAGGAAGTCGGCCAGCGGGCCGGGCGCGACGTGCCGCCGGGTGGAGTCCAGCGGGTAGGACGCGATCAGCAGCGCGGGCAGGCCGATCGGCTCGTCGCTGGGGGTCGGCGCGTGCAGCACGGACGCGATGCCGGGCTGCTGCGGGACGCCGTCCGCGCCGACCGGCACGGCCCAGGTCACCGTCCAGTACGGGCGGGTGCGCTCCTCGGTGGGCCGGTCGACCAGCAGCTCGGCGGCCAGGCTGCCGGAGGCGCCGGCGGTCTGCCACACCGTCTGCCGCAGCCGGCCGCCCGCGTCGTCGGTGACGGTGACCTCGGTGACGCCGTCCGGGCGGGTCTCGGCGGCGACCCGGGTGAGCGTCCGGGTGCCCTCCGGGGTCTCCACCACGACCTCGGCGAGGCCGGGCAGGGTGAGCAGCAGCGCGTCGTCGATCCCGGCCAGCAGGCGGCGGGTCAGGTCCTCGGCCGCGGCGTCCCGCATCGGCAGCACGACCACCGTGTCGTAGCCCTCGGGGGCCGGACCCTCGGCCGCGAACGGCAGCCGCAGCAGCGGCACGTGGCCGTCCCGGCGACGCAGCTCGTCGGCCAGCGCGGGCTGTGCCTCGGCGAGCGACCGGGCCTCACCGAGCGACCAGCGCACGCCGCCGGTGGCGCTGAGCACGGCGGGCTCGTCGGTGACGGCGAGGACGGCGGCGAAGCCGACCCCGAACCGGCCGACGGCGGGCGCCTCGCCGCGCTTGGAGGAGGCCCGCAGGGTGGACAGCGACTCGACGGCGGCCGCGTCCAGCGAGGCGCCGGTGTTCGCGGCGGCGAGCACGCCGTCGGCGAGGGTCAGCCGCAGCCGCCCGGGGCCGCGGCCCGCGCGGACCGCCGCGTCGGCCGCGTTCTGCGCCAACTCGACCACCAGGCGGTCCCGGTAGCCGCCGAGCGCGAGCTCCTCCTCGGCGTTGGCGTCCTCCCGGAACCGGGCCGGCGAGGCGGCCCAGGCGTCCAGCACCCGCCGCCGCAGCGCAGCGCTCCCGAAGGGGTCCGAGAGGTGCTCGTCCGTGCCGCTGCCGATGATCCGAGGTTCCACGGGACCTGCCGCCTTCCGCTGCCCTGTACGTCGTAGGGCATTCTTCCCTGCCCGGGCACCCCCGGCGGACCAGGGGCGCCCGCTGCCTATGCTGAGCCCCCTGTTCCGGTTGGCGAGGGGGGAAGCCGCATGGTCTCCGACGGTTCCTGGTATGTCCTGATCGAGCGTGACCGGCAGGTCGACGCGGACGGCGCCCACCGGTGGCAGTTGGTCCCGCCGCAGGAAGCCCCGCTGGGCCGGGAGCAGGCGGTCGGGCTGGCGGAGGAGGCCGCCCGCACGTACGTCCCCCGCGAGGGTTCGGAGCCCTCGCGCCCGCCGGAGCGCCGCATCTTCACGATGCCCGATGGCAGCTTCCTGGTCGAGCTCACAGCCGGCGGCTGGAAGCGTCACTTCCGGGTCTCGGTCGCCGAACTCCTCCACAGCGGGCAGGACGCCCCGCCGCCCCGGCCGGCGCCCCGGCCGCAGGACGCCGCCCCTGCCCGGCGCGGCCTGTTCGGCCGCCGCTGAGTCCGGGAACGCCGACGGCCCGCCCCGGTGAGGAACCGGGGCGGGCCGTACGACGGCGAACTCAGGAGTGGCCGAGCTCCTCGGCGGGGGCGTCGGGCTCGACGGAGCCCGAGGCGCGGTCCGGGTGCAGCTGCAGGGGCTCGACCACCAGCTCGTCCAGGATCAGCTCGGACGGCGCCGGCGGGGCCGGGATGACGGCCGCCTCGGAGTGGCCGCCGCAGCCGTACGCGAACGAGACGATCTGGCCGTCGGCCGGACCGAACTCGTTGCCGCACACGCCGAAGGCCTGCCCGAGCGAGCCGCCGATCGGGATCAGGAAGCCGCAGCTCCCGCACGAGGCCGGGGCGGCCTGCGCCATCGGGGTCTGCGGGCCGTGGGCCTTCTCCCAGCGCTCGGCGGCCAGGTGCAGGCCGAGCCGGGAGAGCACCCGGCTGCGGCCCAGGCCGAGCTCCTCGGCGACGGCGTTGATCCGGGCGCGGGCCGGGGCCGGCTGGACGTGCGGGTCGGTGACGACCAGGTCCTCGTCGTCGGCGAGGGCGACCGCGGAGTTCGGCGCGGGCTCGTCCTCGCCGGTCCAGCCGGGCTCCAGCCGCAGGTCGTCGGCACCGGTCGGCAGCAGGTCGCCGGGGCCCATGTCACCGGGGCGCAGCCGCTCGCTCCACGGCACCCACTCGGGGGCCAGGACGGCGTCCTGGCCGGGCAGCAGCACGACCTCGTCCAGGGTGACGTTCTTGGCCCGCGGGGCGCGGGCGACGGTGACCGCCCAGTGCCAGCCGCGGTACGCGGCGTCCAGGCACTCGAAGGTGTGGGTGACGACGCGGTCGGCGTCCGCCTGGACGCCGAGGTGCAGCCCGACGGCCTCCGCCCCGACGGCCTCCTCGGCTGCCTGACGGGCGAGTTCGACGGCCTCGGCACAGAGCCGGTCGGGGGTACGGCTTCGCATCGCAGCACTCACGGCGTCGATTCTCTCCCAGTTCTTATGTCGCCCACGGCGTGTTGCCTGGTCCGTCGCGGCTCGGTAGTCCCTCGTCCATTCTGCGCGACCGGAGGCCCCCTCGGGTACCGGCCGCGCCGCTCGACCGGCCTGCCGGCGCTCCCGGCGCCCGGCGGGCGGACCTTGGGCAGGCTACCCGCCGCCCGGCACCCCGGCACAGTCCGGGGCGGACGCGGACGTTCCGCGGGCGCTCCGCGAGCACCCGTCGACCGCGCCGAGCGGAGCGCAATCCCGCGTCGCCGCGGCGAATCTGGGGCAGGATGGGCTTGTGGCGGACGACAAACCGTCGCAGCACACACTGCGCGCCTCGCAGGCCGGCAGCCCCGACCAGGCGGACGCCGTGCCGCGACAGCAGCCCCCGGTCCCCGGCGCGGGCGAACCGCAGCCGGCGGGCGGAGCCGAGGCGCCCGCCGCCCCCGTGAGTCTGGTCAAGCCGCCCCGGAGCGCCGCGCCCGGCGAGGTGCTCCGCGGCGTCCCCGGGCCGGACGGTCTCCCCGAGTCGGTCGACATCCCCGGGCCGGACGGTCTCCCCGGGCCGGACGGCGTGCCCGGGCCGGACGGCCTCCCGGCGCAGGACGACGCCCCCGGGCCGGACGGCGCCCACGCCCGGCACCTCACCGCCCTCGACGAGGACCTGGAGGAGGAGGCCCCCGAGCCCCGCCGGCACTTCCTGATCCGCACCGCCTCCGCCGCCGGCTCCCGCACCGGCAAGGTGGTGCACGGCACCGGCCGCCGGATCCGCCGGGCCACCGCCGCCGAGGGCGCGGGCGAGTCCGGCCTCGCCAAGCTGATCGAGCTGCACGCGCTCAACTCCTTCGGCGACATGCTGATCACCATCGCGCTGGCCTCGACCATCTTCTTCTCGGTCCCCACCGGCGAGGCCCGCGGCCGGGTGGCGCTCTACCTGCTGATCACGATGGCCCCGTTCGCCATCCTGGCCCCGGTGATCGGCCCGCTGCTGGACCGCCTGCCGCACGGCCGCCGGGCGGCCATGGCGATGTCGATGCTGGCCCGGGCGGTGCTGGCCTGGACGATGGCCGGGGTGATCGCCGGCGGCGGCATCGCGCTCTACCCGGCGGCGCTCGGCGTGCTGGTGGCGTCCAAGGCGTACGGGGTGGTGCGCAGCGTCGTGGTGCCCCGGCTGCTGCCGAGCCGGCTGTCCCTGGTGAAGGCCAACTCCCGGGTCACCCTGGCCGGGCTGCTGGCCACCGGCGTGGCGGCCGCGGTGGGCGGGCTGCTGCACCTGATCGGCCCGAGCTGGCCGCTGCGCGGCGCCTTCCTGGTGTTCGTCATCGGCACCCTGATGGCCTTCCACCTGCCGCACAAGGTGGACTCGGCCAAGGGCGAGCAGCGCGCCGTCCTGCACGCCGAGGTGCACGGCGAGGGCTCGCACCTGATCCACCACAAGCCACCGCCCGTCAAGGCCTCGCTGCGCACCGTCGGCCCGTCGGTGATCCTGGCGCTGCGGGCGATGTCGGCGATGAAGTGGCTGGTCGGCTTCCTGGTGATGTTCCTGGCCTTCCTGCTGCGGGAGGAGCCGATCGGCGGCCTGCAGCCGACGCTGGCGCTGGGACTGGTCGCGCTGGCGGCGGGCACGGGCAACGCGCTCGGCTCGGTGCTCGGCTCCTGGCTGCGCACCCGCGGCCCGGAGCCGACGGTCACCGCGATGCTGCTGCTGGCGACCTGCGCGACGGCGGCGGCCGCGCTCTGGTACGGCGTGGTGACGGTGGTTCTGGTCGCGGGGGTCGCCGGGATGGCGGCCTCGCTGGGCAAGCTGGCGCTGGACGCGCTGATCCAGCGGGACGTCCCGGAGGCGGTGCGGACCTCGGCCTTCGCCCGCTCGGAGACGCTGATGCAGCTGTCCTGGGTGGCCGGCGGCGCGGTCGGCATCCTGCTGCCGCTGAACGGGGTGCTGGGCCTGTCGATCGCCGCCGCGGTGGTCGGCCTGGTGCTGCTGTGGACGTTCCACTCGCTCTTCCGGGTGGGTCTGCGACGGCATTCCGCGGCGCCCCGGGTGGCCTGAGCGGGGTGCGGCAACACGCGGTGGCCGACCCCCGCGTAGCGTGATCGGCCAGGCCCGGTAGATTCTGACCCATGAGCCTCAATTCCCGTGCCATCGCCGCCCTCGGCGCCGTCGTCGTGGTCGGCGCCGCCACGGTGGGCACCTCCGTCGCCATCGCGGCCGGCCAGACCGAGCACAACTCGCACCGTGCCACCCTCACGGTCGGCAACTCCTCGACGGTCGCGGACCCGCTGTGCTGGAACAACGGCAGCCCGATCACCGAGGACCTCCAGGACAAGTGCCAGGAGGACGCCAACACCGCCCTGAAGAACGGCACGCTGCCCACCATGGACGTGGTGGCGAGCGACCGGGTCGGCGTCGGCGTCTCCCCGAACGTGGCCGAGTCGGGCTGGTGGGCCTTCAGCAACGGCGGCTCGACCGCCTCCGGCGGGCGCACCAGCCTCTCGGCGTACGCGAAGGGCCCGACCTGGTCGGGTTCCCAGCAGGCGAACAAGATCCTCAACGCCACCGGCAAGACCCTGATCACGGTGGTCGAGGGCGACAAGAACTCGGACAACCCGATCGCCGTCTGGTACTTCCAGCTGAACACCCAGGACAGCTGACGGTCCTGCGATGACCGCGCACGACGCCGGTAACGGCGCGCACGAGCAGTCGGGCCCCGCGCGGGCCCGGCTGCTCGTCGTCGTCGCGGTGCCCGCCGAGGCGGAGGCCGTGCTGCGCGGCCTCCCGGGCGGCGCCACCGCCCTGCCGCTGCCCGGCGGCACGCTGCACCGGTCCGCCGGCGCTCCGGTGGACGTGCTGGCCGCCGGGGTCGGCCCGGCCGCCGCCGCGGCCGCCGCCTCCGCCGCCCTGGCCGCCCACCCGTACGCCCTGGCCGTCTCGGCCGGGATCGCGGGCGGCTTCGCCCCGCACGCCCCGGTCGGCGCCACCGTGGTGGCCGACGCGATCGTGGCCGCGGACCTCGGCGCGCAGACCCCCGAGGGCTTCGCGGACGTCACCGAACTGGGCTTCGGCACCGTCCGGCACACCCCGCCCCCGGCCGCCGTCGCGCTCGTCAGGGGGGCCCTGGAAGGCCGGGACGGCACCACCGGCCCGGGCGCCGTCGTCGGCCCGGTGCTGACCGTCTCCACGGTCACCGGAAGCGCCGAGCGGGCCGCCGCGCTGGCCGCCCGCCACCCGGGCGCCGCCGCCGAGGCGATGGAGGGCTTCGGCGTCGCCGAGGCCGCCGCCCGGTACGGCGTGCCGGCCCTGGAACTGCGCACCGTGTCCAATCCGGTCGGCCCGCGCGACCGGGCCGCCTGGCGGATCGGCGAGGCCCTGGCCGCCCTGGAGCGGGCCTTCGCGGTGCTGCCCGTCCACGAACTGGCTGCGCGGCACGAGCCGGAACCGGCTGCGCGGCACGAACCGATCGAGGAGGCCGGCCGTGGCTGAACGGCTGAGCATCGCGTACTCGCCCTGCCCGAACGACACCTTCGTCTTCCACGCCTGGGCGCACGGCCTGGTGCCCGGGGCGGACGCCCCCGAGGTGACCTTCGCCGACATCGACGTCACCAACGGCCTGGCCGAGCGCGGCGGGCTGGACGTGCTGAAGATCAGCTACGGCGCGCTGCCGTGGGTCCTGGACGAGTACACCCTGCTGCCCTGTGGCGGCGCGCTCGGGCGCGGCTGCGGGCCGCTGGTGCTCACCCTGCCGGGTGTGGAGGCCCCCGCCGACCTCGCCGGGAAGACCGTCGCGGTGCCCTCCGAGCGCTCCACCGCGTACCTGCTGTTCCGGCTCTGGGCGGCGAAGGCGGTGCCGGGCGGCTTCGGCGAGATCGTCGTGCTGCCGTTCCACGAGATCATGCCCGCCGTCCGGGACGGCCGGGTGGACGCCGGCCTGGTGATCCACGAGGCCCGCTTCACCTACCGGCAGTACGGCCTGCACAGCCTGGCCGACATGGGCGAGGCCTGGGAGGCGGAGACCGGCCTGCCGATCCCGCTGGGCGCGATCGTCGCCAAGCGCTCGCTCGGCGCCGAGCGGCTGCGGGCCGTCGCCGACGCGATCCGCGCCTCCGTCCGGCAGGCCTGGGCGGACCCCGGGGCGAGCCGCGGGTACGTGCTGGAGCACGCCCAGGAGATGGACCTGGACGTCGCGGAGCAGCACATCGGGCTGTACGTCACCGAGTTCACCGAGGACCTCGGCGAGGAGGGCTACGCGGCCGTCCGCGCGCTGCTCACCCGGGCCGCCGCGGAGGGGCTGGTGCCCCCGCTCGACCCGGGTGCGCTCGCGTTCGGGTAGTCCTCCCCCGCTCCGCCCCGCCGCCCTACACGTCGAACTGGTCGGCCACCGCGCGCAGCAGGCCGGCCAGCTTCTGGCCGGTCGGCTTGGCGGGGTAGCGCCCGCGCTGGAGGCCGGGCAGCACCGCGTCCAGGGTGGTGATCAGGTCCTGGACGATCGGGGCCATGTCGTCCGCGCTGCGGCGCTGGGCGGCGGCCACCGAGGGCAGTGCCTCCAGCAGCTGCACGGCCATCGCCTGGTCACCGCGGTGCCCTGCGACCACGCCGAACTCGACCCGCTGGCCCGGCTTCAGCACGGTGACACCGGCGGGCAGCGCCTTGGTGTGGACGAAGACGTCGCCGCCGTCGTCGCGCGACAGGAAGCCGAAGCCCTTCGTCTCGTTGAACCACTTGACCTGGCCGGTGGGCATCTCGAACAGTCCTCGAATGGGTGTGAGGGATCCCGGCCCTGGCCGGGGATCACTGGGTGGTGGGAAAGATGCTGCCGACCTCGACTCGGCGCCCGCGGGCGCTCATGGTCAGCACACTGTCAGGAGCAGACTAACGGTCCGTGACTGCCTCATCCGCGTTCCGCGAAGGATCCGCGTTCCGCGGCCCGATCGGGGCGGTCGGAGTGCGGGGATCTCGCGGCCACGGGCAACCCGGTACTGGCACGGCCGGGTCGCGGCGCTGCGCGGTCCATCGGCTCACACCCCCGGGTCTGAGGACGCGGGGCGCACCTGTAGCGCCCCTCGGCACACCCTCCATACCCCCGCTCAGCAGGGATCAAAACGTTGAGCTGCCGGGAAACTGCGCAACGTGACGAAGCCGCTCCGGTGGGCGGCCCCGCGGGCCGCTCTGCCAGACTGGGGGCGGTCCGGCCCAGCCCCGAGGAGTGAGCAGACGTGAGCAGCCAGAGCGCCGATCCCGGCGACGTGTACGTCAAGGCCGGGGCGATCGTCTTCGGTCTCGGTGCACTCGCCACCCTGGTCACCTTCGTCCCGCTGTTCCTGCACCTGACGCCGCTCCCGACCGCCGCGTACTGGCTGAGCATGCTGATGCCCGCCGGTTTCCTGGCCGCGCTGACCGGACTGTTCCTGAACGCGCGCGACCAGCGCCGCCGCGTCGAGTCCTGAGCCCGGCCCCGAGTCGGGTCCTGAGCCGGGCCCTGAGCGCGCCCTGACGGGTCGGGTTCCCCTGCCTGGCGGCGGGCCCTAGGCCGGGTGGCGGGGCCTAGGCCAGGTGGCGGGCCAGCCAGTCCGGGAAGCCGGTGAGGTCCGCCAGGACCACGTCCGCCCCGGCCTCGCGCAGTTCGTCCGCCCCGTACGGGCCGGTGGCCACCGCGACCGCGACCGCGTCCGCGATCCGGGCGCCCAGGATGTCGCCGAGGTGGTCGCCGACGTAGATGCTCGCGCCCTGCTCGCGCAGGGCCTCGCCCTTGGTCTCGGCCCAGAGGTCGCCGATCAGCACGTCCGCCGGCAGGCCGGCGTGCTCCAGGTGGAGGCGGGCGTTCGGCTCGTACTTCCCGGTGATCACGGCGACCCGGCCGCCGTGGGCGCGGACCGCCTCGACGGCGGCGTGCGCGCCGGGCAGGGCCACGGTCGGGGCGAAGGCGTGGTCGCGGTAGAGCTCGCGGTAGCGCGTCGCGGCCCGTTCCACCTCCTCCTCCGGGAACCAGTTGCGGATCTCGTCGAGCAGCGGCGGGCCGAGCCTGGTGACCGCCAGGTCGGCGTCGATCGGGGTGCCGGTCTCGGCGGAGAGCGCCAGGTAGGTGGCGTGGATACCCGGCCGGGTGTCCAGCAGCGTCATGTCGAGGTCGAAGCCGACGGTGAGCGGGGCCTGTGGGGTCGCGGGCATGCCGCCAGGCTATCCAACGGACAGCCGGGGCCACGAGGCAATTTGCCCCGCCTTCGCGGCGGAACTTAGGTTTACCTGAGTTGTCTGCGGAGAGGGCCCATGACCGACGACACCACCGCACCGCCCGGTGCGCCGCACCGGGCGCCCCGGCGCCGAACGGCGTGGCTCGCCGCCGCCCTGGCCGTCCTGGCCGCCGCGGTACTGCTGAGCCTCGCGGTCGGCAGCCGGACCGTCCCGTTCGGCGAGACCCTCGACGCCCTGCTGCACGGCGGCAGCACCGCGAACGCCGTGGTGATCCGCGAGCTCCGGGTGCCGCGCACGGTCGTCGGCCTGGCCGTGGGGGCGGCGCTCGGCCTGGCCGGGGCCGTCATGCAGGGCCTGACCCGCAACCCGATCGCCGACCCCGGCATCCTCGGCGTCTCCCAGGGCGCGGCGGCCGGCGTGGTGGTCGCCATCTCCGGCTTCGGGGTCTCCACCCTCACCGGGTACGTCTGGTTCGGCTTCGCGGGCGCGGCGATCGCCACCGTCCTGGTCCACGGGCTCGCCGGGCGCGGCCGGGGCGGGGCGACGCCGGTCAAGCTGGCGCTGGCCGGCTCGGCGATGTCGGCCTTCATCGCCTCGCTGAACACCCTCGTGCTGACCACCGACGCGGCCACCATGGACCGGTTCCGCTTCTGGCACGTCGGCTCGCTCTCCGGGCGGACCTCGGACGTGGCCTGGCAGCTGCTGCCCTTCCTGGCCGTCGGCACGGTGCTGGTCCTCGCGGTGGCGCGCGGGCTGGACGCGCTGGCCCTCGGCGACGACACCGCGAAGGGGCTGGGCGCGAGGACCGGCACCGTCCGGGCGCTCGGCGCCCTCGGCGCGACCGTCCTCACCGGCTCGGCGGTCGCGGCGGCCGGCCCGATCGCCTTCATCGGCCTCGCCGTCCCGCACGCGGCCCGCGCCGTCGCCGGCGCCGACCACCGCTGGATCCTCGCCTTCTCCGCCGTCCTCGGCCCGGCCCTGCTGCTGCTCGCCGACACCCTCGGCCGGGTCCTGTTCCCGCCGTCCGAGGTCCCGGCGGGCGTGATGACGGCCCTGGTCGGCGTCCCGGTGCTGGTGGCCCTGGTCCGTCGCCGGAAGGTGGTCGCCGCATGAGCGCCGTCTCCTCCGGCACGGGCCGCGTGCCGCTCCGCGGCTACTCCGTGGTGCGGGCCGGGCGGGCCTCCTTCCTGCTGCACCGGCGCTCGGCGTTCGTCGCCGCCGGGCTGCTGCTGGCGCTCGCCGGGGCGGTGGTGGCCTCGCTGTGCCTGGGCGAGTCCACCGTGTCGCCGGCCGAGGTGGTCAGGGTGGTGCTCGGGCGGCCGAGCCCGGACGAGCTGGTGGTCGGCGAGTTCCGGTTGCCGCGGGTGGTGGTCGGACTGCTGGTCGGCACGGCGCTCGGCCTGGCCGGCGCGCTGATCCAGACCGTCGCCCGCAATCCGCTGGCCAGCCCCGACGTGGTGGGCGTGACCTGGGGCGCGACCGCGACGGTGGTCGGCCTGACGGCGTACGGCGTGGTCGGCTCGACCGGTCAGGCGCCGTACGCGGCGGTGGCCGGCGGCCTGGTGGCCGGGCTGCTGGTGTACGCGCTGGCCTGGCGGCGCGGGCTGCACGCGCAGCGCTTCGTGCTGGTCGGCATCGGGATCAGCGTCGCCCTGTCCTCGCTCACCTCCGTCTTCCTCACCAAGGGCGACGGCTTCCAGGCGCAGGCCGCGAAGGTCTGGATGACGGGCAGCCTGAACGGCGCCGGCTACGACCAGGCCGGCTGGCTCGCCCGGGTGCTGCTCGCGGCCCTGCCCGTCGCGCTGTGGGCGGCGCGCGCCCAGCGGTCGATCTCCTTCGACGACGCGACCGCGGTGGGCCTCGGCCTGCGACTGGACCGGATCCGGCTGGGCATGGCGCTGCTGGGCATCGTGCTGGCCTCCTGTGCGGCCGGGGCCGCCGGGCCGGTGGACTTCGTCGCGCTGATGGCCCCGCAGATCGCGCTGCGGCTGGCCCGCTCGGCGCAGGTCCCGCTGTTCTGCTCGGCGCTGACCGGCGCGCTGGTGGTCGTCCTCGCCGACCTGATCGCCCGGCGGCTGCTGGCGCCGACCGAGCTGCCGGTGGGCGTGGTGACCGGCATGGTCGGCGCGCCGTACCTGATGTGGCTGCTGATCCGATCCCGCCGTGGAGGTTCCTGAGATGTCCGCCCACCGTCTGGAGGCCCGGGGCCTCACCCTGGCCTACGAGACGCGCACGGTCGTCGAGGGCCTGGACGTCCGCATCCCCGACGGCCGGGTGACGGTGATCGTCGGCCCTAACGCCTGCGGCAAGTCGACCCTGCTGCGGGCCCTCGGCCGGCTGCTGAAGCCGGTCCGGGGCGCGGTGCTGCTGGACGGCGAGGAGCTGGCGCGGATCCCGACCAAGCGGATCGCGCAGCGGCTGGGCCTGCTGCCGCAGTCGCCGACCGCCCCGGAGGGCATCTCGGTGGCGGACCTGGTCTCGCGCGGGCGCCAGCCGCACCAGAGCTGGTGGCAGCAGTGGTCGCCGGAGGACGAGGCGGCGGTCTCGGAGGCGCTGGAGCGCACCTCGACCGCGGAGCTGGCCGAGCGCAGCATGGACGAGCTGTCGGGCGGCCAGCGCCAGCGCGCCTGGATCGCGATGGCGCTGGCCCAGGGCACCGACATCCTGCTGCTGGACGAGCCGACCACCTACCTGGACATCGCGCACCAGGTGGAGGTGCTGGACCTGGTCCGCCGGCTGAACGTGGAGCGCGGGCGGACGGTCGTCGCCGTGCTGCACGACCTCAACCAGGCGGCCCGGTACGCCGACCACCTGGTGGCGATGCGGGACGGCCGGGTGGTGGCGCAGGGCGCCCCCGGGGAGGTGGTGACGGCGGAGCTGGTACGCGAGGTGTTCGGGCTGGACTCGGTGGTGGTACCGGATCCGGTGACGGGCACGCCGCTGGTCGTCCCGGGAGCTCCGTGGGCGGCGACGGCGGCGGTGGACGCCTGACGGCACACTCATCGGCACTTTAGCTGCCATTTCGGACATAATCGACGGCGCCCCGACCACACCCGTCTCCCGAGGACCGCCGATGCCCCGGATCACCCGCCGCACCCTCCTCACCGGCCTCGGCGGGGCCGCGCTCGCGGCCTGCACGGGCGGCACCAAGCAGGCCCCGGCTCCGGGCCCGGCGGCCGCCGGCGACCTCGACCCGAGCGCCTCGCCGACCGCCGCCCCGGCGCCGCCGGTCACCGTGAACACCGCCACCGGGCCGGTGCTGGTCCCGGCCGAGCCGATGCGGGTGGTCGTGCTGGACACCGACGCCCTCGACTCGGCGCTGACCCTCGGCATCACCCCGGTCGGCGCCGCGCTCCCCGCCCGCGACACCCGCTACCCCGACTACTGGCCGGCCTCCCGGACCACCGGGATCCGGCTGGTCGGCCCCGCCGGTGCCCCCGACCTGCCGACCGTACGGGCGCTGCGGCCGGACCTGATCCTCTCCAACCAGGCGCGCGACGGCGACCGCTACGACCAGTTGCGCGAGCTCGCCCCCACCGTGCTCACCCAGACCACCGGCGCGCCCTGGAAGGCCGACTTCGAGCTGCACGCCCGGGCGTTGGGGCGGGTGGCCGCCGGGGAGGCCTTCGCCGACGCCTACCAGAAGCACGCCGGGCAGGTGGCGCAGGCACTGTCGGCGGCCCGGCTGTCCGGGCGCCGGGTGAGCCTGGTGCGGTTCGTGGAGGGCGGCGGGATCCGGCTGTACGGCCGGCAGAGCTTCCCCGGGACGGTGCTCGCCGACGCCCAGGTGGGGCGGCCGGACGCGCAGAACGTCGACCAGTCGGACTTCGAGGTCCCACCGGACCAGATCGCGAAGGCGGACGGCGACCTGCTGCTCTACGCGACGTACGGCGATCCCGAACAGGCGGGCCTGGACGCGGTGCTGGCGAGCCCGGGCTGGCAGGCGCTGGGGGCGGTCAGGGCGCACCGGGCGTTCCCGGTGGACGACCAGTTGTGGTTCCAGGGGATCGGTTACACCGGGGCCAACTACGTGCTGGACGAACTGCAGCGCTTCCTCGGCGCGTGAGCAGCGGCCCGCTCGGGCACGATCGATCACGATTCGGTCCGACGTTAGGCGCTTGACCTGCCGCTCCGTCAGAATGAGCCGAAAAATCACGGCTCACTCCGGGGGACGACACAGTGTCAACTACCGCACCCACCAACGCAGCTCCGCATGCTCCGGCCCGCAAGGGGAAGGCGGCCGCTCTCGGCTGGCTGATCAGCATCGGCTTCAACGTCGTCGCGCCGATCATGATCTACAACCAGCTGCACGACCACGGCTACAGCGAATCCACCGCCATCCTGCTCTCGGGCCTGGGGCCGGTGATCGACACCCTGATCTACCTCGTCTGGCACCGCCGGATCGACGAGTTCGCCGTGGTCTCCCTGGTCTTCGTCGCCCTGACCCTGGTCGTCGCACTGATCGGCCCGCAGGACCCGAAGATGCTGCTGGCCAAGGACTCCTTCGTCTCCGGCCTGCTCGGCGTGCTCTACCTGGTCTCGCTCGCCGCCCCGAAGCCGATCATGTTCTACTTCGGGCGCAAGTTCGCCACCGACGGCACGCCGGAGATGGTCGCCTGGTGGAACTCCATGTGGCAGTACCCGGGCTTCCGCAAGGTCCAGCGCAACCTGACCATCGTGTGGGGCGTGGCCTTCGTCCTGGAGGCCGTGCTGCGGATCGTGCTGGTCTACACCCTGTCGCACGGCACCGTGGTGACGGTCAACAACATCCTCCCGTACGTGGTGCTCGGCGGGCTGGTCTACTTCACCATCGCCTACGCCAAGCGGGCCAGTGCCAAGGGCCGGGCCGCTGCGGCCGCCGCTGCCGCCACGGCGGAAGCCGGTCAGCCCGCCGCCGCGTAGCGCGCCGGGGACTCACCCACGGCGGCGGTGAAGTCGCGGGTGAGATGGGCCTGGTCGGCGTAGCCCAGCTCGGCGGCGAGTGCGGAAAGG
Organism: Kitasatospora sp. NPDC101447; assembly: GCF_044767225.1. Lineage (NCBI taxonomy): Bacteria > Bacillati > Actinomycetota > Actinomycetes > Kitasatosporales > Streptomycetaceae > Kitasatospora > Kitasatospora sp. NPDC101447. Next base: position 40,494 of record NZ_JBIWNL010000037.1, read on the forward strand.
TCCAACTCGCCGCCGAGGCGCGCGCGTTCGGCCGCCTCGTGCAACCGGGCGCGGCGCAGCACCCACTTCGGGGAGGCGCCGACGTACTCGGCGAACAGGCGCTGCAGACGCCGGACGCCGAGGCCGAACTCCCCGGCCAGGTCGGCCACCCGGCACAGGTCCGGCCGGCCGGTGATGCGCTCCACCATCGCCCCGACCTCCTCGGCGACCGGGTCCGGCGCGGGCAGCCGGGGCAGCAGGAAGGCGTCCGCGAGGGCGGCCGGGTCCGCCGCGTCGCCCAACAGCACCGGGTTGAGCCGGTCGGCCGCGGGCCCGAAGAACTCGGCGGCCGGAAGGGTGCGGTCGGCCAGCTCGCCCACCGGGCAGCCCGCGAACGGCCGGAAGGCACCCGCGCGGAACCGGACGCCCAGCACGTGCCCGGCGCCCTCCAGCCGACGGACGAACAACGAGCGGACCACCCCGTAGACGGTCGCCCGCGGGGCCTCGAACACCAGATGGACGTTGGGGTGGGCGAGCACCTTCTGCTCGTACGCCGGCAGCCCGCGCAGGTCCCAGCCGACCCGCCAGTAGTACTCGACGAACCGCGCCACCTCGGGAGCCGGCTCCAGCCGGTCCACGCTGATCAGCTCGGCCGCCCGGGCCGGGTGGAGCACGCCGCGGCCGAGATCCGGAGAGTCCATGGCGGCCACGTTAGCCGTCGCGTTTCTTCAAGACCCGGTGGTGCGTCCCGGCGCAGGATCGGGGCATGAACGTCCACCCGATGCACCCCTTCCTGGCCCGTGCCGCCTCCGCCGCGGCCGGAGTCGCCGCCGCCGTCCCGGCCGACCACCCGCCGACCGCGCCGACGCCCTGCGCGGACTTCGACACCCGCGCCCTGGTCAACCACTGGGTGCTGTACACCTCGCACGGCCTGGAGCACCGGGCCCTGCGCACCGAGCTGCCCCCGGAGCTGAGTGCGCGGGACTTCACCGCCGACGCCGAATGGCGCCCGGCGTACGCGGCACAGCTGGAGCGCGCCGTCGCGGCGTGGTCCGACCCGGCCGTCTGGGAGGGGGACGTCGACCTCGGCGGCTCGCCGGTCCCGGCGGTGGGGATCGCCCGGATGCTGATCCTGGAGCTGCTCCTGCACGGCTGGGACGTCGCCCGGGCCGTCGGCGTGGAGATCCCGGTCGACGAGGAGCTCGCGGCGGTGGTGCTGGAGATCGTGGCCGAGAACGCCGAGCTGTACCGGCAGTACGAGGGCTTCGCGGAGCCGGTGGCACTGCCGGAAGGCGCCTCGGTGTGGGACCGCGCGCTCGCCGCCTCGGGGCGCGACCCGCACTGGAAGGCCTAGGAACTCCCCAGCGCTGTACGGAGCTTGTCGCGCAGCAGCCGGACCGCCGGAGAGTGCTGGTCGCGCCGGGCGACCAGGCCGAGGCGGGCGTACGTCGCCGCGTCGGTGATCGGGACCGCACGCAGGCCGGCGCCCTCCACGGAGGACGAGCTGAGGACGGCGACCCCGGCGCCGCGCTCGGCGAGGCGGAGCACGGCGAGCGGGGAGCTGGCGTCGATGTCCACGCGCGGGTCGAGTCCGAGCCGGCGGCAGGAGTCCTCGTAGGCGGCACGCAGGCCGGTGCCCGGGGAGAGGCAGAGGATCTTCTCGCCCCGGAGGTCGGCGAGGCCCAGCCCGTCCCGGTCGAGCGGGTGCCCGGCCGGGACGACCGCGACGATGCGCTCGTCCACGACGACGTCGACGTCGAGGCCGGGGTCGGCCTCTCCCGCGAAGCCGATCAGGGCCAGGTCCAGGTCTCCGGAGAGGATCCGGGCCTGGAGGAGGTCGGAGTGGCCCTCGTGCAGGCTGAGTTCGATGCCGGGGTGGGTGCGGCCGAGGTCGGCGACCACGTCGAGGAAGGGCGGGATCGAGCAGCCCATGATCATGCCCAGCCGGACCCGGCCGCGCACCGCGTCGGCGAACTCGGCAGCAGTGTGCCGGATGGCGTCCAGAGTGGCGAGGGCGTTCTTAGCGAGCGGAAGGACGGCCTCTCCGGCGGGGGTGAGGCGGACTCGGCGCCCGGAACGGTCGAGGAGCTGCTGGCCCAACTCGTGCTCCAGCTTGGCGATCTGGGTGCTGACGCCGGACTGGCTCACGTGCAGCCGATGGGCGGCGGCGGTGAAGGTCCCCTCGTCGACCACGGCGGCGAGGTAGCGCAGCTGATGCATCTCCATAACTCAGAATGATAGACAACATCAGATCCATCTGTTGGACGGATGGATCGTCGCGCGGAACGATGGAGTCATGACGACGACGAAGAACGCACGCGAGCTGGCCGAGACCTACTTCACCGCCTGGGAGGCGGGCGACTTCGAGACCCTCCGGGGCGTGCTGGCCGACGACGTGGACTTCGTGGGGGCACTGGGGACCGCCTCCGGCGTGGAGGAGGCACTGGGCGGACTGCGGGGCCTCGGGCAGGTGCTGGAGAAGATCGACGTGAAGGTGCGGGTCGCCGAGGGCGACGAGGTGATCACCTGGTTCGAGCTGAACACCAGCGTCGCGGAGCCCACGCCGACGGTGAACTGGATGCACGTCGAGAACGGGAAGATCGCCCGGATCCGGGTCACCTTCGACCCGCGCGCCCTGCTCGCCGGGTTCGAGAAGAAGAGCTGAGCCCGGAGGGGTAGGGCAGGAGCGCAGGAGGGCCGTGACCAGCGGGGGTGGTCGCGGCCCTCCTCTGCGTGCTGCTACCCGTCCTCGTCGGGCGGGGTCGCACGGAGGGCGGTGACTACGCCCAGGGCGACGGTCGCGAAGGCGAGCGCGAGGAGGACGGCGAAGGCCGCCCCGATCAGGAATCGCACCAGGTCTCGCGGTCGACGTCGAGGAGGAGGGTGAGGAGGTTGAGGAGGGTGGAGGCGGGGGCGGTGCCGAAGCGGACGAGGACCCGGCCGTCGAGGGTCCGGTCGGTGCCGACGGAGGGGAAGATCAGGCCGAACTTCCTGCCACGCTCCTGGACTTCGGCCAGGAGGGTGCGGATGTGGTCGTCGGTGTAGTGCCGGATCCGGGGGTCCGTCGGCTTCATGGGGTGGCGCTTCACGCGGCACCGTCCAGCTCGAACCAGACGGACTTGCCGCGCTCCTGGGGGTCGACGCCCCAACGGTGGGTGAGGCCGGCGACCAGCTGGAGGCCCCGGCCGGACTCGGCGAGGAGGCCACGGGCGGCCGGGGAGGGCACGATCGGGCTCTCGTCCGTGACGGAGACGCGGAGGGAGCGGTCGACGGAGATGATCTGGACGATCGGCGCGGCGGTCGCGCCGTGCCGCCAGGCGTTCACCAGGAGCTCGACGAGCGCGAGCTGCGCGTCGAAGATGGTGGAGGGGGACCAGCCGACGCGCGTCATGGTGTCGAGGAGGGACTGACGGGCGAGGGCGATCGAGGGCGTGTTGAGGTGACGCATGGGACTTCTCCCGAGGCGTGAGTGAGGGAAGAACCGGCGGAACACATGTCGCCGTGAGCCAGGCCAGGCAGATGGGCGCGGCTGCTCTGCGGTGCTTGCTAGCAGGCGTTACTGACGATCCGTCGGATCGAGATGAGCACGACCGTAGCGCATGGGAGTGGATAATTTTCCCCCTCATCGGGAACTTCCCTCTATCGTGGTAGTCGGTAGACCGACGCTCGGCCCGCACGGCAGACTTGAGGTGCTTGCACCCCCGGAAGGAAGCCATGCCGCCACGCGTCAACCCGACACTCCGCCAGCGCAGGTTTGGCATCGAGCTACGGAGGATGCGCGAGCAAGCCGGCTTCGGTGGATCCGAGCTCGGTCGTCTCGTCGGGATGAACCCCGCTCAGGTCACCCAGATGGAATCCGGGCGGATCGGAATCAGCGCAGACCGCCTCCGCACCATTGCTGCGGCCTGCAACTACGCGAATCGTCCGATGATCGATGCCCTTGCCGACATCACCGCCGAACGCGGCCGAGGCTGGTGGGAGGAGTACCGAGAGGTCCTGACGACGGACTTCCTTGAGGTAGCCGAGGTCGAACATCACGCGAAGACACTCTCCACCTCCACCACCACGTACATCCCCGGTCTTCTGCAAACCGGGAGCTACGCGTCCGCGGTCTTCGCTCGGGTCTATCCGCCGTTGCCCCGCAAGGACATCGATGTCCGGACTGCGTTCCGCGTACAGCGGCAGCAAGTGGTCCGAACCGGCAAGATCCCGCTTCGGGCGTTCATCCACGAGGCAGCACTCCGCATGCAGTTCGGTGGTCCCAGGGTGCTCGCAGACCAGCTTGATGCGTTGATCGGAGACTCGACTGACAACGGCATCTCCATCAGGGTGGTGCCGTTCGATGTGGACACATTCCCTGGCGCTGGCGAGAACGTGACCCTTGCACAGGGCCCCGTACCTGAACTCGATACCGTCCAGATGGACACTTCCCCGGGCACGCTCTTCTTCGATTCCCCAGCAGACCTGGCCAAGCATCGAGCCATCTTCGACCGCGTGGACTCCGCTGCGCTTTCCGAGGATGAGTCGCGAGACTTCATCCGGTTCATCAAGAAAGAAGTGGAATCCAGGTATGCCTAAGACCGAGTGGCAGAAGTCGAGCTACAGCGCAGCAAACAACGAGTGCGTGGAGGTACGCGCGGTCGACGGGCTGGTCGAACTCCGCGAGTCCGACGAGGGCCACGTCATCCTCCGCACCACCCCCGCCGCCCTCGCCGCCCTCCTTCAGGGCATCAAGGCCGGCGAATTCGACCACCACGCCTGACCCCCAGCGGCCCCTCGCGCGCAACCGCGCGAGGGGCCGCAAAACCGGACCGCCCCTGGAAGAGCTCCTCAACGCGTATCGCGAAGGGCACGAGCAGCTCTGGCGATCACACGATGGGCTGCCGGGCCGTAGACAGCGCTTTCCGCCAACGCATCCCATGCCCGGATGTGAAGTGCAACGTCGGCCGGATCGTCCAGCCACATCTCTGCGTGCCATGACTCGGTCACGACCAGAGCGTCGTCGTGGATCGAGAAACCCACTCCCACGGGAACTTCCAGATCGGCGCCAAAGGGAACTATGCCGAGGCGTACGTTCCCTTCCACCAACCACGGCACGAGGCGCTCCAGCTGGTCGACCAGTACATCCGGAGGGCAGAGACGGGATACGAGGGCTCCTTCCCACACCAGGAAATGGAATGATCGGAATCGATCCCTGAGTACTCTCTGTCGTTCCATACGGGCAACCACGGCAGCATCGACGTCACGAATCGATGGATGGACTCGGGTGTACCGGGTGAGCACCGCACGGGCGTACCCCGCTGTCTGAAGCAAGCCTGGAATCAAGGTCGGGTCGAATGACCGACGGTCGCTGGTCCGCTGGCCCTGCTCGGCATGTGCCTCCTGTACCGGCCTCACACCACCGGCGAGCTGGCGCCGCCAGGAGCGGTACTGCGTCTCCACCGTCCGGAGTCTGCCCACCAGTTCCGCAGCGGCATCGGGCCTGCCGACACCCGCGGCCCATGCCACCACATCGGCCCTGGTGGGCGACTGCTTTCCGTTCTCCACCTTGCTGACCTTCGACTGCGGCCAGCCCAGCCTCGTAGCCAAGGCACGGCCTGACAGGCCGCTCTCGGTGCGAAGCTCGCGCATCCGAGCACCGAGAGCAGACCGCGCATGTCGAAAGTCGGAGCTCACATGCCGGAAGGTACCCGAGCCCTGAACTCCGCGTAGGGCGTCGCGTGGTGCCAGGCGGCGTCGCGGGCCTGGCAGGCTCGCAGGACTTCCAGTGGGTCGGTGACCAGCTCCATGCCCACGGTGCGTTCTCCCTCGAAGTGGAAGCGCGCGACCGTTCGCGAATCGAAGAGCCAGAAGTCCGAGAACCCGGTCAGGCCGGCCGTCTCGGCGTCCGCCCGCCACATGCACCGGATGTCCTCACCGGCAGCGACGTTGGTCCGGGCACACGCCAGCAGGTACCGCTGCCCCTCGGTGGGCGGGTTGTCCACCAGGCGGACCCGCTCGAACCTCTTTCCCTTGTCGACCATGCGGCGCACGTTCTCGAACCAGGGGTGTCCGACCTCACCGGCCGTGTCGCCGGTGCGCAGAAACTCCGAGTAGGAGGGCATCTGCTTGTCGGAGAGGTACCCGGTCCTGGTCTCCAGCCGCCAGGCGGTGTGTTCGAACCCGTCGTTGATGAACTCGGTGATCTTCTGCTGGGGGACGAACTCGGGCACAGGCGTTGCCTCCTTCGGCGCGAACCTCACGAGCAGTTCTCGGGGCACGACTACGAAGCCTTCATCGTCCTTCACGTACTTGAGCTGTGCCACCTCCTCAGGGTCGGTAACGGCGTACCCCTGGACCACCACCTCTCCGGTGTCCACGTCCTCGTACAGCGTCGGACAGTCACCGACGCCCGAGGTACTACCCACGACGCGCAGCCGCCTGGCCATGACTTTCCCCTTCTCCGACGGTCAGGAAGGTCTCATATTCGGCCTCAACTGGCGCTCCAACAGGACTGATTCTTGATTATTCTCCGAATCCGTCCTGCCATGCCGTGCACCTCACATCCCCGGTCACGCAGATCGGGGCACCTCCCCGGAGCAGGAAGTCGACGGTACCCACCCCCACTGCATGCGCCTTACCACGGCCGATCCTCGACAGTGCAACTGCGACTCTGCGGGCGAACATTGGAGAATCAGTGCTTCCGCCGTGGCAGTTCCAGGGCATCCTGATCCCGTCCGACCGACTACGAGGAGAGCAGCGATGAGCCGGGAACGCACGCTGATCAGCTTCGACGAGTTCGACAAGCTGTTCGTGAGCTTCGAACACACGGCCTTCCGACTGGAGACCCGCCGTCGGTACCGCTCGGACGAACAGGGCGAGTCCTACCGGCGGTTCGTCGCCGGGCTCGACCTCGATTGGGACCTGGACCATCCCTGGTGCGTCTCGCGCCGCGAACAGTCGGCCCTGGGCAAGCGGTTCGAGCGCGTGCGGATCATGGACAACCCACCCTCCGTCGGGCAGCGGTACCTGCTCAACAACTCCATTCGAAACGGCATGGTCGGGGAGGACATCCGGCAGCTCTGGCGTGCCGACGCCGACCGGCTGGGCCTCCCGGCGGAGGACACCTGGCTGTTCGACTCGCGATTCATCGCCCTGTTGCACTTCGATACCGACGACGATCTGACCCACGTCGAACTGATCACCGACCCGGTGCGGGTTGCCCGCGCCTGCCAGGAGCGCGACGCCGCATGGCACTTCGCCCTCCCACACCACGAGTTCCGTGCTCAGGTACCGTCCGACATGTGAGCACCGACTTCCAGCACGCCAGGATCGCCCTCGGTCAGCGGCTCCGCGAGCTGCGGACCGAGGGCGGTCTCACAGGTCGGCAGCTGGCCGATCTCCTGTGCTGGACGCAGTCCAAAGTCAGCAAGCTGGAGACCGGCCGGCAAACGGCCACCCACGACGACCTCAAAGCTTGGGCCGAGGCTGTCGGACAGCCCCGCACGGCAGCCGAACTGTCAGCCCGACTGCGGTCCTTCGAGTCAGGGACCCGGTCCTGGCGACGGCAGTTGGCCGCCGGGCACAAACCGGTGCAGGACACCCTGACTGCCGAGCACGACCGTTCGCACTTCATGCGCGCCTGGGAAGGCGCCATGATTGTCGGGATGCTCCAGACCGCCGACTACGCCCGGCACATCTTCAGCGCGTACGTCGATCTCCACCAGTCCCCACGCGACATAGACGAGGCTGTACGAGCCCGCATCCAGCGCCAGGAGAGCCTGTACCGGTCCGGCAAGCAGTACCACATCCTCATGTGGGAATCTGCCCTTCGCGCCCTGGTCTGCCCTCCGCCCGTGATGGCCGCGCAGCTCGACCGTCTCGCTGGCGTCATCGGCCTGGACACCGTCTCCCTCGGCATCGTCCCATTCGAGGCCCAGCTCAAGTTGCCGCCTGCCAACGGTTTCTGGATCCACGACGAGCGACTCGTCATCGTCGAGGACTGGCACGCCGAGCTCTGGCTCGACCAGCCCGAGAACGTGTCCCTCTACCTGCGCGTCTGGGAGACCCTGGCCGCCTCCGCCGTCTACGGTGCGGAGGCCCACAAGGTGATCACCCGCTGTCGCAGGGCTCTCGGCACCTTCTGAGGAATCTCCGCGAACCCCACCGGCCCGGGTCCGGAATATTCGAGAATCGGCCGCCTTCCGGCCCGCTCCGCCGCCCTACCGTACGTCTCAACGACGTTATTCGACACCGTCGTTGAAAGGAGCAAACCATGCCCGTGTTCGACAACGGCAAGCACGGCGGTGGCTCCGGATCCGGGTCCGGCGGCGGTCAGCAGGACGACAGCAGCAGCGGCAACAAGCACGGTGGCGGCGGCAGCGACGAGGGTGGCAACACCTCGGACGGCAGCGGCCCGACGTCGGGTGACTGACGCGTGATCGAGCAGCAGGAAGCGGAGGCCGGCCGGGCCCGGCTGGCCTCCGCGCTGATCGCGAACGGGTCCATCACCTCGGACTGGTTGTCCGCCTACGACGCCGTCCCCCGCCACTGGTTCGTCCCGGACCTCGTCTGGCCCGGTCAGGGCGACGGTGTCCGCCAGGGCGACTCCGCGAACAGGCACGCCGACCCGGCCGCCTGGTGGCACGCCGTCTACTCCGACGTCCCGCTCACCACCCAGTGGGACGACGGCGACCACACCGGGGAACACCGCGGCACCACGCCCACGTCCTCCAACTCCATGCCCACCATGGTGTTCTCGATGCTCGCCGCCCTGGACGTCGAGCCGGGCGACCGGGTGCTGGAGATCGGCACCGGCACGGGCTGGAACGCCGCGCTCCTCTCCCAGCGCCTCGGCTCCGGCAACGTCGTGACGGTAGAGGTCGACGAGGACAATGCCGCCGAGGCTCAGCTACGGCTGAAGCGCGCCCGGTACTCGCCGACGTTGGTGGTCGGGGACGGCGCCGCTGGCCACCCGCCCCGCGCACCGTACGACCGGGTGATCGCCACCTGCTCGGTTCGCCGGGTGCCGCCCGCCTGGGTTTCCCAAACGAGGTCGGGCGGCCTGATCGTCGCGCCGTGGGGCCCCGAGTATGGCGGGGAGGCCGTGGTCCGGCTCACCGCGGGCGCCGACGGCACGGCGAGCGGCCGGTTCGTCGGATCATCGGCCTTCATGCGGCTCCGCCGCCAACGGGCCATCCGTCCCGGCAGCCTGGCGTACCTGTCCGGGCCGTGGCCGGCGGACGGCACCTCCTCCTCGACGTCCCTCTCCCCGGAGGCCCTGGGCAGCTGGCCGGCCATGTTCGCCGTCGGGGTGCAGGTGCCCGGGGTGTTCCCTCTCGTCGAGCGCTACGCGGACGGCTCCTACACCCTCTGGCTGCACGACACGGCCGTGACGTCCTGGGCCACCGTCGACTGGGAGCCCGGCCGCACCACCTACGAGGTCGTCCAGTCCGGCCCCCGCAGTCTCTGGGACGAGGTGCGATCCGCCTGGCGCTGGTGGGACGACCGGGGCCGCCCCGGCTTCGAGCGCTTCGGCCTCACCGTCACGCCCGACGGCCAGACGGTTTGGCTGGACTCCCCGGACGCCCCGGTGCCTGCCCGGGCTTGAACGGGAGTGGGGGGGGGGGCCCCCCCCCCCCACCCCACCCCCCCCCCCCGCGGACAAGCCAAACACGCCGCGCGGGCGGGGAGGCCCGCCCGGGGGCGGGGGCGAGGGATGTCAGGGTC